>CAZCVP010000001.1:0-102657 GCA_964501915.1 uncultured Enterobacterales bacterium
GCCAGCCCGGAAGGGGGCGAGAGCCCCTCGGACAGCGAGGGGACCGTACGGCCCGAACCCCCGATCATCGAGACCGCACCCCCTCCGCGCCGGGTTCCCATCCCGCTGATCGAGGCCTCCACCGCCGAGGCCCCGCCCGACGAGCCCGCCCTCGTCGAGCTCGCCCCGGTCGAAGGAGAGCCCGAGCCCCTGCCGGTCGAAGCGGCTCCCTCCGAGGACCTCGACCCGCTGGAGGTCGCCGGCGCCCCGGAGGACAAGCTGGTGGGGGACTTCCAGGAGGCCTCCTTCGGCGCACCGCCCGCCCCGCCCGAGGTGCTGCCGCCGCTGCCCCCGGCCCCGGTGGCCCCGCCCGAGCCCCCCTACGCCCAGGAACCCGAGGTCTCCTTCACGCCCAGGAGCCCCGAACCGTCCAGCTCACCACCCGCGGTGGCGGTCCCCCTGGCACCCGAGATGCCCAAGGGCGACGGCATCGCGTCCGCGGGCGGAGGCGGCATCCTGTCGCGCACCCCCGAGCTGAGCGATCTCGACCTCCCTGGCTCCATCGGCGTCACCAACGATCCGAGCCGGGAGACCGAGCTGGGCGCCGGCAAGTGGACCGAGTCCGGCCGCAGCCTCGAGGAGCTCCAGAAGTCCCTCCCCACGACCCCCATCCGCGAGCTGCGCCTCGACGGCGCCGGCCTGCCCTGGGGCCGCATCGTGTTCGGCGCCGCCCTGCTCTTCCTGGTCCTGGCCGCGATCATCCGATCGGGCGACGATGGCGAGACGGTGGTCCCGCCGACGCCGACGGAGCCGGCGACCTCCTCCCTTCCCACCCGCGCCGAAGCCGCCGCTGACGGTCCGGAGGTGACCGTGACCTCGGACCCGGAGAGGGCGCTGATCAGCCTGGACAGCACCAGCTACGGGCGAGCGCCGGCTCGGGTCCCGGTGCCGAGCGACGATGAGGTCCACGAGCTGTGCGCCGTCGCCGACCAGGTCCACGTGTGTCGAACCCTCACGGCCGAGCAGCTCCTGGAGACGGACCCTCTCCACCTCGATCTGACCGGCCCGTAGGGGTGCCCACACTGGAGCAGCAGGCCGCGGCCCTGCCCACGAGCAGTGGGGTCTACCTCTTCAAGGACGCGGACGGCGTGGTGCTCTACGTCGGAAAGGCGGTGAACCTGCGCGCTCGCGTGCGCCAGTACCTGGCCGGCCAGGACGGGCGCTTCATGGTGCGCTTCCTGGTGGCCCAGTCAGCCGACGTCGAGGTCGTGCTCACGGACAGCGAGAAGGAAGCGCTGATCCTCGAGAACACCCTGATCAAGCGCCACAACCCCCGCTACAACGTCAAGCTCCGCGACGACAAGAACTTCCTCCACCTCCGGATCTTCCCGCGGGGACGCTGGCCTCGCTACACCCTCGTCCGCCGCATCCGGGACGATGGCTCCCGGACCTTCGGGCCCTACAGCTCAGCCCAGCGGGCTCGCCGAACCCTGGACTTCGTCCATCGCACCTTCCGCCTGCGCACCTGTACCGACGCGGTCCTGCGCTCACGCACCCGGCCATGCCTGCTCTACCAGATGGGACGCTGCGCAGCCCCCTGCGTGGACGGACTGACCACCGAGGCCGAGTACGGCGAGCTGGTCCGCGACTCGATGCTCTTGTTGGAGGGCCGCAACACCGAGGTCGTCGCGCGGCTCCAGGAGCGCATGTTCGCGGCCTCCGGTGAGGAGAGGTTCGAGGAGGCGGCCCGCCTCCGAGACCTGATCCAGACCGTCGAGCGCACGCTGGAACGACAGCGCGTGGTGGACCGTGGCCTCGGCGACCGCGACGTCTGGGGGCTCTTCCGGGAGGGGGATCGCGGGGTCGCCGTGGTGCTGCCGGTGCGGGCCGGGATGATGCTGGAGCCGGCCGCGATGCCCTTCGAGGGGGTCTTGGAGGAGGGGGGCGAGCTGCTCTCGACCCTGCTCAACACCTGGTACGGCAGCGGTCGCACGGTGCCCCCGGAGGTGTTGGTGCCGGCGCTGCCGCCCGACGCCGAGCCCCTGGCCGAGCTCCTGGGAGAGGGGACCGGGCGCCGGGTGAAGCTCCGCCAGCCGCAGCGCGGCGAGAAGGTCCGCCTGCTTCGCCTCGCCGAGCGCAACGCTCACGACCGCTACCTGCGAGACAACGAACGAGCGGCCCGGCTGCGTCGGGCCCTCGTCGAGCTCGCGGAGCTGCTCGAGCTCCCCGATCCCCCCCGCCGCATCGAGTGCTTCGACAACTCGAACCTCCAGGGACACCACCCGGTGTCGAGCTGCGTGGTCTTCGTCGACGGAGAGCCGGCCAAGAAGGCCTACCGGACCTACCGGGTCCGCACCGTCGAAGGCGCGGACGACTACGCGACCATGGCCGAGGTCCTCGGCCGCCGGTTCCGCCGAGCCACGGACGAGGGGCTCTTCCCCGACCTGCTGGTCGTCGACGGGGGCAAGGGACAGCTCAACGTCGCCCTGGCCGTGCTCGAGGAGCTGGGCCTGACCTGGCAGCCGGTGATCGGCCTGGCGAAGGCCCGCGCCGAGAAGCGTCGCGGCGAGACCGCCCCGGTCGACAAGATCCTCGTCCCGGGACGCGCCGAGCCCATCCGACTCCCCGACCACCACCCGTCCCTGAACCTGCTGCGCCACATCCGGGACGAGTCCCACCGCTTCGCGATCAACTTCCACCGCAAGGTCCGGCGCAAGAGCACCCTGGCGTCGGTCCTGGAGGAGATCCCGGGGATCGGACCCAGTCGCCGCAAGGCGCTCTTGCGTCACTTCGGCAGCGCACGGGCCCTGGCCGGTGCCACCGTGATCGAGCTCAGCCAGGTCCCCGGCATCGGGCGCTCGACGGCCCAGCGGATCCGCGAGGCGCTGGACGAGGCCGCACAGCAGCGCTGACCCGCCGCTACTTGCCGAGCACCAGGTCCTTGACCTTGTCCTCGACCTGCCCCTGCTCGGTGTTGCCCTGGTTGGTCCAGTGGATGACCATCTCCTGGTCGATCACGTAGGTCATCGGCGGCGTGGAGGCCCAGGGGCTCGTGGACACCGAGCCGTCCGTGGGCCGGTAGAGGACCGTAGGCAGCGAGTAGGTGTCGGCCCAGCTCTCGGCCGCGTCGACATCGGCCTGGGTCAGGTTCGAGTCCGTCAACAGGAACGCGGCGGTGGCGGCCCCGTACTGGGAGCCGAGGCTGGCCAGCCACCCGGAGATCTCCTGGAAGCGGGAGTCCGTCGCGTCGCCGAAGGTCAGGATGATCACCCGCCCGTACTGGCCATACAGCGCCCAGTCGTCGTCGTCCTGGTCGGGCGCGACCAGGTTGTAGGCCACGTCTCCGCGGCTGTAGCCGGTGCCTTCGAGGTCGAGCCCGGTGTCCGCCGTGTCCGCCGTGTCCGCCGTGTCCGCCGTGTCGGTGGTGCCCGGATCGGTGTCGGTGGTGTCGGTGCCGGTGTCGTCGCCGTTGTTGGTGTAGAAGGGGCCCGTGTCGTTGGGAGGATCCACGCGGGTGCCGTCCCCGCCGAAGCCATCGTCCTTGTCACAGCCCAGGAGCAGCAGAGTCAGGACCAGAGTGCCCATAGGCAGGCAATGTAGCATCCAGGCGGAGACTCGAATGGACAACGACGCCATCCAGGAGGCCCGAGACGTCATCGCCGGGGCGACCCGCCTCCTCGTGGTGACCGGTGCCGGCATCTCGGCGGAGTCCGGCATTCCGACCTTCCGGGGCGAAGGCGGCCTCTGGGAGGGCTACCGGGCCGAGGAGCTGGCGACGGTGGCGGCCTTCACCGAAGACCCGGCCCGGGTGTGGCGCTGGTACCGCTGGCGCCGGGGGATCTGCAACGACGCCAGCCCGAACGCCGGCCACGCCGCCCTGGTGGCGCTGGAGCACCAGGTGCTCGGTCGCCACGGGTGGATCGCCTCCCAGGGGCTCCCGGACGCCCCCTTCCTGCTGGCCTCCCAGAACGTCGACGGACTCCACCTCCGGGCCGGCAGCCGAGCCCTGGTCGAGCTGCACGGCAACATCGACCTCGGACGCTGCACCGCCTGCAGCCGGATCGGGCTGCTCGAGGAGGACCCCGGCTCCCCCGACGGCCCCGTGCCCCTCTGCGGGCGGTGTGGGGCGCCGCTACGGCCGCACATCCTCTGGTTCGGCGAGTCCTACTGGCCGGGGGTGATCGAGCTCTGCCTCCACCACGCCCACGCCTGCGACGTGGTCCTGGTGGTCGGCACCTCGGGCATGGTCTGGCCCCCGGTGGCGGTCGCGCTGCGGGCCAGGGAGACCGGCGCCACCCTGATCGACGTGAACCCGAACCGGTCCGCGGTCAGCGAGAACGCGGACCTGTGGCTCCAGGGACCTGCGGGAGAGGTGCTGCCGCGCCTTCTCGGCGACGACGCTCCCTGAGCCTGCGCACCGACTTCCACAGGGCCGCGTTCAGGCGGACCCGACGCTCCCGGTCGAGCTGACGCTCGGACAGGAGCGACTCCGAGGCCGAGGTCCCCGCGGTACCGGGCTCGAGGGTCCAGGGGGACGTCTGGCGGGGCATCGGACCTCCGCGACCCTCCCCCCACGAACTGGATGTCTCCAGGAGCCGCCATCCTTCAAACGGGCCTTCGTGGCCATTCCCCTCAGAATGCGACACCCGCCGTCGCCGCCAGCCAGGGGGACCACGCTGCGGGGGGGGTCGGCTCTCCTCGCCGGGCGGTCTCCTGCCGCTCCCAGGGCGCGGCCGGGATCCAGTCCAGGTTGGCGTGCAGGGTCCCGAACAGCCAGCCGTGGTGCAGGGTCAGCGCCGCGCCCCCTCCCACCCGTGTCCCCAGGAGGTCGTGCGTCGTCCAGGAGGGATCGAGGTAGTCGGAGCGGCCGATCAGGGCGACGCCGCGCAGCACCCAGAGGTCCAGGCGGCCTTCGATCCGGCCGTCCGGGGTGGCGTAGCGCCCCCCGATCGTCGGCCCGGCGAGGAGGTAGCCGGCGAAGTCGGGCTCTACGTGGAGCTGGTTCACCAGCGCGCTGTGCGCCGGTCGCGGGAAGGCCTGGTCGCCCGCGACCCGGGCGCCGAGCAGGAGGTGGCCGTCGAGGCCGGACCAGGCCAGCGTCCCCCAGCCCCGCCGTCCCCACCACCCGGGTAGCTCCACCGCCCCGGTGATCTCCTGCAGGACGGGCTCCAGCTCCGCAGTCGGCTGGCGGTAGGCGGTGGCCTGCACCTCCGCCGAGAGCCACGGCAGGTCGAACCGCAGCCCGAGGCCACCCGAGACCACCGACGGCGAGGCCTCGACGGCCGCCCCACCGGCGACACGCCAGGACCGGGTACTCGACGAGGGCTCCTCAGCCTGGGCGGACGCAGAGAGCAGACACAGCGCGGTGACCAGGTACATGGGGAGGCCCTCCTTCGAGCACACTCCCCCCTACCGCCGGGGGCGGCGCATCGTTTCCGGGCTGTCCCAGCGCGCTACAGGTAGCCGTACTCCGGACCGTCTCCGCCCTCGGGCGGGACCCACTGGATGATCTGGTAGGGATCGCGGATGTCGCAGGTCTTGCAGTGCACGCAGTTGGAGAAGTCCACCTGCATCTCCTTGCGACCGTTCTCCTCGTTGTCGACCATGTTGTAGACCTGGGCCGGACAGAAGCGCTCGCAGGGGTTGCCGTACTCCTCGGCGCACTTCGTGGCGCAGATCTCGGTGTCGGTGATGCGCAGGTGGCAGGGCTGGTGCTCGTCGTGCTTGGTGCCCGACAGGTAGACGTCGGTGAGCTTGTCCAGCAGGTAGGTGCCGTCGTACTTGATGTCGTCGCGGGACGGCATGGCGTTGCCGTTGTGGACGTGGCTCAGCCGCCGCATGCCCTCGTGGTCGGCGTGGAAGGACCGGGTGGCCCCCGGCCCGAAGACCTTCTGCAGGGCGAACTTGAACCCGCCACCGAGGAGGCCCCCGCTGGCGAAGCCGGCGTGGAAGTTCTTGGTCGGCTCCATCTCCTCGCGGATCCAGGAGGCGTCCACCCGCTCCTTGTAGGCCGCGAGCACCTCGCTGGAGGCGTCGTCCTTGACCAGGGCGTCCATGGCGGTCTCGGCCGCCAGCATGCCGGACTTCATCGACAGGTGGATGCCCTTGATCCGGGCCGGGTTGAGGAAGCTGGCGCTGTCGCCGACGATCAGCGCCCCCGGGGCGTAGAGCTGGGGGATCGAGCTCCAGCCACCGACGGTCACGGTCTTGGCGCCGTACTTCACCACCTTGCCCGAGCCGAGCTTGGACCGGATCTTGGGGTGGTCCTTGAGCTTCTGGAGCAGGTAGTGGACGTCGAGGGCGGGGTCCTCGTGGTCCAGGCTGGCCATCATGCCGATGCAGGCCCGGTCGCCACCCATGGTGTAGATGAACGCACCGCCGAAGGCATCGAGGGTCAGGGGGTAGCCGGAGAGCAGCCAGACCTCGCCCTCGGTGATGGTGCCCTCGGGAAACTCCAGGACCTCCTTGCAGCCCAGCTCGTAGGCCATCGGGTTGGCGTCGTCGTCGAGGTGGAAGCGGTCCACCAGGATGCGGGTCAGGTGACCCCGCGGTCCCTCACCGAGGACGGTGACCTTGGCCTCCAGGTCCATGCCCGGCTCGAAATTGTCCTTGGGCTGCCCGTCCGCGCCCACGCCCTTGTCCCCGCAGCGCACGCCGGTGACCACACCCTCGTCCTCGCCCAGCAGGTCGAAGCCGGCGAAGCCGGGAAAGACCATCACGCCACGCTCCTCGGCGATCTCGGCGAGCCAGGCCTGGAACTTGGCGATGGAGACGATGGGCAGGCCCTTGTCCTCGAACTCCGGCGGCAGCAGCGGCGCCTTGAGGGCACGCTTCTCGGTCAGGAAGAACAGGGACTCCTTCTCGACCCAGCGCTCCAGTGGGAAGTCTTCCCGCTCCTTCCAGTCGGGGACCAGCTCGTCGAGGGCCCTCGGGTCGAGCACGGCACCGGAGATGCCGTGGGCGCCGATCTCGGAGGCCTTGTCGATGAGGGCGATCATCGGTTCGTCGAGGGCCTCGCCCTCGATGGAGCCGTCGGCCACGCCTTCGTTGTGCTTCTCGATGAGGTCCATCAGCCGGATGGCCCCGGCGAGACAGGCGGGACCGCCACCCACGAAGAGGACATCGACCGGCATCGCTTCGCGTTCGACTTCCATCGCTCCAGCTCCTTGGCGAGAGGGGGGTTCGGGGTATCCGGTCCCCGAGACACCGTCATTGGCCCCCGTCAGGGTGGGGGGCTACAACGCCACGTCATCACGGGGAAGGCTGTGAGCACCACGCGCCAGAAGTGGTTCCTGTTCTTGGGTGTGAACGTCGTGCTGGTCCTCGCGGACCAGCTCACCAAGATCTGGATCCGCTCGAACATCCTGTCCCGCCGCGACGCCATCGAGGTCATCGACGGCTTCTTCCAGATCGTCCACGTCACCAACCGCGGCGCGGCCTTCGGGAGCTTCGGTCAGTCGGGCGACCTCGAGAGCCGGATGACGATGTTCCTGGCGTTCACCGCGGTGGTGTTGGCCCTGATCGCCTGGCAGGTCCACCAGCTCGACAGCGAGGACCGCTTCCTGACCTTCATCCTGGGCATGATCACCGCCGGTGCCCTGGGCAACGCCATCGACCGCGCCCTGTTCTCCGGAGTGACCGACTTCCTCCGGTTCTACGCCGCCCGCGGCACCGAGTGGTGCGCCTGGCTCAGCGACAAGTTCAACACCTGCGAGTACCCCTCCTTCAACGTGGCCGACTCCTGCATCGTGGTCGGGGTGATCCTGTTCCTCGTCCACTACCTCTTCCTGGAGGACCGCAAGGGCGAGGTCGACCTGATCTCGAGCGACCCGATCGAGGAGGCGGGCGTCTGATGCACCCGATCCTGTTCACCCTGCCCAACGGGTTCTCCATCCACACCTACGGGGTGATGGTGGCGCTGGGCGTGCTGGCCGCCTCCTACGCGGCCGACTGGTGGGGAGAGCGGGACGGCCTCCCCGAGGGTTTCTTCAAGGAGGTGGGCTTCTGGGTGCTCATCGCTGGCGTGATCGGCGCCCGCCTGGAGTACGTGCGGGTCAACTGGGCCCAGTTCTCCGACGACCTCAGCCGCGTGTTCGCCCTGCGCGACGGCGGCCTGGTGTTCTACGGCGCCCTGCTCTTCGCCCTGCCGACCCTGGTGATCCTCACCTCCCGCAGGAAGCAGAACCTGCCCCGGGTCCTCGACGCCATCGCGCCGGCGATCCCCCTGATGCACGCCCTCGGGCGCGTCGGGTGCTTCTCGGCGGGCTGCTGCCACGGTCGACCGACCGACGTGGGCTGGGGCGTGGTCTTCTCCGACCCGGCCACGGTGGCCCCGCTCGACGTGGCCGTCCACCCGACCCAGCTCTACGCCGCCTTCTACCTGTTCAGCCTGGTGGCCTTCCTGGTCTGGCTGCGCGGCCGCAAGCGCTTCAACGGCCAGGTGATGCTGGCGTATCTGTCGATCTACCCGGTGCTCCGCTCGATCAACGAGATCTTCCGAGGCGACGTCGCCCGCGGCTTCGTGCTCGAGGACCTGTTGGGCCAGGTCCTCAGCAACGCCCAGGCCATCTCCCTCGGCATCGGCCTCGCGGCCGCGATCACCTGGCTGCTGCTCTGGCAGGCGGCGGTCAAGGCCGGTCGCCAGCCCGCCCGGGCACGGCAGAGCCCGCCCGACGACGGAGAGGCCGCTAGCTGATCAACCCTCGGTGGAGGAACCCTCCACCGCGGCGGCGATGCGCTCCAGCAGGACGGTCTGGGACTCGAGCTCGGCCATCACCCGGTCCTCCCAGGAGGTCGCGTGGGTCTGGATCAGCCCGTGCATCGACAGGCGCGCCTGCTCGGCGTCTCCTGCCCAGAGCCCGCTGAGCACGATCGGCCGGGTGCCACCGGTGGTCTCGATCATCAGGTAGGCGAAGAACCAGCCCCGACGGATGGAGACGGAGCTGATCTGGTCGAAGCGGATGGTCTCGCGGCTCCGCTTGAAGAGGCCGTTCTTCTCGTAGACGGCGTGGTCGTCTTCGAGGCGCAGCCGGTCCGGGAAGACGAGGTTTCCGGCGGTCCACCGACTCGACTGCCACACCCTGTGCTCGCTCATGGGACCTCCCGGTGGCAGGGTAGCGACCGTTCGCCACGGACTCCAGCCCCGCCCCGGTAGCCAGGACCGCCAGCTCTCACGCAGGCCGTCGGATCGCAGGCGCACCGTGCCGTGGAGGTCGGTGCGCAGGACCCGGGCGCCGGTCCGGCCGTAGCGGGAGAGGACCTCGGGACGGGGGTGACGGAACCGGTTTCCCGGCCCGACCGGCACCACCGCCACCCGCGGGCGGGTCCTGGCGACCAGCCCCTGGGACGAGCTGGTGAGGGAGCCGTGGTGGGGCACCTTGAGCCAGCTCACCGGCCCCAGGGGACCCTGGAGCAGCGCTCGCTCGGCCGCCTCCTCGACGTCTCCCATGAGCAGCAGGACCGTGGCGCCGTGCTGGATCCGCAGGACCACGGAGACCTCGTTGGCGTCGTCCTGCACCTCCAGGAAGGCGGGCGTGGGGTGGAGCACCTCCACATCGGCGGGGGTGGGCTCGTGGGGTCCGACCACCGGGACACCGCGCGCCTGGGCCGCCAGCCAGAGCGCGACGAAGGCCTCCTCGTGGGCCAGGGGCAGGCGGGGCACTCTCAGGGCGCCCACCTCGAGGTCGGCGAGCACCGGCCCCAGCCCCCCGAGGTGGTCGAGGTGGGGGTGGGTGAGCACGACCTCGTCCAGGGTGCGGATGCCCTCGCGCCGAAGCCACTTCAGGACGCGGTCCGAGGGCGGGCCCCCGTCGACCAGCCAGCGCTGCCCGCCGGGCAGCTCGACGAGGGCGGCGTCGCCCTGCCCGACGGCGAGGAAGGTGACGGTCAGGACCCCGAGGCCCCGGACCCGGAGGGTCGACAGGAGCACCGCGGCGAGCGCGAGGGCCGGCCGGCGACGCAGGGCGACCGCCGCGGCCAGCAGCGCCGCCCCGATGGGGCCGACGGCGGGGTGCCAAAGGGGCCGGTCGCACCACCGCAGCCAGTCCAACGCACAGGCCACGGCGAAGTCGGCCACGGGCACGGCCCATGCCAGGCCACAGGCCCCCGCGAGGGCGGCCGGGACCGCCACAGTGCCCACCAGGGGCACGGCCACCAGGTTGGCCAGCGGCGCCGTCCAGGCCACCTCCTGGAAGACCCAGGCCACCAGCGGCAGGGTGCCGAGGGTGGCCCCGATGGTCGCGCCGAGCGAGGCCGCCAGCCACCGGGTCAGGGCCGAGGCGGTGGTCGGAACCCGGGCTGCGATCGGTCGCGCCAGCAGCAGGATCCCGCCAACGGCACTGAAGGAGAGCCCGAAGCCGAGACCGCGGACCTCCCAGGGGCAGAGCAGGGCGAGGCCCCCGGCGGCCGCTCCGAGCAGGTTCCAGGGGCGCACACCGCGCCCCGAGGCCAGGCCGAGCAGCGCCCCACCGCTCATGACGAGGGCCCGGCGAGCCGAGACCGGCGAGCCGGCGGCGGAGGCATAGAACCAGGCCCCGGCCAGCCCCACGACCACGGGCACCAGCGTCGGCAGCAGGCGCGGCAGGACCGGCACCAGGCGCAGCGGGCGGCAGGCGAGACCGGCGAGCCAGGCGAGCAGTCCCGCCACCAGGCCGACGTGCAGTCCGGAGATCGCCAGCAGGTGCCGGGTCCCGGTCCGCCGGAGCAGGGTCTCGGTCTCCGGGGCGAGGGCGGTGCGATCGCCCAGGGCCAGGGCCCGGAGCACGCCCCGGTGTCGGGCGCCGGCGAAGGGGCGAGGCGCGGACCGCTGGGAGCCGAAGACCACGTGGTCCGCCGCCCGCACCCGCGTGGCCACGCCGGCCGTCCAGCCCGCACGGACCGGGTCGCGCTCACCGGGCAGCACGGTGGGCCACGGCGGCACCGTCCGCCCGAAGACCGCCACCCGGCTGCCCGGAGGAGGAGCGCGGTCCGCGAAGTCGACCCGGACGCGGCCGGCGCGCGACGCCGCTCCCACCCGCTCGACCTCCACCAGGGCCCGGTAGCCACTCGCGGAGAGCACCCGGCCCGTGAGCGAGACCCGTCCCTGGAGCTCCAGGGGAGCGGGCGACAGCGCGGCGGAGGCCAGGCCAAGCCAGAGAAAGGTGGCCCACAGCGCCCACCACCCGGGGCGGCCGAAGCGAGCGGCGAGCAGGGCCACGGCGAGCGAGGCGGCCGCGCCGAGCAGGGCGGAGGGGCCCGGCACCCGGAGCCAGGGCGCGACGGCGACGCCGAGCACGACCGAGAGACCGGGGAGCAGCAGGGGAGCTCGCACGACCGGGCCCCGAGCAGGGGTCGTGCCAGGCGCTGGGTCGGCTCACGGGGGTGCTCCTGGGGCCGGCGGCGCTCAGGAGGGGTGTCGGCGCCCCGACACCCGGCCTGTCCGAGGTTGACACCCGGGGGGGTGGAGGCAGCCTCGCGGAGTGCCTTCGTTCTTCCGCCTGCGGTGGTTCCGCCCCACTAGTCCCCTCCAGCCGTCCGGGCGTACTGGGCCACCAGGTTGACCATCTCCACCTCGGCGTGGTCTCCGGCGGGCGTCACGCGGGCGAGCTGGATCGTGTCCTGGCCCACCGAGATCACGACCATGCCGACGGTGGGCAGCATGGATCCGGGCGCCACCACGACCTCCTGGCCGTCGGGAAGCCCGAGGGCGGCTCGCGGCGGCTGGGCCTGGGCGATGGTGCCGAGCAGGCGCACGCCCCAGCCGGCGCTGGTCGGCAGGCCGAAGGGGTCCGGGCTGCCCGTGGGCTCCGCGGGCGGCACGTCCACGGCTTCCTCCTCGGTCTCGGCCTCCTCCTCGAGCTCCTCCTCGACTTCGGGGGTCGCCGCGTTGGGCCCGAACGGATTGTCGAACTCCGACTCCGAGGACTCCTCTGATGGCGTGGAGTCAGCCAGCGCGGCGGCCAGGTCCTGCTCCGCCGCGTCCAGTGCCCCGGCCATCGCGGCCGGGGCCGCGGCGGCGGGCTCGACGGCTCCATAGGGGGACAGCAGGTCCCAATTGGGCGTGGCCTCCTCGCAAGCCAGGGCGAACATCCACCAGAACATCGGGCCTCCGTGGGGAGATCCTATCCCGCAGCCACCCGATCAGGGCGTGCGCACCAGGACCCGGAAGCTCGAAGCTTCGACCGTGGCGGACGTGGCGAAGTGTCGATGGCTCGCGCTGCCGGGGATCACCACCGCCTCCCAGTCGAGCTGATCGGCGAAGGCCTGGCCGTCCATGCCGTGGAAGACGGTGGTCATCTCGATCGGGAGGTCGAGGCCGGAGAGGTTGCGCAGCTCCACCTCCACGTGCAGGTGACCCTCGTCGTCCCGGAGGGCGCGGTGCGCCGTGAGCGCGACGAGCTGCCAGGCGGCGCTGTCGGCGACGAGGATCTCTCCAGCCACCGGGGGATCGACGAAGCTCTGCACCGGACGGATCCGCGGGGTCACACAGCCCAACAGGAGGGCCGGTACCCAGACCGTGGCCATCCAGATGCGCGAGAACATCACTCCTCCACCCCGGTAGTCGGATCCGGTGGAGCCGTCCTGCAGCCTGAGTCTTGCCACCCCCCGGTTGGGATCTATCTTGTGCGGGTGCTACGGATCCTCATCCTCCTCGTCCTCTGCCTGGTCCTGACCGGCCCGGCGCAGGCTGCAGAGTGGGTCAATCCCCCCGACCGAACGGATCTCTCGGTCGTCCTGGAGGCCCCACCGGCTCCTCCCGAGGACTGGGTGACCCTGCACGGGGTCTACGCCCGGGTCCACGCACCTCCGAGCCGGCTGCGCGAGGCCCGCCGTCTCGCCGACCGGGCCGCCCGGGCCATTCCGGCGATCGCCGAGCGCCTCGACCTGCCGGCCGGCCGCACCATGACGGTCTACCTGACGGACAGCAACGAGTCCTTCCGACGACTCCAGCCCGGCGATCCCCCCCGGTGGGCCGACGCCACCGCCTATCCCCACCGGGCCCTGATCTTCCTGCGGGACGGTGCCACCCGCGGCGGGGTCGCCCGACCCATCGACGTGGTCTTCGACCACGAGATCACCCACGTGCTCCTGGGCCAGGCCTTCGGTCCCCGCCCGGTCCCCACCTGGCTCCAGGAGGGCCTCGCCCAGTGGGTCGCCGGGGAGTACGGTCCGGAGACCACCCGCCAGATCGCCAGCGGCCTGCTCGGACGTGGCCTGATCTCGCTGGACGACCTGGGGCGTGGCTTCCCCGAGGACCCGCTGCGCGCCCGGCTCGCCTACGCCCAGAGCGCCGATCTCATCGGCTGGCTGGTCGCCGAGCACGGCCTGGAGTCCATCCACACCCTCACCCACGAGCTGGCCCGGGACACGCCCTTCGTCGCCGCCTTCCGCGCGGCGACCGGGGAGTACCCGGAGGACCTCGACGCCCGCTGGCGCGGCCGGCTGCAGCACTCCTGGATGTGGGTCGAGCCCCTGTCCGGAGACAGCGTCTGGTGGGGCATCGCCGTGCTGGGACTGCTGGCCGCGGTGGTCGCCGTGCGTCGTCGCAACGCGCGGGTCCGGGCGCGGTGGCGCAAGGAGGAGGAGCTCGAAGCGATGCTGCTCCGCCTCCACCTGGTGCAGACCTGGACCCGCCGCCACCGCGACGGTCCCGCGGCGCCGCCCCCGAAGGACATCTGGGAGGAGGCCTCGGAGACCCGCCACTGAGCGATACCGGGCCTGCGGGGGTCTATTCCTCTCTGATCATGAGCTGCCGCATCGCCTCCTCCAGCTCGTCGAGGGGGCCCGATCCGGGTTCGAGCCCTTCGCAGAAGTCCTCCAGGAACAGCCCGAAGGAGGTCTCGCAGTGCTCGATCTGGACCTGGTCCAGGCAGGCCGCGAGCTCCGGCGGGAGTCCGGGATAGGCCCCGGTGCAGCGAACCGGCGCCAGCGCCACGACGGGCCGCTCGCAGCCCTGCAGCCAGGCCGTGCACCGCACCTGGGCGGGCATCGCACGCGCCACGCAGAGGCGCACCTGGAGGCAGCGCTCCCCGGCCAGGGCGCCAGCCAGGGGCACCAGGACCTGGGGCCCCAGCTCCCTCCCCAGCGAGCACAGACCCACCACCACGAGCACGTCGACCTGGACCCGCTCCGCGCACCTCAGCGTGACCTCCACGGCCAGTCGCTGACCGCGCGGCAAACCGGCTGAGAGGCGGATCTCCAGACTCATGGCTGCCCCGAAGGCTCCAGATCCGTATAATCGCGCCGGTTCCGGGAACAAGCGGGGGCTCGTGATCAACGGTCTGGCATCGTGGGTTCTGCTGTCGACGGCCTGTCAGGGCGTCGACCGACCGCCGAAGCCGGATCCGGCCACCTTCATGGCCAGCCAGATCGACACGGCGCTGGAGGAGGTGGCGGAGGTCGTCGAAGAGGAGCCACGGATGGGGGGCACCGCGGCCCCGGTCGTGCGCACGGCTCGCATCGACCCCAAGCGCCCCATCGCCGCCGATCCGCTCGAGGTGCTCGCGGAGACCTACGACCCGGACGGGGATCTGCTGCGCACGTCCTACCGCTGGTTCATCAACGACAAGCCGCTGTCGGGGGCCACGGGCACGCGCCTGACGCCGGGCAGCTACCACAAGGGCGACCTCATCACGGTCGAGGTCAGCGTGACCGACGGCCCCAACGACACCACCTTCGTCACCAAGGCGGTCGAGATCGGGAACTCGCCCCCCGTGATGACCATGCCCCCCCGCTCCAAGGCCAACCTCGACGGGCTGAGGATCTCCGTCGAGGACCCGGACGACGACCCGATCACCTTCTCCCTGGTGGACCCGCCTCCCGGGCTCACCATCGACGCCGGGGGCGTGCTCCACTTCACGGCCACCGACGAGCTCGAGGAGACCACGACCTTCCAGACCCGCATCATCGCCGAGGATCCGGAGGGCGAGCAGGCGATCTGGGAGCTGACCATGACCCTGAACCCCGCCACGCCCGCCACCCGCAAGTACACGCCGGGCAGGGAACCGCCGCCGGAGGAGCCCGTGGAGGAGGCGGAGGAGGAGCGGCGGCGGTAGACGCGACCTACCCCCCCTGCCACGCCAACAACGCCTCCTCCAGCGTGCGATCCTCCCCCACCAGCTCCGGCGTCGGCCCGTCGGCGACCACCCGACCCCGATCGAGCACCAGCAGCCGGTCCGCGACCCGCTCCAGGTCGGTCAGCAGGTGCGAGCTGACCACCACCGCCCGCTCGCTGTCCTGCACCACCTCCAGGACCGACTGGAGCAGGCGGCGACGTCCGAGCACGTCGAGGCCGGTGGCCGGCTCGTCCAGGACCAGCACGCGCGGCCGGAAGGCCATCGCGACCAGCAGCCTCAGGCGGGTGCCCTGGCCGCGGGACAGCGACCGCACCCGGGCACCGGGCTGGAGATCGAAGCGCTGGAGGAGCTGCTCGACGAGGTCCGCGTCCCAGGTCGGGTAGTAGCCGGACAGGGTGCGGCACAGGGCCCCGATCCTGAGGTCGAAGAGCGGCAGGTCGTCGGTCATGAAGCCGAGCTGGGACCGCACCTCCACCGGGTCCTGGATCGGGTCGCGACCCAGGACCCGCACCTGGCCCGCCTGGGCACGGTCGAGCCCCGGCAGGAGCTGCAACAGAGTGGTCTTGCCCGCCCCGTTGGGGCCGACGACGCCCACCACGGTCCCGGGTTCGACGCGCCACGCGGGCACCTGGAGCTCGAAGTCACCGCGGCGGGCGACCACGCCGGTGAGCTCGACAAGGGGTTCACGCATCGGGTCCTCCCTCCCAGAAGGTCTCCAGCAGCTCCCGCTGCTCCGCCTCGTCCAGGCCGAGCTGGCGGGCCCGGGTCACGGCCGCCCTCAGCACCTCGATCGCCTCCGCGCGGGCGCGCTGTGCGCTCGCCTGCTCCACGCCGTCGGCCACGAAGGACCCCTGGCCCTGGCGACGCACGATGAGGCCAGCGGCCTCGAGGTCGGCGTAGGCCCGGCGCACCGTGATCAGCGAGACGAGGAGCTGGGAGGCCAGCTCCCGGACCGACGGCAGGCGGGCCCGGGGAGCCAGCTCGCCACTGCGGATCAGCTCCGCCACCTGGTCGATCACCTGCCGGTAGTACGGGACTCCGGACGCTTCGCTGAGCTGGAGGGGAAGACGCGCCAAGGACCGATCTCTCAGGTGTGCTTATACATATACACACATACCCAAGAGGCTGTCAAGCAGGCAGACCACCGGGTCCTCGCGAGCCCGGAGTCCCCCCCGTTCTTCGAGGACCTGCAATAGTCCGGGGTCGGTCCGCCGTAGTCCTCAACGTCCGCAACCCGCGCCGAACGATCTGTGGCAGGATGCCCGCTCGCATGGGGGCAGCCGACCTGGCTCAGGCCGGCCTCCTGGCGCGAGGCACACTTGCTCCCCCACAGGAGAAGTCGTCATGTCCGCTGCGCTGACCGACGCCGAGCTGCTGGCCTCCTGGATGGGCCGGGCGCCGGCCACACCGAAGTCGGGCGGGGTCTGTTGAACGTGCCACGGGCACTGGTCGAACCACACATCAGCGGAGGTCAGGTCATGTCGAACAACAGCTCCACCACGGGACGGCTGCTCCGGATCGCCGCGGTCCTCGGTCTCGCAGCCCTCGCCTTTTGGGCCCTGAGCGGCGACGGCGACCCCCCGGAGCCGGAACCCTCCCAGGCACGCACCCGCTACATCGACGACGTCTCCCAGGAGCCGGAGCCCGAGCCGGTCGATCCCCTGGGCTGGGGCGTCGAGGAGGCGGGCCGTGCCTGGAGTGGCCCTCCGACCGCGCGCAACCCCGACCTGGCGACCCTGCACGCTCCCGACCGACCCCCCGACCACGAGCTCGACGGCTGCTACCGCTACTGGGCGACCGAAGGCGTGATCGAGAAGGTGGTGGTGGCCGGCGACAGCCTCGGCAAGTGGAGCGCCTGGTTCACCTCGGAGGTCGCCGACCTCGCCGAGTGGAACGGCTTCGGGCCCGACGTGCAGCTCCTCGAGGGGGATCGCCTCCTGGTGTCCACGGGACCGACCCCCGTGGTGCATCGGAAGGTCGCCGCGGGGGAGTCGTTCTCGGGACTGCTGAAGCAGTACGCCCTCCCCAACCACTGGTACGTGCGCGCCTGGAACTGCATCGGATCGAACCGCCAGCTCCAGGCCGGCGCCGACGTCCTGATCCTCCCGGCCAGGCCGTGACCGGGCGGCTCCACCGCGATGTCCGGGGCCTTCTCTAAGGTGACCCGGGGGACCCGATCGGCGTCGGCCCTGTCCGTGGCGCTGCTCGGACTGGGAGCCGTTCCCCGCCCGGCCGAGGCCCAGGAGCTCGTGGAGGCCCCGTGCACCTGGAGGGCCGAGAGCCGGGTCTTCTCGCCCACCTGGACCCGAGGTCTTCGCCTCGACTCCGTGGTGCTGACCCCCCTGTGTGCCTCCTCTCAGGAGGACGAGGCCGTCACGGTGCTGGTGAACGACGCCTGCCTGCTGGACACCGAAGGGCTGGTCCACCCGGTCTCGCAGGCCCCACGTGGCCAGTCCACCGGGCTCACCCGATCGAGCTGCCTCCCTCCGGGTGGGCGCTGGCACCTCGAGGACGTCTACCCCCAGGAGCTGATGCCCGGCGTCGAGACGACCGCCACCGAGCTCCCGCTCCGAGCGTTTCGGCCCTGGTCCGACGGCCTGGAGATCGAAGACCAGGTCCTGTCGGACCAGCTCGTCGAGGACCTGGAGCCCCTGGAGGACCTCTGGCGGCAGCACCTCGGCGAAGTGCTCTCCGAGCCGCCGAGCGAGGAGCTGCTCCCGGGCCTGCCGCTGCCGAAGTGGGTCCGCTCCCGGCTCGAAGACCGCCGACCACGGCGGCCCGCGGGCTGGATGGTGCTGCTCGACAACGAGTACGTGGGCCGGAGCGGCGAGACGACCCTCGGCACCCTCCGCGTCGACGCCGAGCTGTGCCAGGTGGTCTCGGTGAAGGGCGAGTGGCTCCTGGAGGACTGCACGCTCCCGAAGGAAGGCACCGCCGAGGCGGAGCTGGCCCTGTTCCCGATGACGGGCGGCGACGCCGACGTCGCCTTCGGTCTCCACCCGGACCGACCCGCCGGGAACCGGGCCGGTGCCGGGGGCAGCCCGCTCCTCCAGGTGACGGGGATCCCGGCGACGATGACCCGGGGGGAGCGCAGGCGCCCCCTGGAGCGACTGCGGACGCACGGGGAGACGGCCGTCGCCGAGGGCTTCCCGCTGGGCAAGCTGCTGCTCCTCATCGGCTCCCTGCTCGGTGGTGGGCTCCTCGCCCACCGGGGGTGGTCCCAGCTCAGGGCCCGCAGGACTCCCGAGCTGCTGACCGACGAGGAGCCGCCCGAGCTCCTCCCGATCACGGACGGCCCCCCGGAGCTCAGCGAGACCCGAGAGGCCGACGCCGCGGCCCTGGCCCCGGTGGCGACGCCCCTGGACGAGTCGGCGCGGGTCCCTGTCGGAGCGACCCTCGTGGAGCCGGAGCTGGAGACCGACGAGGTCGAACCTCCCCCGGGCGACGACCTGCTGCTGCCCGAGCCGGAGCCCGAAGCGCCCACCGGGCCTCTCACCCCGCCCGAACCCCCACCGGTCTACGAGCCCGTCCTCGGCGGCCGACCGCTGGCTCTCCCCCGCGCAGGACAGGAGTGGCTCGCCGGCAGCGACTGGTCCAGGGCGGTGCGGACCGCCTGCCGCCACAGCGCAGGGGTCGGCCAGGTCGACCTGCTGCCGGAGGGTCGGGGCTTCCAGATCGTCTGGCGCCTGGGCGTCATCGGGAGCTGGCAGGAGGCCGCCGCCGTGGTCTACGCACACCGGGCCGCGGAGGACCTCGCGGGCGTGCCCGGTGCCGCCGAGGAGCACGAGAGCCTGATGGAGCGCCTGGTGGCCTTCGAGCTGACCTGCTGGCGCGCCCTGGACCTCGACCGCGCGATCGCCGAGGCCCCTCGGGCGATGGAAGAGCTCCCCCTCGCCGCGATCCGTGACGCCTGGCAGACCCTGCTGTCCCCGATCGCCGTCCTGCACGACGAGCAGGAGTGGGAGGGCTACCTGAGACCCTACGTGCCATGGCCCAGCCTCGCCGAGCGCTCGGTCCCGTTGCACGTGCTGCGCGAGGGCCTCGATGAACTGCTCGCGATCCTGTCAGGTTCCCCCGGCGTCGAAGGTCCCCTGGTAGAGGTCGGGGAGCTGATGGAGGATCTGAAGGGCGGCAAGTGGAGACACCCGGGTCGCCTGGGGCGCCGCATGGTGCTGGTGAATCCTCGCCCCGGCGACCGGCGCTGGCCTCGCCTGCTGCCCACCCAGTGGCGCCCCTTCCACCTGGACTGGCGGGACGCCTTCTGCTGGGAGACGACGTGAAGCGCCACCTCCTCCTGCTGACCCTGGCCCTGGGCGCTGCGGCGTGCTCGAGCGGAGACTCGCGCCAGCGCTACTGCGGTAAGTGGCTGGTCAATGTCCGCGAGTGCCCCGGCACCGCCGACTGCGCCGTGATGGCGCACTACGAGATCAACACGCCCGTGGAGCTGACCGGCCGCAGCGAGGACCTCGAGGACGGTCACACCTGGTACGAGCTCGAGGTCCAGACCGAGGACGGGGTGGTCGGCTGGGTCCGGGGGGACCTCCTGGTGGAGACCGAGGTGACACCGGCGCAGCTCCGTCGACAGCTCGAAGCGCGGGCCGAAGAGCTGGCCGACGACCCGCTGGACCGGGAGACGAGGAACCAGTACGCCTATGGGCTGGCCGACTGGGCCGAGCTCCACGAGCTGGCACCGGTCCCGTCGGCGATGGTCTTCCATTCGATGGCGGATCGACTCGTCGACGACGTCCGAGCCAAGGCCGCCGGGCGCAGGCCCCGCTCGGCCCGGTGCGGGGTCGGCGTGGGGGAGGGCCCCGAAGGTGCCCTGGCCTCCTATCGCCGGCTCCACGAGACCTCGGAGGACCTGCCGGAGGGCGACCTGGTCGCCTGGCGTTCGTGGTCCGACGGAGAGGACCGGATCGGTTTTGTGGCCCTCCACCGCAGGACGAGCGCCGTCCGCGACCTGACCTGGGGCGTCTTCGAGCCCACCGGGGCGACACCTCTCTGTGTCTACGGCTCCTCCGGGGAGAAGCTGAACGGGACCGAGCGGCGGGTCCTGGCCCGAGCCCCTGCAGCGCTGAGGATTCGACCATGAGCGGGACCGTACAGCAGCAGTGGCGCAGGGTGCTGCTCTACGTGGGCGGACCCGCCCTGGCGCTGGCGATCCTGATCCCCATCTCGACCTTCCTGAAGTCCTGTCACGACCGGGAGCCCGGCTACGCCCTGGTCGTGGCCCACGAGGCGCCGGTCTCGTCCGACATCACCCTCGGCTCGGCGGCCGACAACGCCCTGCGCGTGACCGAGACCGGCGTGGACAAGCACCACGGACGGCTCACGGACGGCGGAGCGAACACCTGGGCCTACACCCACCTCTCCCCGATCCGCAGCGCCGAGTACCCGCGGCCTGCGAAGCGGGTGGGCTGGGACGACGGCGCACCGCCTCCACGCTTCTCCCTCACCTCCTCGAGCGTCCTGCTCACCGGGGTCCCGCGTGACCTGGAGATCTCCCCGGAGATCTGTGGCGGCGAGCAGCCCCTGCCCGCCGGCGTTCGTCGCCACACGGCACGCACCGTGACCTCCACCACCCTGGACCTCGTCGACGAGACGGGTCGATCCCTGGGCATGGTGATGGTCCCGCGGATCCCAGGGGAGACGGTCCACCTGAACCAGGTCTCGCTGGAGGTCTGCCCGGACGAGTCCATCCGGATCGGCGGCTGCACGGCCGGCCTGGAGATCGCACCCGGTGGCGGGTTGTTCGGCGCCGGCTGGACCCGCACGGAGCTGGGGCAGTACGCGAGCGCCGTGTTCGGCGGCGGTGCAGAGGCGGCCGTGGCCGTGCTGCGGCGAGACGAGGTGTTCCCCTGGCAGAAGAGCACGGAGCACTTCGTCGCCATCGACTCGGACACGCCGAGGGCACGGGTCGTCGGCATGCCCGACAGGCGCCACCCGGTGCCGATCGAGGAGGCCGACGGTCGCGCTCCGGCGGTCTCGCTGCTCCGACGCAGCAACAAGCGCTCGCTGGAGGCCGTCGCCCATCCACCCCCTGGCGAGAAGGTCGTCCACTGTTCACAGGTCCCCAAGCGCTGGCACCGGCCGCGGGTGCTCTGGCGCCTCCTGGGCGCCGACAGGGTGTGGTCGGCCCAGGATCGAGGGATCGGCCAGGTCGCCGCCGACGGCCTGCTGCTGGTCGGAGTGTCCCGCTACCGGGCCGAAGACATCACCCGCCCCTGGGGAGACGAAGCCGGCGGGACCCGGGTGCTCCAGCTCGAGGCGGTGGATCGTCCGACCAGCCTCAAGGTCCTGGGCTCGCTGTCGGCCGGCCGCCTCTTCCAGCCCGGTCGCAGCTACGAGCTGCCCTCCTGCAACACGGGGCCCAAGGTCTGGGGAGAGCCCCGCTCCTACGCCATCGTCCAGGTGAGCCCGCCACGCGACCCCACCGTCGAGGACACCGTCGCCAGCGAAGACGACGTCGCCTGGGTCCAGGAGACCCTGCGCGTGGACACCGTCGATCACTCCGAGGAGGACCTGAGCGCGGTCCGGCCGGTGATCTCCCTCGCTGCCGCGGACTGGTCCCTGGAGGACCTGGCCGCCGACCAGGGCGACGTGGCGCTGCTCCACCTCTGCCAGGGATGGTTCGCGGGCAACATCCACAGTCGAGTGGTCAGCCCCTTCCCGGAGGGACACCCCCTGCACCCGGTCATCGATCGTGGCGACACCGAGCTCTCCGGCGAGGCCTGGGTGACCCACGCCAACGGCGACCGGGTGGCCCTGGGCGGCCAGGTGTTCGAGCTCAGGGAGTCGATCCCCCTGTTCGAGCGGGTGGTGCCGCTGTTGCTGCTGATGGGCCTGGTCCTGGTCGCTGGCCAGCGGGCCCTGCACTGGATGAACCCCCTGGCGCTGCGCCGGGACGAGGACCCCGCCCACTCCACCGTCGATCCCTTCACCTGGTTCCTGCCGGTGGCGGTGAGCGGCGTGTCCTTCCTGATCCTCGTGGGCTGCCTGCTCCAGGGCAACACCAGCGCCGACCCGCGGCTCCAGGGCAACCCGGACTTCCTGCACCGGACCTGGTTCACCTCGGCGTTTGCGGTGTTCGCCATCCCGGCGAGCCTCGCCGCCTACGGACGCTGGAAGTGGGGGGTCACGGAGCTCGTGAACCGCCTCCCCCAGTACCGCAACGCCTTCCGCTCCTTCTCCCAGGAGATGGGCATCGGACTCGGCTGCATCGCCGTGGCCTGCGTCCTGGACGCGGTGGCCTGGAGGCTGAGTGGCCTGTCCGCAGACTGGCCCCTGTCGGATCCCGTGCGGCTGAAGCTGGGCGTGTCGATCCTCGTGCTCGGGGCGTCCGGGATCGCCGCCTACAAGGCCCGCTGGGCATGGGACCTCCAGGATCGGCTGATCGCCGAGGTCCGATCCACCTGGGCCGCCTGGCGGAGCAGGCGTCGCGGAGAGGGCGCCGAGCCCGAGGAGGGGGCCGGGGACCTCAGCGCCCAGGACTGGGACGCCCTCATCCTGGCGGACGTGGGCGAGGACGAGACGACACCGAGCGAGCACGCCGAACCGAAGGACAGCGTCACCGCAGGTCCCCGATCCCGGCTGGAGTGGGCCCAGCAGAGCTGGCAGACCTTCCGCTACCACCCCGCCATCGGCCGGATCTTCGGAGCGGGTGCGGGGGACCTCGTGGCCGTCATCCTGGTCCCCGTGTGGCTGCTGGCGTTCGCCATCCTGGCCCGCGCCCGGGGCGGCGCAGCGCACAACAACCTGGAATTCGGGGTGCTCGGGCTCGGCTTCAAGCCGGCCGAGATCGCCGCTGTCCTGCTGGGCTTCGCCCTGGCCCGCATCCTGACGAGGACCTGGAGCCGGGGTGCCGGAGCGCGAGGAGAGCTCGTGGTCGCCGAGCCGCCAGCCGACCGCTGGGGCCGCCTGGTGGCGTGGACGGACCCGGAGGGACGGCTGCGCGATCCCGCACCCGACTCCAAGCGCGGGACGAAGTGGCTCGTCCTCACCTGGTCCCTGGTGGTGCTCGTGCGCTGGGGCGTCGCCGCCGGGCTGTTGCTGGGGCTGGTGGCCCTCTGGCTCAACGGGACCGTCCAGCCCATCGTCCTGGGAGCGGCCGTGGTCACCGGCCTGTCCTGGGAGGGGGCCGTGCGCTGGGCACCTGCCCTGGCGCCGGTCATGGCCGTCGTGGCGATGATCCTGGCGGTCACCACGCTGACCTTCGGCATCCAGGGGGACTTCGGACCACTGATGGTCACCATCCCGGCGATCCTCCTCACGGTCTTCTACTGGGCCCTGCCGCGCTCGCGGGAGCGGCTCGTGGGCGAGGGCGGTGGGCGTGGAGCTCGCGCGGTCTCCGTGCGCTTCGGCGCCGCCCTGGTCCTGATCCTGGGCACGATCATCGCCGGGGTCGCCGCCTACACCCTGGCCTTCGACCTCCAGGACCACGTCTCCGAGATGCAGCGGGCGACGGATCGCTTCCTGATCTCCTCGGACCCCTGGTACGCCCTCGGCGCCGACTGGTCGGTCAAGGCCCAGTGGATCGCCTCCGGAGCCTACGAAGGCCACGGCGTGGCCTGGGTGGCCAACCTCCACTCCGACCTCGCCTGGATCGCGATCATCCAGTCCTTCGGCATCGCACTCGGAGGGCTCACCGGGGCCGCCTACGGTGTGTTGGCCCTGATCCTCATCGGCGTGGCCGAGCACACCCTGGAGCGCTCCGAGCGCCAGGGGGTCGTCGACCGAGACCGGCAGGCCCTGCGAGAGGCCGGGTTCTTCTGTGCCTTCACCGCCTTCTACCTGGCGGCCGAAGTGGTGGTCCACATCGGGAGCTGCTTCGGCTGGATCCCCCCGACCGGCCTGACCCTGCCCTGGGTGAGCAACGGGGGGTCCGCGGCCCTGAGCTACGCCCTGCTGATCGGCATCGCGCTCGGTGCGGTGATGTCCGCCCGGCGCCACGACCTGCGGCGCCAGGTCCTGAGCACCCGTGGGAGGCAGCGATGAGCGCTCGAAGCACCACCGGTTTCAGCCGTCGCAGCGCGGTCACCAGCCTGGTGCTTGCCGCGGTCTTCGGGGTGCTGCTGTTCGGCACCTGCTACCAGGTGGCCCTCGATCCGCAGGAGGACGTGCTCTACCTGCCGGTGACCACCGGAGGAAGGCTCGGGGTCATCGAGCGCCTGGAGATCGTGCCCGAGGGTGGCAGCGGCCTGCTGTTCGACCTGGACGGGACCGAGGAGCCCGTGGCCCACCTGAGCCACCGCCTGGTCATGATCGCCGGAGCGGTGTTCCGGGTGGTCGGACGGGGGGAGGCCCGGAGCCTGGAACACGTGGGGGTGGACCTCGACCTGGGCGTGATCGGCGGAGCACGGGACGCCGACGCCCTCCTGCGCCTGCCAGGCGTGGGGGCCCACCACGTGGAGATCCTGCCCCCCGACGCGTGTGGTGCCGACCTGCGGTGTGTGCGCTCCCTGGTAGGCGACGACCACACGCGGCTCCAGCCCCGGAGCGGCGACCGGGCCATGACCCTGGACCGAGGAGAGACAGCGAAGCTCGAGGAGGGCGACACCCTCTGGCTCGGACTGGCACCCCTGATCGCCAAGGCGGGGGGAGAGGGTCTGGTGCTGGCCCTGCCCAGGGCGTACGAGAGCCATCGCGGTGAGCGCACCTGGATCGGCGACCCGGCCCCCCGGTGGCCCTTGTCGGGCGAAGGACCCTGGAGGCTGGTGAGCGAACGGGACCTGTTCAAGGGCAAGCACCTGCCCCGGACCCGGGTGTCCCGGCAGTGGGAGGAAGAGGTCCAGCAGCTCGTCGACGAGGGCGTGCTCTGCCTGGAGCCCGGACTGCCCGGCTCGTCGAAGCCGCCGCGCGTGGGGTGGCGGGACGCGACCCGGGACGCGTGCGTCGACGCGAAGCGCGTCCACCCGATCAGCGAGGAGGTCGCCGCGCTGCGAGAGCGCTACCGCTACGACAAGAGCCTCCTGCGCACGCTCGAGCAGGCCAACGACCACCTGGCCGACGGGTCCTACCTTGCGGCGCCCGAGGTCCTCCACTTCACCTTCGACTGGCAGTTCGTGCTGACCCGCGACGGGGCCGCGCTGAACGCCAGCAGCGCGTCGGGGTCCTACGCGGGTGAAGAGGAGTCCAGCGTCGCCCTCCACGCCCTCCAGTCCGACGACGTCCTGGTCCAGGTCCCCACCCGACTGCTGGGCGTCTGGTGGGGCACCAGCCAGCAGGGGGTGCCTCGCCGGATCCTCGGCGACAGCACCCAGCTCCGGAGCGCCCAGATGGGCGGGAGCCCCTTCGCTCCCCTCCGGATGCGGGCCGGCTCCACGAGCCCACAGCTCCGGGTCCTGACCCCGGTCGGCGGTCTGCGCGTGGACGACCTGCTCCTGCTCACCGGCTCGCCGACGCCGGTCGTGGCGGAGGTCCCCAAGAAGGAGGGTGCGAAGGACACGGTGGAGGCCACCCTGCTCGGCGAGGTCTGCCTCGAAGACCGCCTGGCGGGAGGCGCTGCGGTCTTCGCGCGCCTGCCCGAGGGCGCTCCCGGTTGCAGGACCCCCAAGGGGGCGAAGCGGATCTGCGGCGCGAGAACGGCCCAGCGCTTCCACGGCACCGCCCTGCCCCTCGGTCGACTGACCCTCGGGACACGCACCAGCAGCCGGGTCGGCCTGGAGCCCCTGGCCGCCACCCGACCCGGCTGCCTCGGGATCGCCCGTCGCCCCGACGGCACCTATGCCCGTCGCGGCAGCGACAGCGCCTGGAGGGACCTGGTGCCCGGCCGTCACCTGGAGTGGCAGGGCCTGCGGGTGGTCCTGAGGGACACCGCCGACCTGGCCGCGATCACCCAGCCCAGCGCCGACGGGCGCGGGGATCGCCGCATCTACCCCTTCGAGGACGACGCCGGGCAGCTCATCGGCCGCGGAACGCGCCACTACACCGGACTCGAAGCGGCCCTGGAGGACGTGGTCCTGGAGGAGGCCGGCGACGAGGGGCTGGAGCTGACCATCCACGGCGACCTGCAGCGACTGGTCAACCGCGCCCTGGCCCGGGTGATGGAGACCTACACCCACGACGACGAGGACCTCCAGCGGATGGCCCAGGGCTCGGCCGTCCTGCTGGACTCCAACACCGGCCAGGTGCTGGCGGCAGTGACCTGGCCCCCCTTCGACCCCAACCGCACCTCCCGAGAAGAGGCCCTGGACACGGCCCGGCGCCGCCTGAAGGGCCTGACCTTCAACCCCGCAGAGAACGTCGCCTTCAACCGGACAGCCGCTGCAGGGTCCACCTACAAGCTCGCCACGAGCATCGCCCTGGCCCGGGCCGGGCGACTGGACGCCGGGACGGAGGCGACCCGCGGAGACAACTGCTCCAGCGGCCTGAAGGTCTACCAGTGGAAGGGCGGCCGCCTGGAGCCACGCCTGGACCCGATGCGCTCGGCGAAGACCGGGCCGACGGCCGTCGGTCACTTCAAGTGCGACACCCGCTGGGGCCACGAGGTGATCCCGACGGCGACCTCCTCCCCCCGAGACACCTTCATCCAGGCCTTCGCCCGGTCCTGCAACGTCTACTTCGGCCTCGCGGGCTACTCGCTGCTCGACGCGGGCATCGCCCTGGGCCACCGGGTCAGGGCCACCATCGATCGGCGCCAGAGCGACCTCGGGCTGGGTGACGGTCCGCTCCTGTTCAGCCGGGACCAGGGCCATCCCCTCGGGCTGGTCTGGCCCCGGGCGGTCTCCGTGGCCGAGGCGGTCCGCCTGAACGACGAGACGAGTCCTCCGGACAGCTCGGAGAACCTGCTCTGGCGGACCTTCATGGACCTCGGTCACCGGTTCCAGTACAGGACCCGCGACGGCGTCGCCCGCCAGCAACAGGCGGAGACCTGGGGTCCCTGTGCCCCCTACCCGACCGCGGACCCCGACCTGAGCTGGCTGCCGGGCATCCGGGCTGGCCTGGGCTTCCGCTACCCCGAAGTCCCGGGCCCCGTGGCCTTCGGCGGCATGGGCGCCTGGGCCGGCACGCCCGAGGACTGCCCCGACGAGCTGGACGACCTCTCGACCCGGCTGGCGGCGGTCGAAGGAGACCCGGACTACCACCGGCCGATGCGGACCCTCGGCCTGGTCGCCTGGGGCCAGGACGTCGAAGCCACCGCGCTCTCCCTGGCCGTGATGACCGCGGTCGTGGCGAGCGACGACGCCAGGGTCCCGGCCCCCTGGATCCTGCGGTCGGGCAAGGACCGCCGGCGTGCCGCCGAAGAGCCGATGCTCACGACCGACCAGCAGGCGCTCCTCCGCCAGGCGATGCGACGGGTCGTGCACGCGGACCCGGCCGCGCCCGACGGCTACACCGGCACGGGCCAGAGCTACTTCCGGGTCCTCGGAGCCGGGACCTCGCGCATCACCGAGCGGGTCGGGGGCAAGACCGGCACCATCACCGTCCCGGTCCCCGCCTCCGAGCGAGCCAATGCCCGGGAGGCGCTCCGTCGGAATCGCTACTACGCCTGCGGCGTGCCGCTGGTGGACCTGGAGACCGGCGAGCTGAGCGCCCCGACCCTGACCGCCGAAGACTGGGAGCTCATCAGCCCCAAGGACCCCGTACGGCCCGCACCGGGCTTCGCCGCCGGCTCCGACGGCTGCGGAGACCTGGTACCCGGTCGGGTCGTGGCCGACGGGGGAGCCTACGACCCGATCGCCGCGAAGAAGTGGCTGAAGGCCCACAAGCGCATCAGCACCCGCGGGCGCAACGAGACCACCACCAGCAGCGCTTTCGTCGCCGCCGTGTTCGACCCCTTCCTGGAGGGTGCCGAGGTCGACACCGAGGACCGGGCGCTCCTGACCGGCGCCGGCCTGTCCCTGGCGGTGATCAGCGACTACCACCCGCGAGCGTCCAAGGAGGCCGCGGCGATGATCCTCAGCGATCTGGATCTATACTTCCGGGTCCGCGGCGGCGCGGCGGGACCGTGAGACTCGAGGGACGGCGGGGCCGATGAAGGTGCAATTCCGATGGGATGGCAAGGCCGCGCTCTCTTCGCTGGAGGGGGACTACGAGCAGGAGGCGCTGGCCGCACCGCCGCTGCTCCGCCTGCTGTGCGGGCTGGGTCGGTCGACGAAGCCTCCCCCGGGCGACTGGCAGGACATCGACTGGATCCTGGCGCAGGCGAGACAGGCCGCGCTGGCGCTGCAGTGGATCTTCGTCACCGACAACGACCTGGCGACACGCCCGCTGGTTCGAGACGACACGCTGTTCACGGTGACCGATCCCGATGAGCACGCCTGCCTCTACATCAGCCTCCCCCGCAACCTGCTGCGCTTCGACGGCGAGCAGGTCAAGCTCCTCGAGGACGGCAAGCTGGGACCTGGCGGGGCTCCCCCGCGGAAGCGGGGACTGTGGAACAAGGCTCCCACGCTCTCACCCACCCCCTACGGCTGGACCCCCCAGAAGGACGAGGCACGCTTCCTGACGAGCTGGAGTCCCGAGACGGCCACGCTGGAGCTGAGCGGCCAGACCCCGGGGGGGAGCCTGCCCCGCCTGAGGCTCGTCTCCACCGACGACGGGGACCTCGGCGTGGTGCCCCAGCACCGGGTGTGCGTCGGGGTGAAGGGGCTGGGCTTCCCCCGCTCGTTCGGCCCCTTCGTCTGGGCCCACGCGACGGTGCAGGAGGGCCACTTCCCCCAGCCGCTCCCGATCGGACCGGACGCCACCCTGGACTTCTCCGGCGTCCGCGTGAGCGGCCCGATCCCGGAGTCGATCCGGGTCGTCGTCGCGCCCCAGGCCCACGGGCCGCACGACGAAGCCCCCGCGACCTGGCAGGGCATGGAGCGGACCTTCGCCGTCGCGACCCGGCTGAGCGAGCTGCGGTGGGTGGTCGGTGGCATCGCGCTGGAGACCCTGCGCTCGGATCAGGTGGCCGAGGCCCTGCACTTCCGGTCCGAGGGCCCCTTCCCGGCCAGCCTGACGGTCACCGTGACCAACCCCCGGGGCACCAGCACCCTGCGCCTGGAGTCCACGAGCCCGACGACGGCCCGCTTCACCGGCGACCTCGCCTCCCTGGTCCGGGGGATCGAAGAGCCCACCGTCCTCCGCCTCGAGGCCCCCGGACAGGGGCTGCTGGGCCACCTGGTGGTCGCGCCGCCGAGCCTGAGCGGGGAGTGGCGACCGCACGGCGACTCCAGGCTCGGGTTCTTCCCCACCGGCCGCTCCGCCCCGCTCAGGGACCTGGCCCGGCCGACGAACGACCCGTCGTCGGGCAGCCAGCTCGAGCGCACCCGAGGCCCGTCGGAGCCCTGCAGCAGCGCCATCTGGTGGCAGGCCAGGGACCTGACACGAGAGGGCGGCGAGACGATCTCCGTCGAGGTCCCCCTGGTGCGGGACCGGCCCCACCGGGCCGGCCGGGCCGATCCCCGCCCGGGCAGTCCCTCCAAGAAGGCCGTGGAGCTCACCTGTCCGCTGGAACCGCTGGCCGCGATCCACCAGTGGTACCCGGGGATCCCCGTCGGAATGATCCGCGCTCCCAGCTCCAAGGCGGGTCGACTGCGCCTCGACCTCGGCGTGGGCCTGTTCGCCGTGCTCAAGAAGCAGCACCTCCGGGTGTGGCTGGAGCTCGAGGACGGCACGCGCACCTCGGGGTGGGTCCACTCCCACCGCTGGCCGGTGGTGCCGCCCTTCGAGCGCTGCACCTCGAGCGGGGGAGGCGTCCACGAGGTGCCGATCGGCTCGCGGCTGTTCGTGGACTGCCGCGGACTGACGGCCGAGGCCCGGCTCACCACGATCGTGGGCACGGGCCCCGGAGAGACCTACCAGGCCCTGCTGCTCGATGCGCCCGGGTGGAACGTCGACGGGCGGGCCGCCGCCTGGCCCGACGGCGCGTCCCTGGCCCCGGTGCAGGCGGCTGTGGAGGTCGACCTCGACGAGGGTCGCTCCCACTACTGGGTCCAGGAGCTCGGAGCCGACCCCCTGATCATCGAGCACTTCGAGGCCCTGCGGAGTCGGACCGGGGACTGGGCCATCGAGAGCGCCCAGGGCGACCTCCCGCCCTTCGGCCCGGCCACGGACTGGGACCCCGTGACCCTCGACAGCCCCCTGGGCCACGGCACCATCCCGCTGCTGAACTCCGTCGTCGGAGGCCGCGCTAGCTGGCTGGTACGCTGGAGACACTACCTGCTGTCGCTGGGGAGCCCCGAGGACCCGAGAGTGCGCTTCCGGGGCTGGATCTGGCCCGTCGGGTCCGCCGGTCGCTACCCCGCCCAGCCACCGTACGGGCCCTATGTCCTGCAGGCCGTGGTCGCCGGAGAGGCCACGGAGCGCTGGACAGGTGCCCAGTCCCGCGGAGGCATCCACTGGGACGCGCCGGAGCCTCCCGCCGCCCTGCAGGCCGCGGTCGCGCAGTGCCTCGCCGCTGCGAGACCGACCGCAGGCAAGGCCATCGAGATCCGCGACGGCCCGAGTCGGTATCACCTGACGCCGGAGCTCTCCGCCGACGGCAGGAGCGTCCGCCTGGCGCTCGATGCCGGTCACACACCTCAGGGCATGGACGAGACCGGGATCCGGATCTGGCACGAGCGCGTCCTGCCCCCCCCCGGAGCGCCGCCGCCATCGCCCGCGGGGGCTGGGCCGGCGGAGCCCCCAGGAGCTCGGAGGAACAGGCCCGCCCCACCGATCCAAGGAACTCCGACTCCGAGGAGAAGCCCTCGGGGCTGAAGCGCTTCTGGCAGCGCTCCCGCTGGCTGATGGGACTGGGTCCGGCCCCGGAAGGCGAGGAAGACGAGGTCGAGACCCCGCGTGACCGGGGCCCGAGCCCCTCGTCGCCGCACCCGATCCTCATCCGGCCCCTGGCCCGCCCCGAGGACGACACCGACGACCTGGCGGAGCTGCCGGTGAAGATGGCCATCGACCTGGGCACCTCCGCCAGCGCGGTGGTCTATGCGACCGAGCCGGACCCGGACAACAAGGAGATCCCCGTCCACATCGACTTCGGCGTCCTGGGCCAGCGGACCGCCCTGGTCGCAGGCATGGCCCCGCTCATCGGCTCCCAGATCCTGTTCTCGACCGTGTCGCTGGGCGGGCCCAGTCACCTCGGCGGTGACGAGCTCCACTGCTTCATCGGGTCCGTGGCCGACACGATCCGCGAGGACTTCCCCGACGACTCCGTCGCCTACTACACCTCGGTGAAGCGCCTCCTCGACCTGCCCGAGTCCTCCGGACGGGACGCCGCCGACGACATCAACCTGCCCACGGTCGTGGAGGGGGTCTTCCGCGAGCTCCTCTTCCTGGCGCTGCTGCCCGAGGAGAGCGAGACGGTCCGCGCCGCGGTCATGCGCCACAACACCAAGGGCGGCGCCGGCTCCCCGCCGGACCCGAGACACATCGGCCTCTCGTTCGGGGCCCGTGAGTACCTTCGCGAGCGCATCGCCCAGGACGGCCTGGAGCTGTTCATCACGATGCCCAACTCGTTCTCCTTCCGGGAGGTCGAGTCCCTGAAGCAGGCGGCGACCCTGGCCGGCCAGAGCGTGATGGAGCGGCTGGCGGACACCGCCCCGGGACTGGGCGGCCGGGCCCACACGAGGCCGCTGGTCCAGCTCCTGAGGGAGTCGGAGGCGATCGCCTGGTGGGAACACGCCCTGGACCAGGACGGAGGCAGCCAGGGAGGCTCGGCCGACCAGCCGGAACGCTGGCTGGTGTTCGACATGGGGGCCGGAACCACCGACCTGGCCCTGCTCGAGGTCGGAGGGGACGACATCCGCTTGATCCGCCGCTCCGGCATCCCGGTGGGGGGGGACGACTTCGACCACGCCTTCCTCCAGCACATCGAGCCCGGCATGCACATGGAGGAGGCCCTCGCCCAGCACACCGACCCCAAGGACGGCATCGACGGAATCCTGAAGGGCGTGCGCGACCTGGGCTCGACGGCGGGGGCCCCCACGGCGACCCGACAGCTCTGCTGGCACCCGGAGCGGCTCGAGAGCCTGGCCTACGACCAGCGGGTGCTCGTGAAGAACGCCGCGGAGCGCTGCAAGTGCTCCTGGTCGACCGCAGACACCTGGAAGCGCTACATCGGCGACGCGATCGACGAGGGCAACAAGGTCTACGCCTCCTGGGACGACTGGCTCGCCGCCACCCTGGAGCGCCGCAGCGACAAGTCCCCCGATCTCGAGGCCCTCGAGCGCAGCGAGGTGCTCCTGGCCCCCCTCTGGCAGAAGGCCTACCGTCAGCTCGTCCTGCTCATCACCCGGGGCTGCTGCCTGGGCCTGGTCGGGGAGGGCGGGACCCAGGACACGGCGGTCAGCCGGGTGATCCTGAGCGGTCGAAGCGCCCTGCTCCCGGGCATCCAGCGAGCGCTGGAGCGGGCCCTGAGAGATGCCGGCATCCTGGAGCCCGGCACCACGAAGGTCGCCTGGGTCCGCGGCCAGAAGGTGGCCGCCGGCCAAAAAGCCCAGGACGCCAAGCTGGCGGTGGTTCGGGGAGCCGCTGTCTACGCCTGGAACCTGGACTTCCACGACACACCGGCCCGGATGTCCGACCAGATCATCGCCCGGGCGCACGGCGCCTGGGAGCGGGTGGTGATCGACCTGAACACCCAGCTCGATCCCATGGGCAGGTGTCGGGCGCTGTACCGGATGTCCCGCCCGAAGCGAAGGCCCCACCTGCTGCTGGTCCACCGCCACCGCATTCCCAAGGACGTCGTCGACGACTTCTGCAAGAGAGGGGACCACGTCGAAGAGCTGGACATCCGGAAGTCCAACTTCTGCCGCAAGCGCCTGTTCCGCTCCAAGATCCCCAAGGGCGACGGACAGTGGTGGCTGGGCTTCCAGCTCGACGAGCGGGAAGGCCGCATCACGCTGTTCCAGGGGGACGGGGCCGGCGACCTGAGGTCGGTCCCCGAGGACCGGGGCATGCCCCCCGACCTTCCCCGCCACCCGGTCACCGGCCTGCTGGAGGACTGGCAGTGGAGCGGAAAGGGACAGCCGAGCCGCGGAGGAGGTGGGTCATGAGGACGCTGGCACACCTCGTCGTCCTCCTGCTCGCCTGGGCTGCGACGACGACGGCGGCCGTGGCCGAGAGCCGCGAGGAGTCCCTCCGGGGGCTGCAACCCGAGCTCCAGGAGTGGACCCTGACCGACGGCCGCTGGGAGATGTCGGCCGTCTCCAGCGAGGGGCGGACCTGGGACCGCCTGCGGTTCGAGTACGGCGAGACGGAGTTCACGCTGGCCCTGATCGCGGCCGGCGACGAGCCCTTCCGCAAGGTCCTGGTGACCCTGGACGGCCACCTCGTGCAGGCCCCCCACAGCGCTGGCGCCTCGGATGAGCCCCCCCCGACCCGCAGCCTGGTGCTGGATCCGTCGACACCGACCAGCATGGCGCCTCCCTGGGACTTCCTCGCCCTGAACCTCCGGGTCCCCCCCTGGCCACGTCCGGCGCCCGACGCCGCCGACGAACGCGCCGTGCTGCTCCCTCGCAGTCCGGGAGAGGACGACCTCGTCAAGGTCATCGACCTGGTGCGGGAATTCTGGCTCTCCACGGCCGGCCCGCCCGGCTTCTGGTCGCGCGCCGACCTCAAGGATGGCGGAGACCCCGCCGCGGTCATCCCGCTCTCCTGCAAGAAGACCAACGACTGGGACCACCTCGACCCCCAGAGCAAGCAGTGCGTGGGTGCGCGGCGATTCAACCCGCGTCGCCACCCGATCGGTCTCGACGCGACCTCCAAGGAGCGCCTCTTCCTGACGCGGCGTGGCCTGCTGGTGTCCGCCAGGGCTGCTCCCCAGCTCGCGAGCGGTCAGGGCGCCCTGGAGCTCTTCCCGATGGACGCCCAGCCCGGCCCGGCGCTGCTGACCCTGGTCCAGGACCAGGGAGCCGCGCGGGCCGAGGTCCACGTTGTCCCGCCGGGACCGGAGAAGGCAGGCGCCGAGGAGACCGAGGGCGGGGGGGAGACCCTCCCGATCGCGATGCTGGCCCTGGGGGTGGCGCTGCTCGGAAGCCTCGCAACCTGGGCGCTCTACGTCCGGCCCCGAAGAGGGGCTCTGGTGGAGGAGACGGCCGCCGGACCGCCTCCCGCGGTCGAGTCCGCGTCCTGGGGCGGCGAGGAGAGAGGCCAGGAGGCGCTCAGCGAGGCCTTCGATGAGATCATCGAGCAGGCGACGATCCCCGCCATCGAGGACCCGGCGGCCTGGGGAGTCCCGCCGGAGGAGCCCGAGTCGACCCCGGAGCCGACCCCACTCCCTCCGGAGCCAGCCCCTCCTCCACCCCCGCCTCCGCCCCAGCCCGGTGACAGCGAGGACCTCGACCGACGCCTCCGGGCCCACGGTGACAGCCTGCGAGCCCAGCTCACCCAGGATCTGCAGCAGGTGGAGGGTCGGGTCCAGACCGCGGTCCTCCAGTCGGTCTTCGCCGAGCTCGCCAGGAGCCAGGCGGCGGTCGACGAGAAGCTGGCCGGGCTGTCCGGCCTCGTCGAGCGGGTCCAGCGGTCCGTCGACGCCCTGAGCCAGGTGCCCGGCGAGCTCGTCGCCGTGAAGACCGCACAGGCCGAGCTGGGTGCCGCGGCCGCCAGGGCCGACGCTCTCGAGGAGCTCGATGGCCAGCTCCGGACCGAGCTCGGCACGCTCACCCGGGGCCTCGCCGAGCTGCGGAGTCAGCTCGACGAGAACTCCGGCTGGATCGCCCAGCGCGCGGACGACCTGGAGACCCTCCGGGAGAACCGCGGCGTCACGGACCTGCCCGCCTCGAGAGACCCCGACTGGGTGCGGGTCCAGGATCTGCTGGACAGACGGGGCGGCGGTCGGGTCCTGGCCAAGGCCCTGGCCCGAGAGGTCAAGTCCCTCGACCAGGACCTGGAGCTGCTGATGGAGTGCGCCATGGCCCTGGTCGGCCAGCGGCCCCTGAGCGACGCCGACCTGACGACCTGGTGCACCGGCCGGAGCACCCCCGGGGAGGCCCAGAGCATCGGCCGGGCCCACGCCGACCTCCGGGAGATCCGGGTGGGCGTGCTGAGCGCCCTGAAGCGGGTGGGGGCCTATTTCAACTCTCCCGAGGACCGGCGAGAGGCGCCCGAGCATCCCCTCGGACGAGAGGAACGCGAGGCCCTGGGCCAGCTCTTCGAGGACGACGGCAGCGGAGCCATCGACCGCGACGAGCTGGTGCAGGGCGTGCTGCGCACGCTGGTGACGCCGATGCTGTCCGGGTCGCTCTACCTGACCGACGCCTGCCTGGCCGAGCGCTGGGGCCGACTCGACGGCCGGGAGCAGGCCCAGCACCTGCTCCGGGCACTCCAGCGGGACCTGGGCCGCGCGTCGCCGTCGATGGGGGACGACTTCCACCTCGCGGGCCTGCTCGACGTGGTGATGAAGAAGGAGCTGCACTGGTCCTGGATTCCCGCCCGGCCCTACGAGACCTCGGAGACCGAGGCCGACCAGGCGAGCCGGGTCCAGGGCCAGAAGCCCTCGATCAACCCCCTCTCCATGGACAGCCTCACGGACGCCGAAGGACGCCAGGCGCTGGGTCCGAGCAAGCTCGGACAGGCGATGGTGGCGCGAGTGGACCAGCCGCTGCTGGTCGCCAACGACGGCAGTGACGGCATCGCTCCGATCTACCGGGTGACCCGTGACTGACCCCACAGCCGGCCTGGCAGGCCCTTCGATGACTCCAGACTGGCCCTCCAAGCTGCCCGACCTGTTCGGGAAGGCCCCCTCCTACAAGCTCACCAAGGGAGGGACCCCGATCCCGCGCCTGGCCCTCACCGGCGAGCTCGCACAGGAGCTCGCGGACCAGACCGCCATCCAGCTCTTCGGCGAGCGGCGACGGCTGACCGCTCGCGTCCTGGAGCAGGCCGGGATGTTCAACTCCCTCCACCTGCGCGACGCCGACGGCTGGACGGAGTTCGTCCTGCGCTTCTTTCCCTACTCCACCCAGGCCACGTCGCCGGAGTGGACCCGGTTCGCCACGGAGGTGCTGGAGTTCGAGTCCGGCCGCTGGAGCCTCTGGGAGCACAACGTGGCCTCCGAGGCCGGGGGCGGACAACCCCAGCGCATGGTGTTCGGCGCCGGCCCCTGGGAGCGCAAGACCCTGCCCAGGGTCGTCACCCTGGCGCTCCGGAACGTCACCGTGCCGGCCCTCGTCCGGCGCTACCTGCCCTGGCCCTCCCTCCGGGAGGCCGCGCTCCACCCCGAGCAGATCCGCCCGCTCATCCAGGCCTTCTACCGCGCCGACCTGCCCCGCGTGATCCCGAAGGGACGGGAGCTGCCGGTCGACGAGGCCTTCCGCCTGATCGCCGAGGACCACCCGAGCCTCGGGCCCCAGCACCTCCTGACCAACGGCACGAGGATGGTGCCGACCCGGTGGAGGTCCCTCTGGCTGCGCGGCCCCGAGGTCAACCTGGACGCCTGGGTCGTCTGATCCGGGCGAGCAGGGGGGCGTGGTCGCTGCCGCACCGGTCGGGCAGGGTCTCGGCGGACACCGGCGACAGGTCCTTCAGGTAGACGTAGTCGATGCGCAGGGGCAGCCAGCCGGAGATGAGCCGCGTGAAGCCGGGTCCCCGACCGGCGACGGTCCACACGTCGGCGAGCTGGCGGCGCAGGCGCCGGTGGATCCGGGTGTCGGGCGGGCTGTTGAAGTCGCCGGCCACCACCGTCGGATCCCCCAGGGTCTCGAGGTCCGCCAGGAGCTCCCGGACAGCCGCCACCTGGCGCTCGGTGCCCCCCGCGAGCGCACCCACGATCGAGCCGACGCCTCCGGGATCGAGGCGCCTCAGCCCCTCGACGGCCTCCTCCAGCTCGTGGTCCGAGGGGCCCAGCGCGGGCAGGTGGACCGCGAGCAGGTTCAGGCTGCCGCTCGGGGTCGCCACTTCGGCGAAGGTGTAGTGCCACCCCTCGGGCATGTCGAGAGGGCGCCCGAGGGTCAGGGCGCCGAGTGAGGAGTGGGCACAGGCGGCGGTCCCCCCCACCGTCTGTCCCTCTCCCCGGTAGGCGGCGAACTCGCAGGCGAAGTCCTGCGTGCGCACGAGCTCCTCGAGCTGGCCCCGGTTGATCTCCTGGAGCACCAGCAGCTCGGGTCCGGCACGGGCCACGACCTGCCGCAGACAGCGTGCGGGGTCGATGGCCGTGTCTTCGTCCCACTGTCCCACCCGCTTCACGTTCCAGCTCAGCACCACGAGGTCGTCGTCCTGCGGCCCCACGCCCAGCGTCACCCAGCCCGGTCCCCACAGGACCAGACCGACCCCCGCGTGGGCCAGCGCCAGCACAGCCGCCAGCCGTCGACGTGAAGCGAGAGCCACCAGCCCGACGCAAGCCAGCAGGGCCGCGAGGTAGAGATGCGGAAGCAGGAACGGGACCGCACCGAGCCAGGGTGTTGGCCGACCGACCATCCGCTCGGCGAGGGTGGCCCCCCAGAGCAGGACCAGGCCGGTGACGACGAGCAGGACCAGCACCGGTGGCCAGCGCCGCCGGGGCGGAGCGGGCTCCTGGGGACCCTCCGCGGGGTCGGTCTCCGCGGGGTCGGGCTCGACAGGCTCCGGCTCCACGGGGTCGGGGGACGGGCCATCGGACGCGTCGGTCGCCACGGGCGCGTCTACCGCACCTTGAGGGAGACGAGGGAGATCGCCGCGAGGATCGCGGCCACGATCCACAGCCGCACCACGATCTTGGTCTCCGCCATGCCCCGGTGCTGCAGGCTGTGGTGGAAGGGGGCCCGGAAGAAGATGCGACGCCCCCGCGAGAGACCGAACCACTCCTGGATCAGGGTGCTGAGGAACTCGGCCAGGAACACGCCGCCGGCCAGCAGCAGCAGCGCCTCCTGCTTCAGCAGCAGGGCCGTGGTCCCGAAGGCCCCCCCGAGCATCAACGACCCGGTGTCCCCCATGAAGATCTCCGCCGGGTGGGCGTTGAACCACAGAAAGGCCAGCGAGCCGCCGATCAGGGCCGAGCAGAAGACCGTGATCTCCGCGGAGACCGCCGTGTGGGGGAAGAGGAGGTAGTCGGCGAGGAACGCGTTCCCCATCACGAAGGCGAAGATCCCGAACACGAGCAGGACGAACAGCGAGCTGACGACGGCGAGGCCGTCCATGCCGTCGGCGAAGTTCACCGCGTTGGTCGAGTAGGTGATCACCAGCATCGCGAAGGGGATCCACAGCAGCCGCAGGTCGACCACCGCCTCCTTGAGGAAGGGCAGGTACACCAGGCCCGCTTCGCCGGCCGGGAAGGGCGTGAGCTCCGGGTGGTAGAGGACACCCGCCAGCAGCAGGCCGAAGCCGAGCTGGCTGCCGTACTTGCCGACCCGGGACAGGCCGGCGTCGGCGCTCTCACCGCGGACCTTGTGGTAGTCGTCGTAGAACCCGACGGCGCTGAACCACAGGCAGGCAGCCAGGAGCACCTGGACACAGAGGTTGGTGAGGTCGCACCACAACAGGGCGCTCCCGACCCCGGCGACGAGGATGATCAGGCCCCCCATCACCGGCGTGCCGGCCTTGGACGCCGTGTTGATGTCGCCGTAGGTGCGCTCCTTGGAGCGCATGCCCGCCCGGTAGAGCGCGTGGATGATCGGGCGACCGGCCGCGATGCCGATCACCGCCGCGGAGAGGAAGGCGAAGGCGCTGCGGGCGGTGACATAGCGGAACAGCGCCGGCCCGCCGGCCTCGGCCCAGATCGTGGCGAGCCAGTGGAGCATCTATCGATGGGCCTCGGTGCGCTGGCGCAGCCCGTTGAAGGACTCCTTCAGCATGAAGGTCGGGCGGTAGCCGTCGGAGGTGCGCAGGACGGCGTCTCCCTCGGCCTGCGCGACGTCGGCGGTGACGACGCCGCGCTCCAGCAGCCGGGACAGGGCGTCGAACAGGGCCTGGCGGACCCGCCAGTTGGAGTCGAAGGCGCGGGCGCGGAGGGCGGCCAGCACCTCGTCGGCCGAGGTGCCGATCTCTCCGAGGGCGAGCAGCGCCGACAGCCGGGTCTCGAAGGACCGGTCGGCGGACGCCTGGACCAGCGGGGCGACCAGCTCCTGGAAGGCTGCGGGGGTATCGCGGGTGCGGGCCAGGGCCGTCACGGCCCGCGCCGCCTCCGCCCGGGCCTCGAAGTACGGGTCGGACAGCCCCGCGACGAGGGCCTGCACCACGCTCTCGTCCAGGGCGCCGAGCAGCCCCAGCCCCAGCAGCGCGTCCCGGCGGACGATGGGCAGGTGGCGGTGTGTACCCGAGGCGTCCCGGGCGGTCGCGAAGGTGAGCAGCACCTCCAGGCGCTCCGTGAACCCGCCCCGGCCGACCATGCGGCAGCCCCGGGCCGGCTGGACATAGCCGGCGCCCGCCAGGTAGCCGTCGATCTTGTAGAGCGCGATCGCCCGCTCGTCGGGGGACAGGGTCTCCTCGCCCCGCTCGACCGTGCCCAGGACGCGCTCCAGGCCGGCCGAGGTCAGCCCCAGGAGCCGCTCCTCGGGCAGCGCCGGCGGCTCGGCGAGCACGGGCGCCTCGGCCGTGCCGTCCAGGCTGTCCAGCAGCAGGGCCGTCTTCGCCGTGGTGTCCGAGCGCACCAGCGCGGCGGCCTGGTCGGTCATGGACGCGCGGCCGCTCGGGTCGTCGAGGAGCTCCCGGACCGTCTCCGCCAGCAGCGCCGGGTCCACCACCTCGACCGCCTCCTCGCCCTCGAGGTCGATCCGTTCGTACAGCACCCGGGCTCCGCCCATCCGCTCCAGCACCCGGGCGTTGAAGGCCTGGTGATCTCCCGGCAGGTTCGCCTTGGGGATCACGATCGCCGGGACGCCGTTCGCGCTCACCTCGTTCAGGCTGCCTGCACCCCCGCGACAGATCACCAGGTCCGAGGCGGCGTAGGTCGTGCCCATGTCGTGGATGAAGTCCTGGTGACGGACCCGGTCCCGCCAGCCCTCCGGGAGTCCCTCCAGGCCGGAGAGCACCCGCTCGACGTCGGCCGCGCCGTCGTAGCGGTTGCCCGCCAGGCGCTTGCCGGTGCCGTGGACCACGTGGAGCCGGGGGTCCGCCAGGAGCGCTGGCAGGGCCGCTGTCAGGGCCCGGTTCAGCGTCCGGGCTCCCTGGCTGCCGCCGAAGGCGAACACCACCCGGGCGTCCTGGGGGAGGCCCAGCGCCTCGCGGGCGACCTGCCGGGAGGAGCCGTCGGCCTGGGCGAGGGAGCGGGTGACCGAGCGACGAACCGGGTAGCCCACGTAGGCCACCCGGGCCGCGGCGACCTTCGTGCCCGGAAAGGCCAGGCCGACGCAGTCGGCGAACCGGGCCGCGAGCCGGTTCAGTCGACCCGGGACGGCGTTCTGCTCGTGGAGCAGGATCGCGGTCTTCAGGAGGCGGGCCCGCCGCAGGGCCACGGCGGCGAAGAGCGCCGGGGCCGCCACGTAGCCCCCGGAGGCGACGATGCCGTGGGGCCGGAAGACGAGCAACAACAACAGGGCCTTCAGGGTGCCCAGGCCGAGGGCCAGGCAGAACCGCCCGAAGGCCACCGGGTCCCTCAGGCCGGGGTAGCCACGGGAGCGCACGAAGCGGAGCGAGGCGCGCCCGGCTTCGATGTCCTCCTTCCAGGCCCGCGGGACCATGGTGGCCTCCGCCTTGCCCGCCACCCCCACGTAGAGGAAGCGGGCCTCCGGGTGACGCTCCCGCACCGCCTCGGCGATGGCCAGGGCCGGCGCGACGTGCCCTCCGGTTCCGCCCCCCGTGAACAGGTAGCGGCGGGGTTTGGAAGCGCCCACGTGTGTCCCTCTCCGGCAGGCGGGAGGGTACCACCCGAGACGGCGGCGGTTCGAGGGCTCCTGGTCGTCCGTCGCCGCTCGTGTCGCCTCCGCCAGAGACCGAGCCTGCTGACCCGTCGCCGGGGTCCTCGCCCGAAGAGACCAGGTCGGCGTCGGAGACGGAGTGGGCACCCTCGATCGGGCCCGGGAAGAGGTAGGCCTTGCCGGCGCGGGGGCCGGCTCCGGAGTCCAGGTAGGCGCCGTCGAAGTCACCGCAGGCGGCGACCTCCAGACCCCGGGGTGTCGGCCGTTCGACAGCTCGACGGCGTCGGGTTGGCGCTCATGGCCAGCTCCACGCTCTCCGTGGCTCGACGAGCGGCCCTCCGGGCCGTCTTGCACGGACCCTGCCAGCACGGCGCGACCGTGCCCACCACCCTCGACATCGCCGGCACCAGGGGCGGTCTGCTCCACGACCTCTTCCGAGGCGTCGCAGGGCTCCGTCTCCGATGCGGCGGGGGACGAATCCGGCGACGAAGAGCCCGAGCGTCCGCCCTCGGCGTGGCTCCGGACCTGGCGGACCACCCCCGAGAGCCGCTGGAAGAGGCACCGACCCGGGGTCGATGGGAACAGGCGTACGATAGGAAAGGGGTTCGAAGTGCCTATCCCATCCCCTGAAGACTATCATTTTCAATGAACCTGTCTCATTGAATGCTATCCTCTTGTTGAGGAGGCCAATGGAGAGCTCGATCCTCGAGCGCCTGCGGGTGCTGAACCCCTGGCTGACGCGTCCTGGTGCCTGGGGAGAGGAGTGCGTGCGCAGGCTCCCTGCCCCCATGGTGCCGCGGCGCATCGACCGCAGACGGCTGGACCGGACGGACAAGGCCAAGGTGATCGTGGGTCCCAGGCAGGTCGGCAAGTCGACGTTCATCTGGTCGGAGCTCGCGGAGCGGGGGGCCGGGTCCGTCCTCTACCTCGACTGCCAGGAGGAGCGGGTCCGGGCGTGGCTGCGCTCCCCGGCCGCGGCCGTGGCCGACCTGGAGGTGCTGCTACCCGGTGTGAGGACCTTGTTCCTCGAGGAGGTCCAGCACCTGCCCGAGGCCGGGCTCGTGCTGAAGGGGCTCATCGACACCCGCCGGGGACTGGACGTCTGGGCGACGGGGTCCAGCGCCTTCCACCTGGGGGCGAGGACCCGCGAGAGCCTGGCGGGCCGCGCCGTGCGCCGACGCGTGCTGCCCCTGTCCCTGGAGGAGTTGGTCGCCTGGCGTGCCCCGGCGAGCAGGGCGGCAGACCTGCTGGTCCGCCGGGAAGTGCTGGGGCGCATGCTGGTGCACGGGGGCTACCCCGAGCCCTGGTTCGACCCAGCGCCCCAGCTCGCGCTCCAGGAGCTGCTCGAGGCCGTGGTCGTGCGCGACGCCTCGGATCGGTTCAAGGTCGACCACGTGCACGCCTTCCGGCGCATGCTCGAGCTGGCGGCAGGCCAGGTTGGCCAGATGGTGAACCTGTCAGAGTGGGCGTCGATCCTGGGCGTGTCGGGTCCGACGGTGTCGTCCTGGCTGGGCCTGCTGGAGGAGGCCTGGGTGCTGAGGCGGCTGCCGCCCTTCGCCGACGGGCGGCGCCGAGAGATCACCGGAGCGCGACGGGTGGCCTTCTACGACGTCGGGCTGCGGAACGCGCTGCTGAGGGCGTTCGAGCCCCAGTGGGAGCGGCGCTCCGACGCCGGTGCGCTGCTGGAGGCGTGGGTCTTCGGCGAGCTGTGCAAGGTGTTGGACCCATTCACGGAGTCCCTGCACTACTGGCGCACCAAGGGCGGCGCCGAGGTGGACTTCGTGGTGCAGGGGGGCGGCGAGGTCCTGCCCGTCGAGGTGAAGGCGCGGGACCCCCGGCGGGTGAGCCGCTCGCTGAGGAGCTTCATCGACGCCTATCGGCCGGAGCGGGCGGTGATCGCGTGCGGACGGATCGCCGAGGGGTGGACCGTGGAGGTGGGCACGACGGTCGTGGAGGCCCTCGGGGCGATGGAGATCGGTCGTCGGCTCCGCGGGGGCCGGTGAGGTCCCGCTCGAGGCTACTCCCCACAGGAGACCACCGGGATCACCGTCGCGTCGTTGAACGGCGTGCACTGCGAGTCCTCGCGCCACCACTCGGGGTGGACCCGCTCCACCCGGAGGTGGGCCTCCCCGGCGAGCCGGCGGCTCTCCAGGGCCAGGGCGAAGGGGCCGACCTGGGTGCCGCCGAAGAGCGGCTCCCGCGTCGGCGCCGAGGCGAGCACCTCGCCGCTGGTGCCGCCGACGACCTGGATGGTGGTCTCCGGCGAGGTGATGGTGCCGAGGTTGGCGAGGTGGACATGGAGCACCATCAGGCCGAGGTCGCAGGACTGGTCGCACCAGGCGTGGTCGACCACGGCGGGGTCGCGGCCACCGGTGAGCCGGCGAGGGGCCCGCTTGCGGTCGGGGGTCTCGGCGCTCACGTCATCGTTGGCCACCACGATCTCGGCGCTGCCGTCGCCGTCGAGATCGACGATGATCGGGTGCTCGCGGTAGGTGCCGCTGGAGTGGTCTTCGTCCACGAAGAGCACCGTGCCCGTGAGGCCGGGGACTCACCCTGCCGGAGGCGATGCCAGCACCTCCAGCTTGCGGCAATAGGCCTCGACCGCATCCTTCACCCACTCGAGCTCGAAGGCCTCGGCCGGCCGCACGAGCTCCTCCTCGAGGAACCCGTCGAGGGCGCCGACCGCCGACCACTCGAGTTGGTGGTCGCTGTGCAGGAGCACCGGGTACTCGCCGCGCCGGACCTCCAACACCGCTGGGAGGTCGAGGTCCGCCGAACCACCCCCCTGGTACTCCTGTGGTGGCAGCCGCCCCAGCGTGCTGTAGGCGTAGAAGGAGAACCCCCCCGCGAGGTCCAACCCCCACTGCCGCACGGTGGCGTAGGGCGTGCCGGCCGGGCGCACGGCCACCTCGACAGACCGGACGGCGCTGGAGGGGTCGACGAGCGCCAGGTAGGCCCAGGGCACGGCGGCTCCGGTGCCCAGCGCGTACTCGAACACCACGAGAGCGGTCGGCAGCACGCCCGGTCCGGCGACGAGGAGCAGCTTCGCCCGCAGGTCGTTCCGTGTCTTCGTCTCCGGCAGCAGCATCCGCGCGGCGACCACACCGCCCGCTGAGGCCAAGAGCGCCCCGAGGCGCTGGTACGCGCCGTAGGACAGCCGACCCAGGACGTGCTCGGCGTCCGGAAGGCTGGGGCTGGTCTGGTGGCGGAGTCCCGTCCCGTGGGGTGGATCGCCGTCGCGGGTCCCCCAGGCGCCCCAGCCCGCGGCCCGCGCCTGGGAGGCCAGGGCACCTCCAAGCCGCCGCCACACCTCCTGGGCCTGGAAGTCCGAGGGCCTCGGGAAGGAACCCACCCGAAGGTAGCGGGGGGGGGGGGGGCGGTGGCGGGAAGCTGTGCGGCGCTGGCCCGCTGTTCCCCGTTGACAGTGCCGCCCCCCAACCCCGGCGGACCACCACCCCCCCCGGCCTTCCCCCCCCGCCCCCGCCCGGCGCCCCCCCCCCAATTCTGTCAAGCTCTGAGGAGCTGGCCCGGAGTTCCCCGTTGACAGTGCCTCGCCCGATCGCCGGCGGTCCAGCTCGCCACCCGGCCTTCTGGGCGGCCCTGGGCTGCTGGGTGGGCTGCGCTGACGCGGCGGAGGACAGGACGAGCGGGCCGGATCTCGTCGAGCCCGGCCCCGTCCGGATCCTCCCCCAGGGTGGTCCCGTCGAACGCCCCGAGCCCGCGCCCATCGCTCCCCAGCCCGGATCGGGCTCGCAGAGGGCGCCCGAGGGAGAGCTGGTGCACCCGGAGGTGCCGCTGGTCGACCTCGGCGACGCGCCGATCACCTTCGCCGATCAGATGCTGTACTCCGCCGCGATGGGGGGCATCGGCGAGCAGGACGAGGCGGTCATCGTGGTCGGGCTACCCGTGGAGGGCTCGGGCCACAGGGGGGAGGTCTACGGCGTCGCGGTCTCCCGATACCAGGAGTCGAAGGTCATCACCTACACGATGGACTGGCGCCTGTCCGGCGCCCACGAGGGGGCGACCTTCGGCGAGCCGCTGTCGATCTGGGACCTCGACGGGGACGGCCTGGGATCGGTGGCCATCGGGGCGGACTACAGCGCGGTCGACTCAGAGCCGAACGGCTACCTGTTCGTCTTCGACGAGCCCGGCGGGCACTTCTCGACCTCGACCGAGGCCGACCTCGCGCTGTGGGGAGACGCCGAGGATAGCCACCTCGCCGCCTCGACCGGCGACTTCGACGGGGACGGGGCGCCGGACGTCGCCGTCGGGGTGGGCCATGGGTATGCCTTGCCAACGCTGGGCACGGTCTACCTCGCCTTCGGGCCACTCGACAGCTCGCGCTCGTTCTCGGAGGTCGGTGACGCTGCGGTCGGCACGGAGGATCAGGACCACTTCGGAGGTGTGCTGGAGCTCGGCGCTGACCTGGACGGCGATGGCCTCGACGACCTGGCGATCGGATCGCCCTTCAGCGGGCTCAGCGAGGGAAGGGTCCACCTCGCCCGCGGCGGCGAGGTCCTGTCCCCCACCTCCGAGGACCTGCTGTCGGCACGTGGAGCGGCCGCTGGCGCTCTCGCCGGGTACGCCCTGTCCGTCGACGCCGACTTCGACGGCGACGGGCTCCAAGACCTCGTCGTCGGCTCTCCAGGTCTGTCCACCTCCCCCGACGAGAGCGGCGCGGTCTACGTGGTGCCCGAGCCCTTCGCCACCTTCGCCGGCGAGCGCGAGTTCTGGAGCTGGATCGCGGGCTTTGGCGACTACTCGGTCTTCGGCGAAGAGGTGGTTGCCTACGACCCGGGCGATGGCACGGGTCCCGTCCTGCTCGTCGGCGCCTCGGACAGCGATGTCCTCGAGCGGAACGCCGGCGCGGTCTACCGGTTCGAGGGGCTGGTGCCCGGCACCTTGACCGTGGCCGACGCCACCCTGGCCTACGTCGCCCCGGACCTCGACGGCGACGACTGGAACGACCGGAGCCGGGTCGGCGGAGTGCTCGAGGTCCTGCCAGCCTCGGCCCAGGAAGGCCCGCTCCTGCTGCTCGGCGGCCGGGCGACGGACCTGTGGTTCGTGGTGCCCGACACCTACCGCTGACCGGCCGCGTCCGCAGGCAGGTCCGGCCTGGACCCTGCCCCACGCGGAGTTCCACGCCAGCTACGCGAGCACCTACCTGGAGCGAGACCTGCGCCAGGTGCTCCAGGTCCGGGACCTGACCAGCTTCCAGACCTTCCTGCAGCTCGTCGCGGGGAGCACGGCCCAGCCTCGGGGGGCGGGACGTTCCGCTTCCACCTCGATGCGCGACCGTCGATGGGGGCAATCCCGTTCCGGAGGAATGCACGCAGGAGTCGTCGTTCCCGCGGCCGATCGTGCGGCCCTGGAGCGCCTCGCCCGCTACCTCGCCCGCCCTCCGTTGGCTCGGGAACGCCTCGAGTGGACCGCATCAGGGGACATCCTCATCCGCTTCAAGCGCCCCTGGTCCGACGGCACCACCGGGGTCGTGCTCTCGCCGATGGAGCTGCTCCAGCGTCTTGCCGCCCTGGTCCCGCCTCCAAGGTCGCACAGCGTCTTCTACCACGGTGTGCTCGCCGCCAACGCCGCCGCCAGAGCCCAGGTCGTGCCTGAGCCACCGAAGAGGAGGTGTCGCGGTGTCCTGCGCTCTCCGAGGCTTCCCCACCTCGTTCCAGGCTCCGGGTGCCTCCACTGGGCGGACCTCCTCGCCAGGGTCTTTGAAGTTCAGGCCTTCGCCTGCCCGCAGTGTGAGACCAGGATGAGCGTCAGGGCCGTCGTCTTGCCGGGGGCGAAGACCCTCGAGATCCTCGGAGGGCTGGAGAGGGCGGCCAGGGGGCCACCAGGCGAGGCGGCCGTGGCGTAGCCCGAGGGTCGGGACCAGCAGCGAAGAAGTAGAGAGACCTCTTCCGAGGCGTCGCAGGGCTCCGTCTCCGATGCGGCGGGGGACGAATCCGGCGACGAAGAGCCCGAGCGTCCGCCCTCGGCGTGGCTCCGGACCTGGCGGACCACCCCCGAGAGCCGCTGGAAGAGGCACCGACCCGGGGTCGATGGGAACAGGCGTACGATAGGAAGGGGGTTCGAAATGCCTATCCCCCGTCGCGTCTCTCGTCGGCTGCCGGGAAGATCGAGTGGGATGGAAGTGGGAGAGATCGGTGGGACGGGACAGGTGCTCCGGGGCGGTGCCTGGCTCGAGGAGGCGCCGATCGTGGGCATCGACGAGCCGACGGGGGAGGGGGTGCCGCTGGTGGCGTGAGTCAGCCCAGAGCGTCCAGTGCCGTCTCGAAGGTCTCGGCGGTCACGAACACGGCCTCATCGGCGTGGGGGAAGTGCTCGTAGAAGTCGTCCAGGGCCCGGTGGTGGCGCTCGGCGGGCTCCTCCCAGCTCACCTGGATCGGCGTCACCCGGCGCTCCCGCTGGAGCACGAAGTCCACCTCGCCCTGGTTCCGCCAGTAGCTGACCGGCCCGCAGCGTCGACGCAGCGCCAGGTGCACCGCGGTCTCCAGGGACTTGCCCCGGTCCTGGCCGCCTGGGGTGACCACGACCCGGCGGAGGCCATTGTCGACCGGGTAGTACTTGCGCTTGCGGGCCGCCCGCTTGCGCTCGCTCCAGGCGAAGTAGGGACAGGAGAAGAGCAGGTAGGCGTCCTCGCAAGCGGCCAGCCAGACCTTGGCCGTGTCCACCGCGATGCCGCAGGCGGCGGCCACCCGGCGCAGACTGAGCTCCGAGCCGGTGGCTTCGTAGACCAGCTGCACCACCTGGCGCAGGGCGCGGCTGGAGCGGGCGCCGACCCGCTCCCGCACGTCCCGCTCCACGATGTCGTGGAAGTACTGGCGCAGCAGGCGGTCGCCGTCGGTCCCGATGATCGGCTCCGGGAAGCCCCCACGGGCCAGGTGCGCCTCCAGGCTGATGTCCGGTTCGAGGGTACGATGCTCAGCGAGGTCGAAGGGGAACAGCTCCACGCTCAGGTGTCGCCCGGTCAGGGTGGAGCCGAGCTCGCCGGAGAGCAGGCGGGCGTTGGAGCCGGTGACGACGAATCGATGGCCCCGGGGGCGCTCGAGCTGGGTGCGCAGCCAACGCTGCCAGCCGTCCACCCACTGGACCTCGTCTAGGAAGAAGGTGAGGGGGCCGGTGGGGTGGCGGACGCGGAAGGCGCTGACCAGGGCGTCGAGGGTGGTGTGGTCCAGGGCGCCGGCCAGGCGGGGGTCCTCGAAGTTGAGGAAGGCGCAGCGGGCCGGGTCGAGCTGGTAGTGCCCCATGAGCTGCTGGAGCAGGGTGGACTTGCCGCAGCGCCGCACGCCGAGCACGACCAGGGCGAGGCGGTCGGTGAGGGCCTCGGGCAGGTCGACGTGGCGCGGCACGGTTCGGGGTGGGGGAGCGTCCCAGAAGCTCCAGGTGGCGGCGAGGTTCAGCATGGACATGGTGTCGAGTGTATTGGACAGTGTGGGCAGTGTCGAGTGTGATCGACAAGTTTGGGTCAGGGGCCGCCGAGGATGAGGTAGGAGGAGCCGGCGGCGTCGTCGCCGGGAGCGCCGACGAGGAGGTCGTCGTAGCCGTCGCCGTTGACGTTGCCAGCGGCCGCTACGACGCTTCCTGCGTAGTCACTGGCCGACTCACCAGTGAGTATCGCGTCGGCCGCCGTAACATCGGTCGAGGCGGGAGAAGTCGACCCCAGGATGACGTGCGCAGCACCCGCGCTCTAGCCACCGCGGTCATGAGCATAGAGCATAGGCATCATGGAGGGGTGGCGTTCCCAGTAGTCGACCTCAGCGGCCCGCAGGTGGTTGTGTGTGGCCGTCCTCCTGGTCAGCGGGTGACCCTGAAGGTCGCAAACAAGACCTCAAACCAGGAGAACGACCATGGAGCGGTATCTTGGGCTGGACGTGCAGGCGAGCAGCTGCACTCTGGCCGTGCTGAGCGAGAGCGGGCGTCTGGTCCGGACGCAGGTGGTGGACAGAGCATGGCAACTTCGAAGCACTCCCCCAGAGCACCCCACGCCTCCCGAGCCCCCCTGTGCAATCCGCCTGGATGCTCCTGGAGCGTCGCTGGCTCGCCTTCCGCGTCGCCACCCGCCGAGGATCGAGTGCAGGATGTGCTTCCGGTTGCCGTCGCTGCCGGTGCTCACCATGTCGCGTCCTCTCCGGAGGCCCCGCGCCAAAGGAGGGGGTGGGCCAGTTCTCTGGTCCCTCCTCGCCATCATGTCATCGTGCCACCCCCTGACTCCGAGGGGTCCAAGCTGAGATCTCGAAAGAAGGAGATCCCCGGGCGGTGCTCGGGGCGGCTGGGCGGGAGACCTCCCAACCTGGAACGGGGACCGACGATGGGATGGTCCGAGCCGTTCACGGGCACGGTTACAGGCCCCGAGAGACCGACCTGGCGGCCGGGCGAGGTGTGAGGATGCCTGCGCCGCTGAGCGCAACGGTTCTCCACCCTGGTCTGGCTCAGTGGGTAGCGTACATCACTTCGGCGCTCAGGAGCAGCTGCCGGGGGGTCGGGTGAGGACGTGGGACTCAGACGGGTTCGCTCTCCCCGGCGCGGAACCAGGTGATCGCATCGCCCACGGCCTCCCGCACCGGCACCGTCGGCTCTCCGAGCGCCCGGCACCCGGGTGCGCAGTCCGGTGGCGCCTCCAGGCAGAGGAAGTCCACGCTGATGCCCAGTGGTATCGGGGCGTGACGGCCCCCGGCGGCCAGCACCAGGTCGCCGAGCTGCCCCCCCAGGCGAAGGAGGCTCCTGGGCACCACCCCCGCAGGAGGACGGCGCCCGGCCTGCTCGGCCACCATGGTCAGGAAGTCCAGGTGGGACCAGTGCTCCGCCCCGAGCAGGTAGCGCCGGCCCGGCTCTCCCCGGTCCAGGGCAGCGACGATCATCCGCGCGGTGTCGTGGACGGAGATCCATGTCATCCCACCGGGGGGGGGCCAGGGGCATCCTCCCGCGAAGGCCCGCGAGCACGATCGAGCCGGGGAAATTGGGGCCGCGATCCCGGGCGCCGACGACGAAGGCCGGACAGAGCACCACCCGTGCCCGGCCGGGCCAGTCCAGGGCCAGGGCACCGCGCTCGGAGTCCAGCCGCGAGGCCAGGTAGGGGCTCCGGGGTGCGAGGTCCGCCCGGAGCATCGTCCACATCGAGGTGACCAGCACCGTGTGCTCGAACCCCACCCCCAGGGCCGCCTCGCAGACATGGAGCGTGCCCTCGACGTTGACCCGCCGGAGCGCCATCCCCCGGCGATCGCTGCGCCGCAGCAGACCTCCCCCGACGCCCGCGAGGTGGACGACGCCCTCCACCCCCGAGACGGCCTCCCGTGCTTCCTCCAGCTCGCCGCGGACCACCTCGACCCCCTCGGGCAACCCCGTGACGTCGCTCGACTCCCGCGCCAGCACCCGGACCCGGTGACCGGCGCCCAGCGCCTCCTCCACGACGCTGAGCCCGATGAAGCCCGTGGCACCCGTGACGAGGAGATGCACCGGGTCACCTCACCTCGACGGCCCGCCCGCCTGGCCGGCGGAGCCTGCCGCACGCACGGGGCCATCGGGCATGAAGTGCCCGGCGCTGGTCCCCGAGAGCGGCCCGCATCCCGCAGTCCTACCAGGAGATGACCAGGTAGGAGGTCATCCAGATGCTCGCGGCGGTCTCCTCGTCGGTCAGCGGGTAGTCCTTGCCCTGGTACAGTCCCTCGTAGGTGATCGTCGTCGTCTCCCCCGGGGTGAGGTCGCCGGTGACGTCCACCACCCAGGGCTCGGCGTCCAGCGGAAACCAGCCCGCACCGCCCTCGACGGGGCGAGCGTAGGACCGGCTGTACCGGACGGTGCCGAACCACGTGTTCAGCGAGCGTGGCTCCGGCGGGGTCAGCCGGTAGACGGTGGTGCCCCCGGCCTCGAAGCGGGCTGGCATTTCCAGCCGGTGCCTCGCCTCGGCCAGGGCCAGCGTCAACTCCGTGCTGGCGCGAGCGAGCTGCCGGATGGCCTCGATCTGCCTGGCCTCGAAGTCGACGAAGCCCTCGCCAGGCTCCCGCTGGGCGGACCAGGACAACGTGAGCATCCGCAGCTCCTGCAGGGCCTCATCGAGGCGAGCCATGCGCTGCTCGATCGTGAACTTGTCTCGCGCTCTTGCGGCTGGCGGGGTGACGATGAGCGAGAGCTGGACGGTGAGGGGGGTTATCTCGGGTATTGGCGGCCTTGGGGTCGGAAGGTTGGCGAACGACACCACCCTGATCACCCGAAGTGCCGCCTTCTTCCAGTCATGTCGCACGGCCCCATTTCGACCTCATCTGACGGAGGCCCGGCTGCACCCAAGCCGCCGGAGACCGAGCATGCTGACCCGTCGCCGGGGTGCTTGCCCGGGGAGACCAAGCCGTCGCCGCGCCATCGCCCCCTCGGGCCGGACCTCCGGTCGGCTGGTCCTGGTGCGACCGGGACCTCAGCCCTCGGGCTGGAAGCCGTGGACCAGGTAGGCCTTGCCGCCCGAGGTGCCCGCCTCGTCGTTCAGCGGCGCTCCGATGAGGACGTCCGGTCGTCCGTCGCCGTTCGCGTCGCCTCCGCCCGAGACCGAGCCTCCTGCCCAGTCGCCGGGGTCCTCGCCCAGGAAGACCATGTCGGCATCGACTCCGGTCAGCTCCCCGGTGATGAGACCGCTGAAGAGATAGACCCGGCCGGGGTAGCCACCCTTGTCGTAGTAGTCGCGGGGGGCGGCGATGAGCATGTCGGGGTCGCCGTCGCCGTCGAAGTCACCGACTCCGGAGAGCGAGAAGCCGAGCCACTCGGACTCGAGCTCGGGTGAGACCGAGGCGTGGGCGTCGGAGACGGAGTGGGCACCCTCGATCGGGCCCAGGAAGAGGTAGGCCTTGCCGGCGCGGGGACCAGCTCCGGAGTCCAGGTAGGCGCCGATGAGCAGATCGTCGTGGCCATCGGAGTCCAGGTCCCCGGCTGCGGCGACGTCGCCTCCAACATAGGCCCCCTCGAGGTCCCCGTAGAAGGCGGCCCCGGCGCTCGCGAGCTCGACCTCACCGCGGAAGGGGCCGAGCGCCAGGTAGGCGGCTCCGGCGCGCTCGCCGGTCACGCTGCTCAGAGCGGCGCCGACCAGGACATCGCGATGACCGTCGCCGTCGACGTCACCGCAGGCGGCGACCTGGGACCCGCCACCGTCGAGGTTCGACTCGCTCACGAGCGTGGCGTCGGCCAGGCCCGTAGGGATGGAGCCGGTGGCCGGGCCGAGGAAGACGAAGACCTCCCCTGGACTGGGGGCCCTGGTGTACACGTGGGCCGCGCCGACCAGGATGTCCTCCAGACCATCGCCATCCAGGTCTCCAGCGCCGCGCGTCTGTACTCCCGTGGCATCGCTGTGCTCCATACCCAGGTACTCCCCGTCCGCGTCCCCCGGGTCGAGACGCGTGCCCAGCCGAAGCTCCCCTTCGACGGGGCCAAGGAAGAGGTAGGCCGCACCCGTGTCGTAGTCGACTCCCTCGTGCCAATAGGCGCCCACCAGCAGGTCTGCGACGCCGTCCCCGTTCGCGTCGACCGTCCCGACGGCTCGCCCGGTCCCGTCCCAGTCTTCGTCGGATTCGAACACGGAGGAGGCCGACTCCAGCGAGACGGTGCCCTCCGCGGTCCCCGGCAGCGTGTAGACCCGGCCGCGCACCCAGGGCTCCGTGGTGTCCGGCGAGCCGATCACCAGGTCGTCCAGGCCGTCCCCGTCCAGGTCACCGCCGAGCCAGACGGCATCGCCGGACTCGCGCTCCGCCTCCTCCCCCAGGATGTGGAGGTCGGCGTCTGCCAGCTCGTAGACCGGCCCGGCGTCCGACCCGTCGCAGTTCTCGTCCACCCCGTTGCGCGGCACCTCGGGGGCTCCCGGGTAGACCGAGGCCTCCCCGTCGTCGCAGTCGCCGTCCTCCTCGCTGGAGCCGTCGTCGTCGTCATCGTAGGCCGAGGTGCCCTCGTCGATGATCCCGTCACAGTCGTCGTCGACGCCGTTGGCCGAGCCGCTGCCGTCGCCGCCGTCTTCGGGGGCCCCGGGGTGGATCGAGGGGTCGCTGTCGTCGCAGTCGTCCGCGCGGTAGCCGTCACCGTCGAGGTCAGGCGCCCGGAAGGGGGGGCCGGTGTCCGAGCAGCCCTCGCCCTGAGCGGTGTCGCAGGTCCCTGTCCCCGGTCCGGTGGTCCCCCCTGGGGGGCCCCGGGCATCGCTCGCACACCCGGGAAGGCTCGACCCCAAGAGCAGCGGGCCGAGCACCCAGGGGCGCCATGGAGTCACCGGACCACGCCGTTGGTCGCGGCCTGGGAGTCCCAGCTCTGCTGGTAGCTCGTCCCCCCGAGGTCGTAGGCGGCCTGGGCCCAAGCCGGTCCCGAACTGGTCAGGACCGGTAGGAAGACCGTGACGAGCGCCCGCAGAAGACGCCGGGGGGGGCTCTCTTCCCTCATGGTGAGTGCCTCCTGAGGCCAATGTAGCAGGATTTTCGCCAGGAACCCGCCCTTCTGCGCGTCTCTCGCACGACCAGCTCCCTTGCACGGACCTCGCGGGTCCCGGCTCGCTGCATCCGGTGTCGGAGGTCATCTCCAGCGAGCCGGGGAGTGGCCTCGCGTCCCTTCGGCCGGCGGCCCGCAACGGTTGCTGCACAAGGGCCCCACGTGCGGCCCCGTTGCGCTCCGGCTGACACCCGACCGCCTCCGGGCTCCGCCCTCCGTCTCGCCCCACTCGTGGCCCATGACGACACGTCGCGGCGCCGGACTCGGTCCAGGTGACCCGCTCACCCCGACCGGAATCCCTGGATCGCCTCCAACAACCGCGCCAGCTCCACCTCCAGCACCCCCTCGCCGTCCAGCAGCAGCTCGGCCCGTGACGCCGACGGCGCCACGAAGCGCTTGTGCATCGGCCGCACCGTCCCCAGGTACTGCCTCAGCACGTCGTCGGGGGTGCGGCCGCGGGCGGCGACGTCCCGCTGGAGGCGACGTGCCAGGCGCAGGTCGTCGTCGGCCTCCACCCAGACCCTGAGGTCGAAGCGGGAGACGAGCTCCGGGTCCTGCAACACCAGGATGCCCTCGACGAGGATCACGGCCCCGGGCTCCAGCAGCTCGCCCTGGGACTGGCGGGTGTGGGTGGTGAAGTCGTAGACTGGCACCTCGGTGGCCCGCCCCGACAACAGGGCGTCGAGGTCCTCGATCAGCCGCCCGGTGTCGAGGGCGTCGGGGTGGTCGTAGTTGTGGACCCGGGGATCCGGCACGTCGAAGTAGTAGCGGTCGTGCTGGAGCCAGAGGCAGTCCGGCCCCAGCGCTTCGGCGGCGGCGCGTGCCAGGGTGGTCTTGCCCGAGGCCGTGCCCCCGGCGAGACCGACGACCACAGGCCCGAGGGGGCGATCAGGGACGGTTCCCAAGCTCCTTTTCCCGCTCCTCGTCCGCGGCGTTGACCTCGGCCCGGGTGCCCCAGCTATAGCTGGCGATGTCGTCGCCGTAGGGGCTGAGGGGCTGGACGCCCTCCTGGAGCCAGTGGGCGTCGGCGTTGCGGGAGTAGGCCACCGCGAGGTCCAAGGTGCCGGACTGCGAGGGCCTCACCGTGTCGACGAGGAGCTGGGAGAAGCTCCCGTAGGCGGTCCGCGCCGCCGCGAGGTCCTCGCTGGCCAGGCCGGCCTGGGCCGCCTGGAGCTGCTCGAGCACCTCGGGCTTGACGTCCAGCGAGCCGAGCTTCTCACCGAGGGTGGCGCCGGTCGCGGCCGTCGCCACGAGGTCCCCACCCGCGAGGGCGACCCCGACCTCGAGGTAGGCCCGCACCACCGGCTCCATCGTCAGGTTCTTGCAGCAGTGGAGCGCCGTGCGCATCAGGGGCGTGGGGAGGTCCACAGCCGCCGGATCCGGGGCGGTCACCGGCTCGGAGGGCGCCTTGGGTGTGGGGGGCTCCGTCTCCGGCTCCGTCGAGATCCCCTCACACCCGGTCATCAGGGCCAGCAGCCCCAGGCACAGCCAGCGGGAGGTCATGGTCACCGTCGCTCCTCCAACGAGGAGGGAGCCTACCTCGCGGGCCCTGGCGGCAGCCCGCTCTGATCCCCGACCCGCAGCACGGCCGAGAGGCAGGCACCGGCCTCCATGCACAGCTTCTCGGCATCGATGGCTCCGGAGACACGGCCCGTGGGCGTGATCCGCAGCAGCCCCCGGACCCGGAGCTGACCGACCACCAGGCCGGCGAGCACCACGTCCTGGGCGTCGATCTCGCCGTCGACCCGACCCTCGAGCCCGATCTCCAGGCACTCGTCGGTGTAGATGCGCCCCCGGAAGTGCCCGTCGACCCGCACGCGCCCCTCGAAGGAGAGGTCCCCTTCGTAGCTGGCCCCTCGCCCGAGCAGGGCGTTCAGGGGGCTCTCGGGAGGTGCCGCCACCGGGATTCCGGCGTCCTACTCGCTTCCCCGGAGGGCACCGATGAGCCGCTCGAGGTCCTCGTTGCTGTAGTAGTCGATGGTGATGCGACCGCCGCCGCCGCGCTTGCGGGGCTGGATGCTGACCTGGGTGTTGAGCGCCCGGGTGAGGAGCTGGGAGGCATAGTCCAGGACCCGCTCCCGGCGCTGCTTCACCTGGACGGTCCGGGTGACCTTGGCCCTGGCGCGGACCAGGCGCTCCGTGGCCCGCACCGACAGGTCCCGCGCCAGGACCTGGGAGAGGATCTCGCGCTGGGTGGCCGGGTCGTCGACCGCCAGGAGCGCCTTGGCGTGGCCGGTGGTGATGCGACCCTCACAGAGCAGCTTCTGGATGCCCTCGGGCAGCTTCAAGAGCCTCAGGGCGTTGGCGATGGTCACCCGCGTGCGCCCGACCTTGCGAGCCACCCGCTCCTGGGTGTAGCCGTGGAGCTCGATGAGGCGCCGGTAGCCCTCGGCGGCTTCGATGGGGTCGAGGTCTTCGCGCTGGAGGTTCTCGACCAGCGCCAGCTCGAGCTGGACGGCTTCGTCGTCGGCGTTGCTCCGGACCACCACCGGCAGCTCGTGGAGCCCGGCCAGGCCCGCGGCCCGCCAGCGGCGCTCCCCGGCGATGATCACGTAGCGACCCTCGCCGACGGACCGCACCACCAGGGGACTGAGGATGCCGTGCTCCCGGATGGAAGCCGCCAGCTCCTCGAGCCGGTCGGCGTCGAAGCTGCGGCGCGGCTGCTCCGGGTTGGGAGAGACCCGGTCGAGGCCGACCGTGCGCAGCATCCCGGAGACCGCGTTGCCCTGGTCGTCGAGGATCTGGTCCGGGATCAGAGCGGACAGGCCGCGACCGAGGTTGCGACGGCGAGGGTTCGGGGTGGTGTTCATGAGGCGGTCCGGCGCTGGGCGGTGGGCTGTGCGTGGCGGGCGAGCAGCTCCCGGGCCAGGGCCGAATAGGCCTGGGCGCCGGAGCTGGCGGGGGCGTAGGAGAGAGCGGGTTGTCCGTAGGACGGGGCCTCTCCGAGCTTGACGTTGCGCGGGATGACGGTCTCGAAGACCTCGGCGCCGAAGACCTGGCGCAGCTCCTCGGTGACGTCGCGGCAGAGGTTGTTGCGGCTGTCGGCGAGGGTCACGACCACACCCTCGCGGGCGAGCGTGGGGTTCAGCGCCTTGCGGACTTCGGCCATCGTGCGCAGCAGCTCTCCCAGTCCCTCCATGGCGTAATACTCCGCCTGGACCGGGATGAGCACCCCGTCCGCCGCAGCCAGGGCGTTGACGGTGAGGAAGCCGAGGGAGGGCGGGCAGTCCAGGACCACCCAGCGGTAGGTGTCCTCGATGTCCGAGAGTGCCCGTTTGAGGCGCATTTCCCGCCCGAAGACCTGCATCAGCTCGACCTCGGCACCGATGAGCTGGCGGGTGGCCGGCACGAGGTGGAGGTCGTCGACCGCCGTGGGCAGGAGCACGGAGCGCAGGTCGGCGAAGTCCAGCAACAGGTCCAGGGTGCCCTGGGACACGTCGTCCTTGGGGAAGCCCAGGCCCGACGACGCGTTGCCCTGGGGGTCCAGGTCGACGAGCAGCGTCGGCTGACCGATCGCGGCCAACGAGGCCGCGAGGTTGATCGAGGTGGTGGTCTTGCCCACACCCCCCTTCTGGTTGGTGACAGCGAGAATGCGCGACATGTCCGGTGGGGCCTCGGGGGAGGGGGTCGCCGAGCCAGGGAGGCGCGGCAGGGGGGAGACCGACCCTACCCGAGAAGTCTTGACGGCGCAAGAGCACTCCTGAGGTGCTCGGCGACGGTTCCACGTGGAACATCAGCTCCCGGGGAAGAAGACCCCCTTGACGTGGGCCACGGCCGGCTCGCGCAGCAGGCCGGTGGGCTCGATGTGCAGGGCGGAGGCCTCGGGCAGCCGGCAGACCAGGTAGTGCACCTTGTCGGCCTCGGTGTCGGGGCAGACGGCCCCGGGCACGTCGACCGTCACCGGAGCGCTGGCGCTGATGTTCAGGGTCCACTCCCCGGCCACCAGCGGCAGGTCCGCGCCCGCCTTGGGGATCGGCATCGCCACCCGTCGCAGGATCTCCTTGCCGACCCGGACCCCGATCGCCGCCGAGAGGTCTCCCGAGGAGAAGCGGAGCCGGGTGCGTCCCGTCGTCACCCCGTAGACCCGCACCCCCTCGATGCGAGCGATCGACGGGTCCAGGGAGGTGATGTCGACGGGCACGCCCTCGATCACCTCCCCCTTGAGATCGACGACATTCCACCGGAGCGCCGCCCCCTCCTCGTCGGGCACCACGAGCGACAGCCCCTGGGTGATGGGCTGGATGGCCGAGATGAGCAGGCAGCGCAGCTCCAGGCTGCCGGTCAGCTCACCCACGGCGAAGTCGACGCGGCTGGTGCCCAGGGCCCTGCAGGTGACGCTGCCGTCCTTGCCGACCCGGGCGACCGTGTCGTCGCCGACCGCCGTAGCCACGACGGGGTGATCGAGCACCTCCCCGTCGACGTCCAGGACCTGGACCGGTAGTGCGACACGCCCCGGCCTGTGGCTGACGACCCGCTCGGGATGGCGCAGCTCGGCGGGGGTCGACTCGCAGGCGGAGAACAGGAGCACCGAGGCCAGGAACACGGGCCCTCCAGAGGCTCAGGGCACCAGCTTGTGGTAACCGACGGCGCGGCGCGGCCGGCCCTCGACGGCGTAGTGTTCCACGTGGAACACCTCCAGGCCGGGCACCTGGGGGACCTCCTGCTGGGCCAGCAGGAGCACGGCCACGCCTCCGGACACCAAGACTCTCCTGGCGTCGGCGAGGTAGTCGAGGGGCGGGCGGTAGGCGCGGCTGATGACCCCGTCGAAGCTGCCGTCGTCCAGGGCCTCCGCGCGACCGTGGAAGACCTCCAAGCCGGCGAGGCCGGTCGCGGCGACGACCTGGTCCAGGAAGGCCGCGCGGCGCTGGCGGGACTCCACCAGGGTCACGGAGAGGTCGGGGTGACGGGCCGCGAGGGCCACACCGGGAAAGCCGGCACCGCTGCCCAGATCGGCCCAGCGCCCGACGGGCTGGAGCCAGGAGACCGCCGCGACCGCGTCGGCGAAGTGGGGCTCCAGCGGACCGGGACCCACGAGGTCCATCGCCCGGCGCCAGCGCTCGAGCAGGGCGAGGTGGGCCTCCTCGGCGCGTGTGAGCCTCATGGCGCGGCGCAGCGCTCCTTGATCAGCCAGGTGGCCAGCAGGGTCACCGCGGCCGGCGTGACGCCGGGGAGACGCCCGGCGGCGCCCAGGTCCCGTGGCCGGGCCGCCACCAGCCTCTGCTGGACCTCGGTGGACAGGCCGGGCACCGCCGAGAAGTCGATGGTGTCCAGGGACACGCCGGCGAGGCGGCGGGCCTCGGCGACGCGGCTGCGCTCCCGCTTGAGGTAGCCGGCGTACTTGACCTCGTTCTCGACCACCAGCGCCACCTCCGGAGCGAGCGCCGGCAGGCCGAAGGCCGCCGACAGGACCGTGTAGCTGGCCGCGGGCCGCCGCAGCAGCTCCTCGGCCGTGATCGGCTTCTTCAGGGTGCCGAGCCCGTGCTGGTCGAGCCGGGCCAGGGTCTCGGCCGAGGGGTGGATCGGCTGCGACAGGGCCTGCCGTCCCCGGGCCGCGGCCTCCTGGCGGGCTTCGAAGGCGGCCATGTCGGCGTCCTCCACCAGCCCCAGGGACCTCCCGGTGGGCACCAGGCGCACGTCCGCGTTGTCCTCCCGCAACAGGAGCCGGTGCTCGGCCCGGGAAGTGAACATCCGGTAGGGCTCGCCCCCGACGCCACGGGTGACGAGGTCGTCCACCAGCACGCCCACGTAGGCCTGGTCCCGCCGCAGCACGAAGGGCTCCTGGCGCGCCGCGCTGACCCCCGCCACGAAGCCCTGCGCCGCGGCCTCCTCGTAGCCCGAGGTGCCGTTGACCTGGCCGGCGAGGAAGAGGCCCGGCACCTCCCGGTGCTCCAGGCCGGGGCCCAGGTCCCGCGGGTCGGCGAAGTCGTACTCCACGGCGTAGCCGTGCTGGAGCACCTCGGCGTGCTCCAGGCCCACGATCGAGCGCAGCACGGCCTCCTGGGTCTCCCGCGGCAGGGAGGTGGAGAGCCCAGCGACGTAGATCCGGTCGCTGTCGAGCCCCTCGGGCTCCAGGAAGAGCACGTGGCGCTCCCGGTCCGGGAAGCGCACGACCTTGTCCTCGATGGAGGGGCAATAGCGCGGGCCAGTGCCCCGGATCGCGCCGGAGAACATCGGCGCCCGGTGCAGGTCGGCCCGGACCAGGGCGTGGGTCTCCGGGTTGGTGGCAGCCCGGTAGCAGGGCCGCTGGGGCAGCCGTGTCCGCGGAGGCCGGAAGGAGAAGTGCCCCTCGATGCCCGGCTGCTCCTGCAGGGCTTCCCAGCGGACCGAGCCGGCGCGGACCCGCGGCGTGGTGCCCGTCTTGAGGCGCCCCAGCCGCAGCCCGAGGTCCCGCAGCTCGCGCGACAGGCGGTGAGCCGCGCGGTCGCCGATGCGACCGCCCCGGCGACGCTCGTCGCCGCAGTGGAGCAGGCCCCCGAGGAAGGTCCCCGTGGTGAGCACGACGGCAGGGGCCCGGAGCACCGTGTCGTCGGCCAGGCGGACCCCGGCGATCCGCCCCCCCTCGACCACCAGCCCTGCGACCTCCCCTTCGACCAGGTCCAGGCCTTCGAGGTCCGCGAGCGTCCGGGACATCGCCCGGGGATAGCGCTCGAGGTCGACCTGGGCGCGACTGGAGCGCACAGCGAGGCCCTTGCGGGTGTTGAGGCGCCGGAAGTGGATCGTCGTCTCGTCGGTCACCCGGGCGATGAGACCGCCCAGGGCGTCGAGCTCGCGCACGAGCTGACCCTTGGCCAGGCCGCCGATGGCCGGGTTGCAGGAGAGGCACCCCAAGTGGTCCAGGCGCAGGGTGACCACCGCCACGCGGGCGCCTAGCCGGGCGGCCGCCGCCGCGGCCTCGCAGCCGGCGTGGCCGGCCCCCACGACGACGATGTCCCACGTGTGCGCCATCGGGGCGGTCTAACCAGGGGGCTGCGGTGTAGGCTGCGCCGGTGCGTCGTCCGGTGCTGGCCTCGATCCTGGTGATGGGCCTCGTCGTGCCCTTCGTGCGCAAGCCGGTCCACATCGACGACGCCAATTTCCTCCACCTCGCCCGCGGCGCCGCGGCCGACTGGTGGCGGCCCCACGACGTGACCCTGAACTGGCAGGGCACCACCGAGCGGGCCTTCGACGTGCTCTCCAACCCGCCGGGCATCGCCTGGTGGCTGGCCCCGGTGCACGAGCTGTCCGAGCCCGTGCTCCACCTCTGGATGCTGCCCTGGCTGCTGCTGGCCCTGTGGGGCTGCTGGCGCCTCGGCCAGGTGCTGGTGCCGGCCTCCCAGGGGGGGGGACTGGCCAGTCTCCTGGTGCTCGGGACCTGCCCCGTGGTCCTGCTCGCGTCCCAGGCCCTGACCCCGGACCTGCCGCTCTTCGCCTGCACCGTGGCCGGCATCGGCGGCTTCCTCGGCGCCCGCCGGCACGCCTGGCCCTTCGCCCTGCTGGCGGGCTGCGCCTTCTGGTTCCGCTACTCGGGCCTCTGCCTGGTCCCGCTGCTGCTGCTGGCGGGGTGGCAGCGGCGGCGGCTGGCCCAGGCGGCCGCCGTGGTGGTCGCGCCGGCGTTGCTGGTGGCCCACGACCTGTCGGCCTATGGCCAGGTCCACGCCACCGCGATGATCGGCTTCCAGGCCGTCTCCGACACCCCGCGGGACCTGCTGCGCAAGGGGGCGGCGTCGGTGGCGATGCTCGGTGGCGCCGGGCTGCTGCCCGTCATCGCCTGGAACTCGCGGTCCCTGGAAGGCGCGGCCCTGGGGCTGGTCCTCGGGGCGGCGGCGGCCGGGCTGAGCCAGCAGAGCGGCCTGCCCCTCGTCGCGACGCTGGTCTTCGCCACGGCCGGGGGGGCGACCTTCAGCGTGCTGCGGCAGCGTCACCGGGACGACCTGCTGCTCGCTTGCTGGGGGCTCGGCGGACTGGCCTTCCTGCTGCTGCTGCGGTTCTCGGCGACCCGCTACTGGCTCCCTTTCTTGCCGGCCTTCGCCCTCGCCGCCCTCCGCCTGGCGCCCGGACGCCGCCGGCTGATGGTCCACGTGGCCCTGTCGGCGGCCCTCGCCTTGAGCCTCTCCTTCGACGACCAGGCCCTGGCACGGGCCCAGCGCGACGCCGCCCGGCGCGTGGCCCAGGCCGTCGGGCAGCCCGGTGTCTTCGCCGGCCACTGGGGCTGGCAGCACTACCTCGAAGCCGCCGGCTGGGAGGCCATCGAAGAAGACGGTCCCGTGACCGCTCCCCTGGCCATCGCCGCCGCTCCCTGGCCCCAGTCCCCCGCATCCGACGCCTGCCTGGAGCAGGTCCTCGCCTTCGACATCGACGATCACTCCTGGGGTCCCCGGGTCCACACGGCCGCCGGCGGCGCCAACCTGCACGCCTTCCTGGTGTCCGGGAGCCCCCCGATCGAGACCTACGCCCCCTGGAGCTTCAGCGACGAGCCCTATGAGCGGGTCGTCGTCTACGTGCCCTGTGGGGAGTAGAGCCCTCGTCCTCGCCGCGCTGCTCGCCATCGGCTGCGTGCCGGTGCGCGAGGCGCGGATCCTGCCCCGTCCCCAGGACGCCGCGCTCGGTCCCCTGGACGACTGCGCTGCGTGGGACGACCCGAGGCTGCACGCAGCCCTCGACAAGCGGACGCACTCCCGCGAACACCAGGGCAACCACGCGGAATTACTCGTAAATGGAGACGTCGCGTTCACGCGGCGCTTCGAGAACGCCCACGACGCCGACGTGGTCCTGGTGAAGACCTTCATCTTCTCCGACGACGAAATCGGCCGGTCGACGGCCGAGCTGCTGATGGCCCGGGCCCGCGCCGGCGCCTTCGTGGTCGTCCAGTACGACCTCCGCGGCAGCGTGATGGAGCTGGACGACATCGGCGAGATGATGGAGACCTCGAGCGTGTCGGGTCTGTTCGGCGAGAAGCGCATCTTCCGCGAGATGGCGGAGGCCGGGGTGATGGTGGTGCCCACCAACGCCCTGATCTCGCCGGACGAGCTGGCGGTCTACGGCGCCTGGCTGGACGGGGAGAAGCCGAGCGGGCTGGCGAGCCGCATCTGGCAGTTCTTCGACCTGCTCGATCACATGGACCACGAGAAGTACTGGATCACCGGTGTGCGGACCGCCGACGGCGGGCTGGAGCTGCGGGCCATCCTCGGGGGCATGAACATCGCCAGCGAGTACGCCTACGGCGGCACCGTCGCGGTCGACGCGGGCACCGGGCGGGGCGGCTGGCGCGACACCGACGTGGAGCTGCGCGGTCCGGTCGTCAACCCCATCGTGGACCGGTTCTTCGACTCCCTCGAGTACCACCTCGGCGCGCCCCTGGAGGCGGGGCTGAGGGAGCGGCTCAACCCGCCCCAGCCCGAAGTGGCCAACGCCCGGGTCCGCTTCGTCTGGAACCAGCCGCGTGCCCGCAACCACCGCAGCATCGAGCACCTCTACCGGCAGCTCATCTCCGCTACCCCACCCGGGCAGGTCGTGCGCCTGGAGGCGGCCTACTTCGCCCCCGGGGCGCGGGTCGGGCGACGGCTGCGGGTGGCCCTGCGCAAGGACACCCGCCTGGCGGTGATCACCAACTCCAAGGACAGCGTCGACGCGCCCTTCATCGTCGATGCCTCCCACTTCGAGTTCCGTCGCCTCCTGCGCATCCGGCCCAGCGCCGCGCTCTTCGAGTGGGAGAACGACGTCGCCGAGGGCCTCGGCACCCTGCACTCCAAGGTCGCCAGCTTCGGGACCTGCGGGCCGGTGATCGTCGGCTCCGCCAACCTCGACGCCCAGTCCTCCGAGCACAACTCGGAGTCGGTGGTGATGATCCGGGACCCCCAGGTGCGGACGGCGTTCGACCGGATGTTCGGCGAGGACCTCTCGCCGGAGCGCGTCGACCGCATCACCCGCGCGGAGCTGGAGCGCCAGGGACTGCTGCAGCGGCTCAAGCAGTTCGTGGTGTGTCGGCTGGGGTGGTACTGGTTGTAGCTCTACTGGATCCAGCACTGCTGCTCGATCAACAGCCCCTTCCACCCCGTCTCGCAGTCCCCGGCGATGCGGGTCCACTGGTTGACCTCGCGCCAATTCTCGGCCACCACGAGGTCCTCGGGGGCGTCGTCGACGAGTGCTCGGGCCAGGGCCTCCGCCTGCTCGTAGCGCACCTTGGGCTCCAGGCGCGCGTCGGTGCGCCACAGGGCCACCGACAGCGCGGCCAGCCAGTCCATGCGGCCGGCCACCTCGGCCCAGCGCAGCGCGTCCCGGCTGATGCCGACCGTGTTGCCCTCGACCCAGTTGGCAGGCTCCCCGAGCACCACGGTGACCGGGACCGAGGTCGGGCCGAGCAGGACCTCGGCGATCTTGTGGACCTCGACCGACAGGGTGTGGAACTGCTGGACCGTCTTGCGCTGCGCAGCGTGGGAGGCCCAGACCACCATGCGCTCGTCGGCCATGCAGCCCCGACGGACGGTGGTGTCCGAGCCGACCGGAGCCACCCAGACCCCCCCCGTCGACCGGTCGAGCTCCCCCGTGAGGCGCACGACCGCCGGGCGACCCGAGGGCACCCGGTGGTAGTTCGAGCCGACCACGAGGTCGATGTCCCGCGTCTTCATCAACAGCGTGGCCTCGGGGATCTCCAGGCCCCGCAGGTCCCCGCCCAGGTCCAGCACCACCCCGCCCATGGGTCCGTTGCCACCCGCCGCGAGGCAGATCGGCAGACCGTCGGGGGGCAGGGGCACGGCCTCGACGAGCTCCGGCCGCCGGGCGCCGTCCCACCAGCCGTCTCCGTCGGTGTCCCACAGCGTCGGGTCGGTGCCGGCGAGGGTCTCCCCGAGCAGCGAGAGGCCGTCCCGGTCCAGGTCGACCAGCCCGTCCCGCTGCTTCTCCACCCCGCCCGCGAGCAGGCCCATCAGGGCCTCGCCGTCGGGTCCGACCGAGAGCATCAGGGCCGCGAAGGCGTCCCAGTCCACGGATCCGGTCTGGGGCCAGAAGCGCTGGGCCTCGACGCTGCGGGCCGCCTGGCGGACCAGGCGCGCCGCCCCCCACCACCCGGCGATGGTCGGGTCCGTCGGGTCCAGGGTCGGCATGCCGATCGCCCGGCTCTCCCAGGTGAGCAGGTCCGGCATCGCGTCGAGCCGCCGTCCGTCGTCGGGCACCCGGCCGACGACCCGGGGATCCTCGTCGGCGATGCAGTCGACCAGCAGCTCCAGGCGACCGACGCTCAGGGCGGTGGGCCCCTCGCCGATCCAGGACCGGGCGACCTCCCGCACAAGCAGCATGGTGTCGGCGCGGCGTCCCCCGACCTCGATGCGGCGCAGACCGCCGCCGTCGCGAAGGCCGCGGATCCGCTGCCCCTCCGGCAGCTCGGCCTGGACGATCTCCACCCGGGCGTGGGACGGCGGACTCCACCCCGTGCAGACCTCCGCGGCCTCCCAGGCGTTGCGGGCGATGCGGGCCGAGCGGGGTTGCTCCCCTTCGAATTCGGGGACCGCCGCGGCCAGCCCGACAGAGAGCGTGAGCCAAACCATTGCGCCGCTGGATCATACGCCCGAGGGCGCTGTCTCCATCCCTCCGGGGGCGGCGTGGACCTCTCCGAGACGCCTGAAGGCGTCCTCGATCGCCTGCAGGTAGGCCCGGCGCTGGAAGAGGTAGCCGCCGACGTGTCCGGTGCGGACCCAGCGCAGCTCGGAGCCCGCCCAGTGGGCATACAGCGCCTGCGAGGAGTCCGGGCGCACGAAGCCGTCGCCCGACCCGGCGACCACGACGCAGGCCGCGGCGTGCACGGGCGGCGGGAGCGCCTGGACCGCCAGGGCTGACATCAGCTCGACGAGGCGAGCTCGGGCGCGATCGCGATCGCCGTCAGGCGCCAGGGCGTCCCAGTCGACGACGTAGCGCAGCAGGCCGTCGAGGAAGACGGCGGTGGCGGAGTGGGACCCGGCCAGGGGCACACCGGCGACCGGGAAGGGGCAGGAGGCCGCGGCCATCGCAGCGGTCTGGCCCCCCATCGAGAAGCCGCTGACCCCGAGGAGCCGGTGGCCCTGCCCGTGGAACCAGGCCAGGAGCCCACGGGCCTCCTGGACACAGGCCCGCCCCATCGCCAGCAGGTCGTAGACCGTGCGGACGGAGGGCCCGTGCTGGTCCGCGGGCTGGCGCGAGCCGTAGTAGGGGTTCTCCAGCAGCAGCGAGGCGATGCCCCGGCTCGCCAGGGGGCGGGCCAGCCGCATGCGGCGGGAGAAGCCGAACTCCCCGGTGGCCGCGGTGTGAAGGCAGATCGGCAACCGGTCGCCTCCCACCGGTCGGACCCAGCGCACGACGGCTTCACGACTCTCGAGCGGGAGCTGGAGCAGCTCGGCCTCGGGACTGGGAAAGCGCCCTTCGAGCCACTCCAGGTCGCCGTGGCGGCGGGGCTCACCCCAGCTCGGCGCGATGGAGGGAAGGACCTCCCGCTCGGAAGGCAGCGCGCTGACGACACGCAGGCCGTGCTCGGATCCCCAGCCGTCGGCGAAGAAGGGCCGACGCTTCATCACCTTCACGAAGACGCTGTCCAGCCAGCTCTCGGCCATCGAACCGCGACCCTAACGGGGTCCGAGGGCGCCGGCGGGTGGAGGCCGATAGGTGAGCCGGACCGTGGCCCATGTCGAGCTGTTCCGCTTTCCGCTGCCCCCTGGCGATGCGATCGCCGGGCTGCGCCGTGAGGCCCAGGCCAACCTGCAGCGCACCACCCGGCTGCCCTGGATGGTGCTGGGCGTGACCACCCGCGAGCGCCTGGCCATCGTCGGGGCCGACCCGGCCCCCGACCGCCTCGCCGCCGTGGAGCGCAGCCTCGAGACCCAGCCCGGGCTGGCCTGGACGGCGCTGGTGGGCCAGGCCGCCTTGCCCTCGGGTGCCGGCCTGCTACCCCACCTCTTCGTCCGGCTGCGCCGCCCCGACGGGGCCTGGGAAGCCTGGGTGCGGCCCTGGAGCGACACCCCCCAGGGCGTGGTCTGGCTCGGCGAGTGGACCTGCAGCCGCGGACAGGGGCTGCCCAAGGGCCACCCGCTCTTTCCGACGCCCCACCCGGACCCCGTGCCCCTGGCACGTCCGGACGGCCCCGCAGCGCCGAGCTGGGAGCAGTCCCTCGAGGCGCCCCTCGATGCCCGGGAGCTCGCGGACCGCCTGGGGGCCTTCGCCTGTCGCTGGTTCGCCGAGGAGGGACGCCTGCCGCCCCAGGTCGTGCGCATGACCGCGTCCAGCGTGGAGGGCCTGCTGGTGGGGGAGACGGCCCTGGCCGCGGACCTGGCCGACGCGGCGATCCGCTGGGCCCAGCAGCCGGAGACCCTGGCGGTGGGCACCTGCAGGCGGCAGGGCGTGCCGAAGGCCGGCCCGGCCGAGCAGCAGATCCTGCTGCGGCTCGAGCTCAAGGACGGGCCCGGCCTGACCTGGAGCCGGCGCTACACCCTGAGCGACAAGCAGGCCCGCTGGGCGCAGCCCGAGGCCGAGGTGGCCCTCACTCCACGGTCGCGGGGGCGCTCCTGGCTGCGCTGAGCCGGGCCCGGCGGCGGCGCCAACCCCGCACCAGCTCATGGGTGCAGCCGACCCCGCACAGGACGTGGTGCACCCCCAGCCAGATCCAGCCCCGCAGCCCGAGCACCGGACCGTAGAGGATCGTCACCGCCACCGCGATGAGCAGCCAGGCCAGGGCCACCACCACCCCGAGGTCCACCGGCAAGCGGGCTGCGGTGCGGCTCTTCGTCATCGGGCTCCCGGGCGTGACGGGACGAGATCGCGACCATAGCCTGGCCGGGAAGCCCGATCGAAGCGGGGGTGTCCCAGGCGCATGCGGAAGTTCCTGCTGGTTGCAGCGGTCCTCGGCGGAGCGACCGCCACCGTCGGCTGGCTCGATCGCGACCACGTCGTGCCTCCGGGGCCCGTGGCCGTGAGCCATGCCCAGGTGGGCGAGGGTCCCGAGGCTACGCGTCGAGCGGTGATCCTGCTCCACGGCCTGCGGGGCACCACCGTGCTGGACAGACAGGCCCACGAGACCTGGCTGCACGACTGGCAGCGGGAGGGCAGCGACCTGGTCCAGGCCCTGGCCCGGGACGCCGACGTCTACGCCGTCAGCTACACCCAGAACGCCGCCATCGAGGACGTGCTCGCCAGCGAAGCCCTCGGCCAGGCCCTGGGCACCCTGGCGGGAGGCGACCACGACGACGTGGTCCTGCTGGGTCACAGCGCCGGCGGGCTGCTGGCGCGGCGCTTCGTCGAGGATCATCCCGACGCTGGCGTGACGGGCGTGGTCCAGCTCTGTGCGCCGAACGCCGGCTCGGGGTGGGGGCGCTTCCACGAGGTCGGACGGGCCTCCCACGAGGCCTTCATCGCGTCGCTCTCGGACGAGGCCCTCGAAGCCGCTCGCCGGCGCCCGAGCGTGCCGGAGGACGTCGACTTCCTGGTCGTCGTCTGCGACGGCACCGGTCTCGGCGACGGCGTGGTGGCCGACGACGCCCAGTGGCCCGAAGACCTCCAGCGCCAGGGCATCGCGGCGGTGAGGATCCGGGCCCTGCACTTCACCGCGACGCGCGGCGAGCGCATGGCCGAGCGCATCGCCGCCTGGGTCGCCGCGGACCACCCGCGCCTGGGGGAGGCGGAGATCGCCGAGACCCGCCGCGAGGTGCTGGGCCGGGGGCGCTGAGCTCAGCCCAGGACCGCCAGCAGCCTCAAGAACAGGATCACGCCACCGACCGTGCTCAGGACGGCCCCCGTGAGCCCGGCGCCGAAGGCGTCGGTGCGCGGGGCCTGGGAGCGGAGGGCCCCGTAGAGCGCGACGGCCAAGAAGACCGCTCCGGCGACCACGACCGTGAACCACCAGATGTCCAGGGCGCCCAGCTCGGGACGCTCGAAGGCCACCCGCCAGCCGGCCTCCGCACCCGTCTCCTGGAGTCGGGCGATGACCAGCCCCCCGAGGGCCGCGATGATCCAGACCAGGCCTCCGACGAGGCTCCACTCGCGGGCGCGGGCCGGGTTCCTCACCGTGGCCCGGGGCTGCGGATCGAGGGGCAGGGGGCGCTGGGGAAGGGGAATGACCTGGGCCATCGTCTACTCCGGGGGTCTCGTGGCTCCACCCTCGGGAGGTTGGACCCACCAGCGGGGCGAAGTGCAAAGGTCGGATAGGCTGGCGCCATGGACCACCGCCCCGTCGAGGTCCCCCTGGGTGCTGCAGGCATGCGGCTCGATGCCTTCCTGGCCCGCCGCTTCCCCACCTGGTCCCGCTCCGCGGCCGCCCGCGCCGTCCGGCTGGGGCAGGTCCAGGTCCAGGACCGGGCGCTCAAGCCCTCGTCGGTCCTGCGGGGAGGTGAGGTGCTGAGGCTCACCGTGCCCGAGCTGCTGCCCACCGGGGGGCCGCCTCCCTGCCCCCCGGTGGTCCACGAGGACCCACGCCTGGTCGCCTTCGCCAAGCCGCCGGACCTGCTCTGCCACCCGGTCGGCCACGCCTTCGAGTGGGGCCTCATCGGGCTCGCCCGTGAGCGCTTCGGCGGCGAGGACCTGCGCCTCTGCCACCGGCTCGATCGCCACACCTCCGGCGTGGTGCTGCTCGCCCGCGACCCCGAGGCCGATCGCTTCATCAAGGCGGCCTTCAAGGCCCGCGAGGTGGACAAGACCTACCTGGCCATCGTGCGCGGCGCAGTGCCCTGGGAGACCCGCGAGGTGGTGGCCCCGATCGGCGACGACACCACCTCGCCGATCGCGCTCAAGCGGGGCGTGGTGGCCGATGGCCTGCCGGCCTCGACGACCGTCGACGTGCTGGAGCGCCTCGCCGAGCTGACCCTGGTGCGCTGCAGGCCCCACACCGGCCGCACCCACCAGATCCGCATCCACCTGGAGCACGTGGGCCACCCCGTCCTGGGCGACCGGATCTATGGGCAACCTCCCGAGGTCTTCCTCTCGATCTACGAAGGCCGGCCCCTGCCGGACCTCGACGAGCGGCTCGGACACCCCCGGCACTGCCTGCACGCGGCGGAGCTGCGGGTGCCGCACCCAGACGGCGGGGAGGTCGAGATCCGGGCGCCGATGCCGGAGGACATGGAGGAGGTGGTGCGGGCCGCACCGGGCCGCCGGGGCGGCTCGTGATCCCTCTCCTGCTGGCCTGCACCGGCGCCCCCTCGGCTCCCGAGCCGGCGACCACCGTCCAAGCCAACGAGTCCAGCGAGCTCGATCGGCTGCGGGCCCTCGGCTACCTGGACGCCGCTCCGACCGACGAAGACGCCGCGAGCGGACTGACCGTGCTCGACGAGGCGCGCAGCCAGCCGGGCCACAACCTCTTCCTCAGCCGCAACCTGCGCCGCGCCGACCTGATCGACGCCCAGGGACGCCTGCTCCACACGTGGAGCCACGGAGAGGAGGGTGCCTGGACCCGGGTGAAGCTGCAGCCCGATGGTGGCCTGCTGGTGGTGGGCTCGTCCCAGGCGCCGCGGCGGAACAACACCCACGTCGATGCCAGTCGCTTCGTGATGAAGCTGACCTGGGGGGGCGAGCTGGCCTGGCGGACATCCCTGAACGGCCACCACGACGTGACGGAGACCCCAGAGGGGGGCTTGCTCGCCCTGGACTTCACGTACCGCCAGATCCCCGAGCTCACCCCCGGGCTGACCTACCGAGACGATCAGCTCACCTGGCTCTCGAGCGAGGGGGAGATCCAACAGCGCCGCTCCTTGACCGAGTTCCTGCTGGCCGAGCCTCGGCTCCAGGCCCTACAACCCGTCGCTCCGAACGCAGCCAATGGGCTCGAGCACGTCGACCTGCTCCATGCCAACGCGGTGTCCTTCATCGAGCCCAGCGAACACGAGGGCCGTCTGTACGCAGCGGGCAACCTGCTGGTGAGCTCTCGGCACCAGGACCTCGTCTTCATCCTGGATCCAGCCGAGGGGAACGTGGTCTGGGCCTGGGGCCCGGGCGAGATCTCGGGCCCCCACGATCCGAGCATGCTGCCCAACGGCAACATCCTGCTCTTCGACAACGGCCTGGACCGCAGGTGGTCCCGCGTCATCGAGCTGGATCCGCGCACCGACACGATCGTCTGGGAATACCGGGGCGATCCGCCCCAGGACTTCTTCACCGTCAGCCGAGGCAGCGCCCAGCGCCTGGACAACGGGAACACCCTGATCGCCGAGTCCGACGAGGGGCGAGCCTTCGAGGTCACGCCCGAGGGCGAGCTCGTCTGGGAATTCCTCAACCCCCACGAGCTGGGGCCCGGTCGACGCGCCACCTTCAACCGCATGGAGCGCCTCCCGAAGGATGGGGTCAGGTAATTCGCCTTTCGCCTTTCCAGCCGGTCCCGACTCAGCCCCGTCGCACCTGGTCCCACAGCACCAGGAGCCGGTTCCACGTGGAACGCGTTGGTCCGATCAGCAGGGCGAGGCCGAGCCCGCAGGCCATCGCACCGAGCCACACACGCACTCGTGAGGCGCTGGATGTCGCTCTCAGCGACGTTCGTCCCGCGACCCGTGGGCTCGGCCCGAGGAGGGCGAGCCGGGGGCATCTAGCAGCCATTCCCCGGGTACTTCCCAGCGTCCGCGTCGTCGCAGTCGCCGCCCGTGGCGACGTAGCCCGTGGGCTGGGAGCACTGGACGACCGCGACGGCGCTGTTGCCATACCCGTCGCCGTCGGCGTCCTGGTACCAGGTCCCGGCGTCGACGGCGGCCTCGTCGACGGAGCCATCACAGTCGTCGTCGAGGCCGTTGCAGTACTCGGAGGCGCCCGGGTTCACGCCCGGGTTGTTGTCGTCGCAGTCGGTGCCGCCGACGGTCCAGTCCAGGTAGCCGTCGCCGTCTGCGTCCCCGGTGGAGGTCGTGGAGGTGTCCGCCGTGTCCGCCGTGTCACCGGTGTCCGCCGTGTCCGCCGTGTCCGCCGTGTCCGCCGTGTCACCGGTGTCCGCCGCCGTCGCCGCCACCCCGTAGAAGGAGAAGTGGGTGGTCTCGAGCTCGGCGGTGTCAGCGCCCCAGGTGACGTCGGCCACGGCCTCCCAGGTGGTGTCCTGGTCGTCGTCGAGCCGGAGCACCTCGTGGGTCCCGCCCGCGTCCGTGTAGGGCAGGGTGATGGTGACCGCCGCCGAGAACTCGGTGCCGTGGGGGGTGAAGGCGTAGACGTCGCCGGCCCAGTCCGAGCCCTCGGGCGCGTCGACGCCCGGGTCCTCGGCGCTGATCGACAGCTCCACACCCTCGGGCGTGGCCCCGGTGGGCACGCTCACGCTGGCGTCGCCGGAGGAGAGGATCACGAAGTCCTCGGTGTCGTCGGCCGTGCAGGCGAACAGGGTCAGCAGAGCGGTGGCGATCATGCGGGTCTCCGGAAGGGGAGCCTGGCGGGTCACTCCCCCCCGGGTCCAGGCCTTGGTTGCGTAACCGAGAGCAGCTCCGCGGTGGAGATCGACGGGCGGTGGACCGCCTCCCAGAACGCCCCGCCATGCGCCCCCAGCGCCTGCTCGCAGCGCCACCGCACCAGCTCCCGGGTCTCCGCAGCGTCCCGCCCGCAGGCGCCCAGCGGCACCTCGACCTCGCGGGTCTCGCTTCGACCCTCCACACCGGTCACCGTGACCCGGGCCGACTGGGTCATGCGGAAGACCGCGGGATCGAAGTCCCGGTCGCTGACCGGTCGACGGTCCAGCAGGTGCGCACACAGGGGTGCCACCTCCCGCCAGGCACCCCGCCACGTGCTGCGGTTGCCCGGCCCCGTGGAGGTGTTCATGCGACGTGCGTGGGCCCGCAGGCGCAGCCAGCCCCGGGGGCCCAGGCCGACGAGCATGCGAGCCCCCACCGGGTTGGAGGTGAAGAGCCGCAGGCTCTGGGCCACGTCGTGGACCACGGTGATGCGGCCGGCCAGCTCCCGGACCCGCGGCTCGGCCTCGGCGAGGGGCTCGGGCTGGAGGTGCTCGGGCAGCAGGTCGCCGAACAGCAGCGCCGCCGCCACCGAGAGCCTCACGGAGAAGTTCACGGCGTTGGCATCCAGCGGCGAGCGCTCGACAGCCGCCGCACCCAGGCTGTCCAGGGTCGAGGAGAGCGCCGTGGTCTCGATGCGGACCCGCTCGACCGGGCCGCCCCCGAGGGCCCGCCACGCTGCCAGCGCCGCTTCGACCGGGGCCGAGACGTACGAGGTGCCCGGGTAGCGCTTGAAGCAGAGGGTGTCGGAGAACCAGGACTCGCCCAGGCCGTCGAAGAGGCCCACGAAGTGCCCGAAGGAGAAGGTCGAGAAGAAGCCCAGGGGGTGCTCGAGCAGGTCCATCGGAGCGGTGAGCCCCGCCGCGGCCAGGTCGACGGCACGGATGCCCTGCTCCAGCGGCAGCGAGGCCGTCAGCGTCTTGGCGCCCTGCTCCCAGAAGCCGGCGCCGAGGCAGTGGTTGGGCTGGTAGAGCGCCAGGGCGACGGCCGCCGCGAGCTGCTCCGCAGGGAGCCCCCGCACCCGACCGACCGCCAGGGCGGCGCCGGCGTTGTGCACATACGAGCTCATCTGTCCGTTCAGCGGGCCCAGCAGGCAGGCGGTGGACAGGCGACCGCTGAGCTCGTTGGCCACGGCCGCAGCCACGAGCAGCCCGTCCAGCTCCGTCGCGTAGGGCAGGGGTGCCAGGACCGAGCTGTAGCCGGTGTGGGCGCAGAGCATGTAGTCGTCGTGGTCCAGCGCCATCGCGAAGGCCGCGTTGACGAAGGCCGCGTCCGCCGGAGCCACCCGATCGCCGGTCGCCAGGACCAGGGCGTCTCCAGCGGACCGGCGGGCCACGAGCACCGCACGCGACGGCGCGTGCCACGGCGCCCAGGCCGCCGCCGTCAGGCTGGTGGCGACCTGCATGCGGAGCTTGTCGACCACCCTCGGTGGGACGTCCTCGATGCGGAGAGCGGCCGCCCACTCGCCGACACGCTGCAGCAGGGTCATCGAGGTCCTCGGTGGAACCGCATTGTCCACCATCCCGAGCACCCTCAGCGACACCACCGCGCGTTGTCGAACAGCTCGCACCCGTCGATCCGCTGGGCCCGGTAGAGCCCGTCGCTCTCCCCGGTGAAGTCCAGGCGCCAGGTCACCTCGCTGGTCCGCGGATCCAGCTCGATCAGTGCCGACCGGTTCGCCTCGTCGGCGCCGTTGCAGCCCCAACAGTGTCCTCGCGCCACCAGCACCCGGCCGCTCTCCAGCAGGTCCGCGTCGCCCCAGACCGGCTCCTTCCAGTGGTCCTCGGTCCAGTCCCAGAGGACCTGCACGGTGCGTCCCGGCACGTCGACCCGGTACATCACGACCCGGCTGTAGCCCCCCCCGGGACGCCCGAAGCCGTTGTCGTAGACGACCAGGGTGTCGCCCGTGAGCTCCGGTGCGTGCTGGAAGTAGAACCAGTCGGCGTCGTCCGCGGGCTCCCCGTCGCGGTCCAGCAGCTCGAAGTCCCCCCCGGCTCCCAGCCACCAGCTCAGGGTGCCGTCGCTGCGGTCCAGGCGCACCCAGGCGTCGACGTCCCGCAGGCTCACGTACAGCGCATCGCCCTCGTCGTCCTCGGTCCACCAGGCGGTGTTGGCGTGGTACGGGTCCCGGTCGCTGCCGGGCACGTGGAGCTGGCCCGCGTCGACCAGGGCCTGGCTGTTCCAGCTCCAGTCGAGGGTGTCGGTCTCGGGGTCGATGACCTCGACGGCGAAGCCGGTCCAGGCCTCCGCCTCCTCCGGCGCCGTGTTGTCGATGGACACCAGGCTCATCACCCGTCCGTCGTCGAGGGCCTCGACGTGGTGGTGGTGGGTGCGGCCGAGGTGCGGGCTCTTGCCCCGCCAGACGGTCTCGCCGGTCAGGTCGATGCGACGGGGACGGGCGCCGTAGCCGCCCCCGTAGAGGAAGGTGCCGTCGCCCAGGTAGCGGCTGTCGACGTCCCCCGCGACCTGCTCCGGGAGCACGTAGTACCAGCGCACGTCGCCGGCGGGGTCGACCAGCAGCAGCTTCTGGTCGGTCGCGTCGAGGCCCGCCAGCAGGTGGTTGAAGAGGGTGTAGCCCTCCGTCTCGCCGCTGAGGGTCCAGTCCGGCGCCCAGTCGGGCAGCGGTGCCGTCTCCAGGGCGAAGGACGCCTCACCGTCGGAGGTGGAGACCGCGCAGGTGTAGGTCGTGTCGGCCCTCAGGCCGTAGAGCGCCAGCTCGTGCTGACCGGAGATCCCGGAGGAGGTGAGCTCGTGGACCTCCCGGTCGTCGTCGTCGCGCATGCAGCTCAGGGCCACCTCGGCCGGGTCGTCGAGGGTCACGGCGAGGGTCTTGGCCAGGACCAGGTCCTCGACGTCGGCGATGACCACCCGGATGCCGTCCTCGTCGACGATCACCACGTCCGGCTCACAGGCCACCAGGAGCGGGAGCAGGGCCACCATGGACGCAGCGTAGTCGCTCGAGAGGCATACTGGACAGGATCCCGACCTCCCTGGAGCCGACCCTGGGCCTGAGGAGCCGCATCAAGGGGCGCCTGAAGCGCCTCGCCGGACAGCACCCCGCCGCCCCGGTGGCGACGGTGCTCGCCGGTCCGCGGCCGAGCCTGCCCCCGCAGGTCGACCCCGCGCCCGTGGCCACCCCCGACGAAGCCCCCGACCCGCACCTGGACTGCCCCGACCACAGGCCCCTCGACGACGCCAAGGTCCGACGTCACCGGGAGCGGGCCCGCCGAGGCGTGCTCCGGTACCTCGCCAGGGAGGGAGGGACCCTGCCGTTGAAGGATCTGCACGACCACAGCGAGCGACGCTGGTTCATCGCCCACGCCGGCTTCAGCGAGATGATCGAGTTCTACGTGGAGGAGGGGCTGGTGGACCTCGACCCGGAGAGCTGGACGGTCTCCTTGTCCGACGACGGTCGCCGGTTCATGGCCTCGAGCCTGCTGGAGTGAGGGCTCAGGGACAGTACCGAGCATTCACGAACAACGCGCACCCCTCGATCCGCTCAGCGCGGTAGATCCCGCTGTCGCTGTCCTCGAAGGAGATCCGCCAGACGATCTCCTCGGTCTCGCGGTCCAGCTCGATGATGTCGGAGACCGAGTCGGGGTTGGCGGTCGAGCAGTCGGAGCAGTGCCCGCGCGTGATCAGCAGGTTGCCGCCCTCCAGCTCGTCCACGTCGCCCCAGATCGGCTCCTCCCAGCCCGACTCGGTCCAGCTCCAGGTGCTGACCGCGACCCCGAGCTCCCGGTTGAGCTGGAGCTCCAGGATCCGGCTGCCCAGGCCCGCGGGCGGGGCCCGGCCGTTGTCGTAGAGCAGCAGCCGCCCGTCGTGCCACTCCAGGCCGTGGCTGGCATCGAACCAGGCGTCGTCGGGCAGCACGTTGCCTGCCGGGCTGCGCAGGCCATAGCTCCCGCCGGCGCCGAGGCTGCCCAGCAGCTCCCCGGTGGCTGTGTCCAGGTGCAGCACCAGGCCGATCTCGTAGAGGCTCACGAGCACGCCCGCACCGTCGTCGACCAGGACCAGGGAGTTGGCGTGCCAGGGGTCCTTGTCGTCGTCCGGTCGACCCAGCTCCCCCGCATCGACGAGGCCCTGGCTGTCCACGGTCCAGCGCACCGTGCCGGCATAGAGGTCGACCCGCTCGATGGCGAAGCCGGTGAAGGTGCCGCGATCGTCGCTGTTCGAAGCCTGAGACAGCATCAGCACGTCGCCGTCGTCGAGCAGCTCGACGTGGTGGTGGGGCTTGCCCCCCGTGGAGGGCTCGGGACCGATCCACTCGATGGCGTCGTTGAGCTGGACCAGGGTGAGGGGGAGCCCGGCCGCGCCGCCGTAGGCGAAGCGTCCGTCGCCCAGGTACTGGCTGTCCAGGTCCCCTGCCCAGTCCCCTTCGACCAGGTGGGACCACCGCACACGGGCCTCGGGGTCCAGCACGAGGAGCTGGCTGTAGCGGGGCTCGGCCGTCTTGTAGAGGTGGTTCACCAGGGTCCAGACGCCCGTGCGGCGGTCCGGGTCGTCGAGCTCGGCCACGACCTCCGGTACCCACGCCGGCAGCGGCTCGGTCCGGAAGGCGACCTCTTCGGAGACGTCGAGGGAGGTGAGGGTGCAGGTGTGGTCGCTGTCGGCCAGCAGGCCGTGCAGGGTGAGGTCGTGGCAGAGGGCCTGCTCGGAGTCGACGGTGTGGACCTCGGTGGGGTCGTCGTCGAGCACGCAGGTCATCGACACCGGGGCGCTGGCGGTGAGCTTCACGGTGGCGTCGAGCTGGTGGACGGAGGTGGGGCCCGGGTCCAGGTCCAGGCCACGGAAGCCGAAGTCCAGGTTCACGTCGCCGTGATCGCAGGTCGGGTCCTCCTCGGGAGGGGGCTCCTCGTCGCCGCCACAGGCCGCGATCGCCAGCATCCACAGCATCGGGGGGAGTGTAGCCGCGTCTTCAGCGACAGGACGGCCCATCGACCACGCCGTCGCAGTCGTTGTCCCGCTGATCACAGATCTCGCGGGCTCCGGGGTGAATCCGCTCCCGGAGGTCGTCGCAGTCCCAGTCGTTGGCCACGGTGCCCGCTGGGGGCTCCAGGGTCCGCAGGGGGTAGTCGGGGTTGCCGTAGCCATCGCCGTCCCCGTCGATGAACCACGTCACGTCGCTCTCGTCGATCAGCCCGTCGCAGTCGTCGTCGAGGCCGTTGGCGACCTCGCTGACCCCCGGCCAGATGTCGGGGTCGTCGTCGTCGCAGTCGCGGTCGTTGCCCACGTGCAGCGCTGTCGCCTGGTACCAGGGCACCGGGGCGCCGGGACGGCCGAAGCCGTCGCGGTCGGCGTCGAGGAAGACCTGCTCGACCTCCGCGGCGGTGTCACCGCTGTCGAGGTCGCCGGTGGCACAGGCGCAGAAGAGCTGGAGGAGAAGGGACATGGTTCGCTCCGGTGGCGGTTCGCCAGGAGCAGGAGCAAGCCGCGGGCCAGCGGGACAAGTCCGCGGGATCACAGCCTGCTGGCCGGAGTCGGTGCCCTCCGCTGTTCGAAGGTCCGACACCCCCTGTCAGCTCTTCGACACCCCGTCCGCCAGGACACGTCCGGCCCGCTGGGCCACCTCCGCGAACCAGGCCGCGCCGGTGGCGAGGGCGGCCTCGTCGAAGTCGAAGCGCCCCGAGTGGGCCGGGAAGCTCTCCCGCCCGGGGACCTGGGCCCCGAACCGGATGTAGCAGCCGGGGACCCGGCGCAGGTAGTAGGAGAAGTCCTCTCCGCCCATGTTGGAGAAGGCCAGCGGGCGCACATTGTCCCGTCCGACGACGGCGACCGCGGCCTGCCGGGCGATGCCCGTCGGCTCCGGCGGGTTCACCAGCGAGGGGGTCCCCTCCAGCAGCCGGGCCCGGACCTCGGCGCCGTGCAGCTCTCCCATCGAGCTGGCGATGCGCAGGATGGCCTGGCGGAGGTGCTCCCGGACCTGGGCGTGCTGGGCGCGGATGGTGCCCTCCAGGCGAGCCCGCCCGGCGATCACGTTGGGGGCCCCTCCGGCGTGGAAGCTGCCGACGCTCACCACGGAGGGGTGGGCCGGGTTGACCTCGCGGGAGACGATGGTCTGGATGGCGGTCACCATCAGGCTGCCCACGACCACGGCGTCGATGCTCTCGTGGGGACGGGCACCGTGGGCGTCCTGGCCGGTGATGTCGATGAGGAAGGTGTCGGTCGACGCGTTGACCACCCCCTCGGTCACCACGAGCAGGCCCGCCGGGTAGTGCCGGTCCACGTGGCCGCCGAAGATCAGGCCGACGTCGTCGAGCACGCCCTCGTCGATCAGGCGCAGCGCGCCGGCGCCCTTCTCCTCGGCCGGCTGCCAGAACAGGCGCACGGGCGCGGGCAGCTCGACCCGCTGCAGGATGTGGGCGGCACCGAGCAGCATGCTGCTGTGGCCGTCGTGTCCACAGGCGTGCATCACGCCCGGGTGGACCGACGCGAAGCCCAGCCCGGTCTCCTCCTGGATCGGCAGGGCGTCGGTGTCGGCCCGCAGGGCGACGTGCGGCACACCCGCGGGTCCCGGGAGCTCGGCCACCAGGCCCGTGCCACCGAGGCGCCGGTGGGGCAGCCCCAGGCGATCCAGCTCCGCCTCGAGCATCTTCGCCGTGCGCTCTTCCTGCCAGCTCAGCTCCGGGTGGCGGTGCAGGTCCCGGCGCACGCGGATCATGTCCTGGAGGACCAGGTCGGAAACGGGAAGCGCACAGGCCACGGACGGCGCCTAACCAACGGGCTACAGCGAGGCGATGCCGCTGTCCCCCGGGATCCACCACTTCGGCCCCGATCTCCCCCTGCACGTCTTCCAGGCCGTGGACGCCGGGCCCACGGCGCTGGTCCAGGCCGCCATCCACGGCGACGAGGTCGCCGGCGCCCACGCCCTGATGGAGCTGCTCGAAGAGGGCATCGTGCCCTCGCAGGGCAGGCTCATCGTCGTGCCGGTGATGAACCCTCCCGCCTTCCGGGCACGGGAGCGGGCGGCGCCGGGGGGCCTGGACCTGAACCGCTGCTTCCCCGGCTCTGCGGACAGCCCCGACCGGGAGCACCGGCTGGCGCGGCGCTTCATGGACCTCGTGATCGACGAGCGGCCGGCCCTGGTGGCGACCCTGCACGAGTCGAAGAAGCGCTACGACCCGAAGGTCGTTCCGTCCTTCGGTCAGACCCTCGTCTACGGCGTCGAGCCGATGCCACCGACGATCCAGCAGGTGGTCGACCGGCTCAACGCGCGCTTTCCGGAGCCCGAGACCCGCTGGGCACCGCTCTACTACCCGGTGGAGACCTCGAGCACCGAGGTCATCGTCGAGGCGGTGGGCTGCCTGGGCGTGTGCGTAGAGACCTGGATGGGCTTCGCCAAGCGGCGCCGGATCGAGATGCACAAGGCCGTGGTCGGGCTGCTGCTGGAGGCGGTGGGCGTCTGCTGACTACCTGCCCGACCCCGCAGGACCCCGCCAGGGCAACGGCCGAGGGTCCCAGGTGCGGTGCCTCAGTCCCTGGGGGGCCAGGGTGAGGTCGGGTGGGGGGACGGCTCGACCCTCGAGGTCCCAGATCAGCGCCGGTCCTTCCTGGGCGACCGGCGCCCCCAACAGCTCGACGAGCCGATCGGTCGCAGCGAAGACCCCGCTCACCCGGCGCTTCCCCGGCCAGTGGGCCCGACCCCGCGGGTCCCAGCGGGAGATGTCCGACTCCGCCAGGTCGCGGTGGAAGACCACCCAGCGGATGCGGTCCTCCAGCAACCGGGACGTCGTGTCACCGGTCCAGGTCGGGTCCCGGCCGGGCCGGCGCACCACCCAGACGAGGCTCTCCATGTGGGGGGCCGAGAGCACGCCCGCGAAACCCGGGGGCCAGTGGCGGACCTCGCTCTCCCCCATGCCTCCGACGTGGGGCAGGTAGGCCTCGAGCTGCCACTGCAGGGCGAACTGCCCCGTGCCGAAGGGCAGGTGCACGACAGCGCCCTCGCCCTGCGCCGCCATCCAGGACGCGGCGTCCGGGACCTCGACCTGTGTCCGGCTCAGCGGGTAGAGACGGGTCGTTCGCAGGCCCGTGAAGGCGAGCACCACCCAGGCCACGGCCAGCACTGGAGCCCATCGAGGCCAGGCACGACCCACGCGGGCTCCGACCAGGCCCGTCGCCAGCGAAGTGAAGACCAGGACCACCACCTGGGCGCGCTGGGGGAAGGTCAGGCGGTGGAAGAAGGGCAACACCGCCGCAGCCGCCTGGTAGTGGGGCATGGGAAGGGTGTGCTTGCCGAGGGTGACCTCCGGCCCGAAGCAGAGGGAGAGCGGCACCAGGAGCGCCAGGCCCCAGCGGAGCCGACCCGGCCCGACGACCAGCCAGGCGAGCAGCGGGACGACGAGCGAGGCCAGGACGAGGGCCCTCGCCCCGTGCCTGGCGACGGGGGGCCTGGTCTTCCCCGGCGGCCTCGGGGGGGGGGGGGGCGCGGGCCCCCCCCCCCGGGGCCCGGGGGGCGGGGGCGCGGCGGCGTCGGTCGGGGCGGAGAGGAGGTCCTCGGACGAGGACGCCATCGACAGAGCCGCCGGCGCGACCAGCGCCAGGCACACGCCGCCGGCCACCGCGAGGCGCACCAGGACCCGACGCCGCGGGCGGGCGCGGAGGACCGCGAGCAGCGCCAGCGGCGCAAAGGCGAAGGCCATGAACCAGCCCATGAACCAGTAGGTCCAGGCCTGGAGCGCCGTGGCGACTCCGGCTCCGACCGCGTCCCGGGTCGTCCCGTCGGGCTCCAGGGTCCGGAGCATCATCAGCACGCCCAGGGGAAGGAACGGCAGGAAGGCCTGGGTGAGCCGACCCTCGCACAGCTCGAACATCACGAAGGGGTTGACCTCCCAGGCGACCGTGGCGAAGACCACCGCCCCTCGCCGCTCGATCACGTGCTGGGCGAGGGGACGGAAGCAGGCCGCGTTGAGCAGGATGACCGCCGCCACGTACCAGGGCTGGTAGTCGAGGTCCGGCAGGGCCCACTGGAAGGGCAGGCTGAAGAAGGCGTCGACCAGGTTGCTGCCGGTGGCCTGGAACAGGTCCTTGCCGACCGGGTGGTAGAGCAGATCCGTGAAGGTCGGGTCCGTCCAGGAGGTCAGGCAGCGCTCGAAGAAGGCGTAGTGCCAGAGGGTCCCGTAGAGGTCGACACCGACGCCCGCGACCCACCCGTGGGGCATCGCCGGCGCGACGGCGACCAGGGCGATGACCACGTAGAGCAGCCACTCCAGGCCGCCGAGGACCGACGGTCCGAGCCGGTGGTCAGTTCGCGAGGTCCCCTCCCTCCCCGTAGAAGCCACTCAGCCAGCGCAGCCGACCAGTCGCGACGTAGGCCTCGCTGTTGAGCTGCCAGAGGACGTCCCCGGTGAAGGTGCTCTCGACCACCCTCCCCCGGGTCGTCCAGGAGGACAGGAGGCTGCCCCAGGAGGTCTCCCGGACGTCGCCCAGCCACTCCACGAACGACCCGTCCGCGTCCGGCAGGTCGAGGAAGACGGTCGCCAGGCGCGCGTCCTCGTCCAGCTCGTAGCCGAGGAGCTTGGAGAACGGGGGCATGCGGTGGTTGCCGTTGTCGAAGGCCAGGAGCCGGCCGTCCTTCAGCCAGGAGAAGTGCCCGTGGTCCAGCGGCGGCACCTCGGGGTCGATCTGGAAGTCGGAGTACGGACCGCCCAGGACCCACTCCAGCTCCCCCGACGACCTCGGGATCTTCAGCACGCCGTCAAAGTGCCTGGCCATCACGTACCAGGAGAGGCCGTCTTCGGAGAGCACCAGGGAGTTGGCGTGGGTCCAGTCGTAGTAGACGGCCTCGGTCCCGTCGTCCTGGGGGATGACGACGTCGTAGTGCTCGCAGAACCGCTCGGGCTCGAAGGCGTCGGTGAAGGAGAACAGGCGCCTCCGGTTGCCGTCGGCGTCCTGCTCCCAGACCTCGTCCCAGAGGAGCACGCCTCCGTCGACCTCCTCGCTGTTCTTGACGAGGTAGCCGAAGCCTCCCTCGGGCAGCTCCTCCACGCCGCTGTGAGCCCGCTCGACGGGGACGATCTCGTGGAAGGAGCCGTCGAGGGCCACCTGGTGGATCTCGGCCCCGGTGGTGACGTAGTCGGTGGCGTGGACCGTGAAGAGGACCGAGCGGAGGTCCCGCGACAACGAGACCGACAACACCGAGAGCCCAGCCTCCACGAAGAGGTACCAGACGACCTCTCCCTCCCGATCGACGACCACGACGGCGTCCCGCCCGTCGAGGCTCAGGGTGTGGAGCAGGACATAGCCGGCGACCAGGTCCTCGCTGGACTGGACCGGCTCGAAGAGGGGCAGATCGGCCGGGGCCGAGGGCGCTCGCCACACGACCGCCTCCCCCTCCTCCTCGCTGCCGTCGTCCTGGGTGAGGCCCGGAACGAGGCGGTGCTCCACGCCGTGGCGGAGCCCGGCGACGAGGACCTCGTGGACCGTGCCCTCCGAGTCCTCCAGGGGGGTGGTGAGGAGCTGTTCCCCGTCCCGCTCCAGCCGCACCCAGCCCCGCCCCGACGCCCGGGTCTCCCAGCTCACCCGGGCCACGGACGGCAGCTCCTCGTGGGCCGTGACGGTCGCCACGGAAGGCGCACACCCGAGCAGGGAGAGGAGGATCACGAACGGAGCATAGGGGCTCGGGGGAGACGAACCAAGCGCAGGTCGGGGCGGGGGGCCCGGAGGCAGGTCAGCGGGACCCGCGCCGCCGGCGCCACAGCGCGAGCAGCGCCCACACCGCCACCCACGCGCCGCCGCCAGGTCGGGCGCTGCAGCCACAGCGACCCGTCTCCTCGGTCTCGCAGACCGCCAGCTCGGCCCCGTCGGCGTGCAATGGGGCGAGCCGCTCCGGCTCGTGCTGCACGACCAGGCTCAGCCAGGTCAGCGTGGCCGCCCAGAGGTGGGGCACGGCGACCCGGTTGTCGGTGGTGAAGGTGTCCGTGTCGCCCAGGGTCACGAAGACCTCGCCTACGTGGTCGGTGGGGGTGGGCACCTCCAGGGCGAGCTGGTCGAGGAGCCGGGAATTGCGGGCCAGGTCGCCGGGGCGGTCCTGCCAGGCCCAGGCCAGGCCCAGGGTGGCCTTGTTGAGGTAGGCCCCACCCTCGGTCTCGCCGTCCAGGGCCGCCCGGGCCCACTCGTAGATCACCTCGGCGTGGCTGAGGTTGCGGGGGTCGTCGTGCTCCCAGCCCCGGGTCGGCCAGATCCACCAGCCGGCGTCCACGCTGGGCGGGGGCCAGGGGCGGTCCTGCTCGACGAGCAGGAAGGTGCCGGCGTCGGCGTCCCAGAGGTGCTGCTCGATCGCCTCGAGCAGCGCGTCGGCGCGGGCCTGCCAGCGGTCCCGTTGATCGACGTCGCCGCAGACCGCCTCGCTGGCTTCTATCGCCGACCGCAGGCCCAAGAGCGTCGTCGAGGCCCCGTGGATCGTCTGGGTCTCCTCGGTGTTGTCGTCCTCGTTGGCGTAGCACTGCAGCCCGGTGGCCTCGTCGACGCACTCCGCCAGCAGCTCGGCGCCCAGCGCGATCGCCGGCCAGACCTCCCGGAGGTAGGCATCGCGCTCGGTCGGGTCCTCCAGGAACGGGGCGTGGACCCAGAGCGTCCACAGGGAGAAGCCCACCTCGTCGATCTCGAAGGGGATCGAGCCGCCGATCATGCCGTCGGCGTAGTAGTTCATGTACCAGGCGCCGGCGGGCGTGAGGTTGTCGTCCTCGGTGGCCTGGACGCTGGCCAGGAAGAGGTTGTGGGTCGTGACCGCCTCGTGCTGGCCAGCGAGGTCGAGGGCGGCGTTGAAGAAGGCCGAGTCGCGGGGCCAGTCCTCGCCGTAGGGCGGCTGGGTGGTGATGCTGGCCACGATGGCGCCCGTCTCCCGGTCGGTGCCCTGGTGCAGGCCGATGAGCGTGCGGTCGAGGAAGGGGGTGTGGTCCGGGTCGCCGGTGCGGGGGTGCTCGACGCGGGCGAGCCAGGTGGCGGTGGTCTCCTCGGCCTCGGCGATCAGCTCGGCGGCGCCCTGGGCGCGGGCGTCGGCCAGGGCGGCCAGGGCGCCGTCGAGGTCGCTGGCGAAGGCCAACAACGCGGACAGGGTGTCGCCAGCACCGACCGGCGTGCTCAGGGCCCCGGTCACCTGGCAGGCGGCGATCGACGAGCCGGAGAGCGTCCCGTCGGCCGCGTCGTCGAAGGCGTCCTCGGGCTGGTGCTCGTAGGAGGACCCGCAGGTCTCCGTGGCGTCCAGGCCGACCTGGTGGCCCTCGCTGGCGGTGTCGAGCCCGATGGCGACGTAGATCCCGTCGCCGAGCGCCGCGGCCTCGTCGGCGAAGCCGGCGCTGACCTCGGAGGCCGTCCGATCCTCGGTGCCCCAGTCGAAGCGGGCCGGCGGGCTCTGGGGCAGGAAGTGGACCAGGGCGTCGACGTCCTCCAGGTAGACGGCGCCGAAGTCGTTGACGCCGTCGTCCAGCCAGTCCCGGATGGGGGCCCGCTCGACTTTGGTGAGGCAGGGGGCGAGGTTCTCGTAGAGCACGAGGCGGGCCTCGTCCGGGGCCTCCTGGACCTGCCAGGTGAGCACCAGCACGTCGTCGTCGGGGTGCACGACCGCCCGCTGGGTCAGGGCGATGCCCTCTCCCGTGACCTGCTGGACCACGACCGGCGAGTCGCTGGCGGCGTAGGCCTGGGTCTGGTCGAGGTCGCGGAGCCAGGTCAGGCCCGTGGACGGCGACCACAGCCCGGCCAGCAGGCCCTCGTTCTCCAGGGCTCCGTAGCGGGGCTGCTCCCGGGCGTCCTCGTCGTCGGAGGTCTGGTAGTTGAGCTGGTCGTAGTAGGAGGGGGAGGGCCACCGCAGGACCGTGACCTCGCCGAGGGCGCTGAGGCCGACGGAGAGGCCGCCGTTGCCGGTCATCGCCTCCACGTTGCTCGCTCCGAAGAGCTGCTCCATGTCGTCGATGGCGGGGGGGTCGGCGTAGGCGAGGGAGAGGAGCCAGAACATGGGGCGATGCTACGCGGTCGGGGGCGCAGTCACATCCACCGCCCAACCTCACCCAGCAGGTTCCGCCCCGCGTTCGAGATCGCCCAGGCCAGCACCCCCGCGCACAGTCCAGCCAGCGCACCCGCCCGACCCCGGGAGGGCTCCGGGCCGGGCACGATCGCGTCGCACAGCACCCAGCCGGCCACGGAGCCGACCACCAGCCCGCCGATGTGGCCCAGGTTGTCGATGAACGGCACCGCGAAGCCGATGACCAGGTTCAGCACCACCCAGGGGAGCAGGCCCCGGACCAGCAGCCGGCGCAGCCCGTAGGGCAGCACCTTGCGGCGACGCACGCCGAAGGCGATCGCGGCTCCCATCATCCCGAAGACCGCGCCCGAAGCCCCCACGCTGGTGCTCGCCGGGCCGAGCTGGGCGAGCACGGAACCGCCGAGGCCGGCGAAGAGGAAGAGGGCCAACAGCCGGGCCGGGCCGAAGATGGCCTCGCAGAGCCGACCGAGGCCGAAGAGCGCCAGCATGTTGAGGCCCAGGTGCAGCCAGTCGGCGTGGAGCAGCAGGCAGGAGACCATCCGCCAGGACTCACCGATCGCCACCGCCTCCGAGACCCGGGCGCCGGCCGCGATCAGCAGCTCCTCCGGGGGCCCGGCGCCGTCCAGCACGACCAGCACGAGGTGGATCGCCACCATGCCGGCCACCAGGGTGCCGGTGACCCAGGGACCGCGCCTCAGTCCGAGGACGAAGGCGTCGAGGGTCGCCTCCCGGTCCAGCGCCTCCTCCAGGAGGATGGCCTCGAAGCTGGGCGGGAGGGGGCGGGACACGAGCCCAGGGCTATCGTCACTGGAGGCAGAGGCACAGCCCGTCGTAGGCCAGGCAGTCGTCGCTGCAGATCCCGTCCGCGGCGTCCTCCTCCCAGGGCTCCGGCTCGACCGGGTCGTCCACCAGGACCACCGCGTCGCCGTCCTCGGCCTGCACCGGCACACCCAGGGAGAGCACGAAGCCGCCGCTGAACAGCACGCCGGCCACCACCATTGCGATCCCGCTGGAGAGCTGCCGGCGTCGTCTCATCGGTCTCCGCTCCGGGGGAGGGTCGCGGGCCGCGACACCCTGGACCCACCCTAGGGTCGGACTGGTACTCCTAATAGTTAAAGGGAATGTCGAGATGTAACGGCGCCGGACCGGCTCAAGGACCGACCACCTCGTAGATCCGCACCCGCTCCAGCGGCCCCCGCACCCAGCCGAAGGGGAGCGGGCCCAGGGTCTCCGCGTGCAGCCCCACGCCCTGCTCCAGGTCGACCACCCGCAGCGGCAGGGTGTCGGTGGAGGCGATCTCCTCCAGGAGCACGAGCCGCTCCGTCGGGACCGGAGCCGGGCTGCTGTGGACCGGCGCCAGGAAGACGTCGCCGGGGCTGAGCTCCTCGCCGGGTACCCAGGCCGTCCAGCCGAGACGCTCCAGGCGCCAGCGGAAGGTCCACTCGCCGGTGAAGCGTCCCGTCTGGGCCCGGTTGGCCGCCTGGCGGGCGACGAGGTCCACGGCCTGGGCCTGCCGGACCTGGGCCAGGCCGAGCAACAGGCCCAGCGAGACCCAGGCCATGCCGGCGAGCCGCGCCACCAGCTTGCCGCCCGGCGTGTTCTCCGCGGTGCGTCCCGCCAGCAGCGCCAGCGGTGCCGCCGCGAGCACCAGGTAGCGGGCTCCGGCGTAGTTGTGGCCGAAGACCACGCCGAGGATCACGGCCAGCGCCCAGGCCCCGAGCAGCAGCGGGTCGTCGCGGTCCTTCTTGCGGCGTCGGTGAGCGTCGCGGCGGGGCAGCAGGGCGACGACCGACCGGGCCAGCAGCAGCAGGCCCCCGGCGGAGAGCAGCAGGAGCAGGGCCGCGGAGAAAGGTCCGAGCTGGTCGAGACCGACGATCAGCAGCAGCGCCATCCCGCAGATCACCAGGGCGGCCAGGCCGCTGCGGCGCCAGCGACTCGACACCAGGAGCGGCACCGGGCAGACCACGAGGGAGAGCCGGGCCAGGGTGCCGAAGCCCCGACCGGAGAGCGAGCCCCGGGCGATCTCCGGTGCCGTGGCGAGCACCTCCAGGAGGTGGACCCGACCGTACTGGAAGAGCAGGAGCAGCTCCACGTGGCCCCAGGTGATGACGAAGGCGAGCCAGGTGGGCCAGGCCTGGCGGACCTGTCCGCGAGCCAGGGCATGCACGACCAGCACCGGCAGCAGCACCAGCGCCGGGTACTTCCACAGGCAGGCCAGCCCCAGGAGCAGGCCGGCGAGGGCGCCGAGCTCCACGTCGAAGCGTTGGTGCTTGCCGAGGGCCTCCCGCCAGACGGCCACCGCCGCCGTGCCCAGCGCGGCCAGGCCGAGGTCCGGCATCAGCCCGGCGTGGATGCCGATGATCACCGCCGGGCTGGCCAGGAAGAGGAAGGCGGCGGTGTGGGGCCGCCGGCAGGTGCCCTCCGCCAGGCGCCCGACGGCGAAGCCGAGCAGGGGAATGAAGGGCAGGGTCACGACGAGGCGGAGCAGCAGCCCCTCGCCGACCAGCGCCCGCCAGGCCGTCACCCACCACAGGTGACCGGGCGGGTGGGCGTAGAGGAAGGCGTCCTGGGGCACGCTGGCGCCCCAGGGCTGCCAGCGTCGCCACCAGTCGTAGGGCCGGAAGGGGTGGTCGGCGATCTGGGCGGCGATGGCCAGGTAGCTCTCCTCGTCGACCACGGGTGGCGGTGTCGGCGTTTTTCGGCGCCCGGCCCCCGGGGGGGGGGGCCCCCCCGGGGCCCCCCCCCCGCCACCAGCAGAGCGAGGGGAAGCCATCGGGAGGGGCGCATGGCAGGGCGGCTCAGACCGACAGCGCGAATTCTCGCAGGACCTCGTTCAGGGAGGTCTTGCGGTCGGTGCTCTCCTTGCGCTGGCCGATGATGAGCGCACAGCTGAGCTGGACCTCGCCCGCGGGAAAGCGCTTCGGGCGCGTGCCCGGGACGACGACGGCACGGGCCGGCACCCGGCCTCGGTGGATCACCTCCTCGGGACCCGTCACGTCGATGATCGGGGTCGACGCCGTGAGCACGACGTTGGCGCTCAGCACCGCCTCCTCGCCCACCAGGACACCCTCGACCACGATCGAGCGGGAGCCAATGAAGGCCCCGTCCTCGACGATCACCGGCTGGGCCGAGGGCGGCTCGAGCACCCCGCCGATGCCGACGCCGCCCGAGAGGTGGACACCGCGGCCGATCTGGGCACAGGACCCGACAGTCGCCCAGGTGTCGACCATCGTGCCGGCGCCGACCCAGGCGCCGATGTTCACGTAGCCGGGCATCACCACGCAGCCCCGCTCCAGGTGGGCGCCGAAGCGCACGGTGCCCGGCGGCACGATGCGGATGCCCTGCTCGGCGAGGTCCCGCTTCAGCGGGATCTTGTCGTGCCAGTGGTAGTCGCCGCGAGAGCCCTCGACCATCGGGCTGTGGCGGAAGTAGAGCAGGATGGCCTGCTTGAGCCAGCCGTGCACGATCCAGGCGCCGTCGACCTTCTCCGCGACCCGCAGCTCACCGCGGTCCAGCCGGGCCACGGCCTCCTGGGCCACCGCCCAGGCCTCCTCGGGGGTCGACCCCCCGGCCCAGGCCTGTCCGACCCGCTGTCGCAAGCTCTGGTGGCTCACGGCTCGCCCCTCCCTCGGATCGCGCGGTTGGCTCGGTGCCAGACCTCCGTCGCCTCACGGCAGACCTCCAGGTCCGGCACCAGGGCCACGCGGACGTAACCCGCACCCGTGCCCTCGAGGCCCAGGGTGCTGCCCGGACAGACGACGATGCCGTGGTCGACCAGCGCCAGGGCATAGGCCTGGTCGTCCAGGTCGGGCGGACAGCGCACCCACAGGTAGAAGGTGGCCTCCGAAGCCACGACCTCCATGCCCTCCCGGCGGAAGAACGCCACCAGCACGTCCCGCTTGGCCTGGAACTGTCGGCGACGGGCCTCGACGTGCCCATCGTCCCGCCAGGCCACGATCGCGCCCGCGTTGACGGTGTCGGTGGGCACCACGCCCGGGTTCACCCGCAGCCTGCGGAGCCAGGCGATCACCTGGGGGTCACCGGCCACGAAGCCGGAGCGGTAGCCCGTCATGCCGGAGCGCTTGGACAGCGAGTGGACCACCAAGCACCCCTCGGTGCTGACCTGGAGCAGGCTGGGGGGCACCTCGTCGACGTAGACGTCGGCATAGCACTCGTCGTTGACGAGCAGGATGTCGTGCTCGCGGCACAGGGCGTGGGTGCGGGCCATCCAGTCCAGCGGCAGCACCGCACCGGTCGGGTTGTGGGGGGAGTTGATCCACAGGAGCCGGGTGCGGCGCAGCACGTCGACCGGCAGCTCCCACGGCCGCATGCGGAAGTCACCGCGCAGGGGCACGGCGTGGGGCTGCCCGCCAGCGAAGAGACAGCCGCGGGCGTAGGCCGGGTAGCCGGGGTCCGGGTAGACGACGAGCCGGTCCGGCGCGTTGCGGTCGATCACCATCAGCGGCAGGTGGAAGACGCACTCCTTGCTGCCCGAGGTGGGCAGGATGGCCGTCTCCGGGTCGAGCGCCACGCCGAAGCGACGCTCGAAGTAGCCGGCGATCGCCCGCCGCAGCTCGGCGGGACCCCGCACGTTGGGGTAGGTCGAGACCACCGGCACCGCGCCGCGCACGGCCTCCCGCACGGCGGTGGGCGTGGCGCCGTGGTCATCGCCGGTGCCGAAGTCGTAGAGGGTGAGACCAGCGGCCACGGCACGCGCCTTGCGGGCGTCGAGGGCCACCTGCGGGTAGGTCGGGAGTCCCGCGAGGACGGGGTTCAGGCGCACCGCGGGAGCTTACCTTGCGAGGCTCTCCGCCGCCGCCTCCTGCCCCGCGATCCGCCCGGTGAGGTAGCAGGCGGTGATCGAGCCCGAGAAGCCCTCGCCGACGGCCGCGGTGCCCAGCATGCCGGCGACCTCGCCGGCCGCGTACAGCCCGGGGATCACGTTCCCGTCGATGTCCAGCACCCGGGCCGCGGGGTCGAGCTCGGCGCCGCCGAAGGCCTTGGCCGCCCCGGGGAGCAGCTCGAAGAGGATGATCGGGTCCTCGCCGAAGGACACCAGGTACTCCGGGCTCTTGTGGAACTGGCCGTCCACGCCGTCGGCCACGTGCTGCTCGTAGAGCTCGAAGGTCGCCTGGAGCACGTCCGGGTCCATGTCCAGCTCGCCGGCCAGCGCGGCGGGCGTGTCGAAGGACAGCGCGCCGCCCCCCTCGACCACCACGTCGACGGACAGGTACTCCGGCTCCCCGGCGTCCTCCCAGTTGTAGGCGGGCAGCGCCAGCGAGGCCGAGGTGAGCACGTCCACCGGGTAGAGCGCCAGCAGGCGCCGCTCCGGCACCTCGGAGAGGCGGTAGCTGAGGTGGAAGCTCCGGGTCTCGTCCTCGTTGGTGAAGCGATGCCCCTCGCTGGTCACGATGAGCGACCGAGCCATCTGCGGGATCCAGATCGCCTCGCCCTCGAAGCCCTCCCGGAAGTCCGCAGCGCTGTGGACATAGACGCCGAAGTGGCCCTCGTTCTGGCTCGCCACGTCCACTCCGGTGAGCAGCTCGCGGCCGGCCCCGGTGGAGGTCCAGGCCGCCTCCACCACGAACTCCAGGCCGGCGAGGTCCGCCCGATCGGCCTCCACGGCGTCGAGGTCCCGGGCAAAGCCACCGGTGGCGACGACCGTGGCACCGGAGAAGATCTCGAAGGCCTCGCCCGTCTTCAGGTCCGTGGCCTCGGCCCCCACCACGCGGTCTCCGTCCACCAGGAGCCTGTCCGCCCGCGTCTCGGTCCAGATCACGTCCTCGAGGGTCTCGACCAGGGGGCTGATCGCCCCCGGGCTCTCCTCGCTCCCCACGAGGTGGACCCGCGGTGCCTGCCCGGCCGACGGATCGGGGATGACGTCCGTGACCTCGAGCCCGAACTCGTAGACCAGCCACTCCAGGGTCTCGGCCGAGCGCTCCAGGAGCGTCTGGACCCAGGGGTCGTCGCCATCGCCCCCGGTGAAGGAGGCCCAGTCCCGGGCTGCGTCCTCGACGCTGTCCTCGATGCCCAGGATCGCCTGCCAGCTCGTGTCGACCCCGAAGAAGTTGCCCGCATACCAGCCGGCCCCGCCGGCCCGCTCGTCCAGCTCCAGGACCACCACGACGGCGCCCGCTTCACGGGCCTCCCAGGCCGCGGCGAGCCCGGCGGGGCCACTGCCGATCACCAGCACGTCCGCCTGGAGCGCGACCTCCCCGGTGTCCGTGCCGCTGTCGACCGGCTCGGCGCTGTCGTCGACAGCAGCGGTGCACCCCCACAGAGCCAGCGACAGGATGGACATGACCCGGAGCATCCCTCCAATGGAGGGAGCCTGGCAAGTCCCACCGGGGTAGGTCTCCGTCCATGTGGATGATCTGGATGTCGGGCTGTGCGCTGGTGTCGTCCCAGCTCGAGGCACCTGTCGACCCCTCGGATGAGACCGAGGTCATCTTCGAGGTCCCGGCCGGCGCGTCGGCGCGGTCGCTGGCACCGGACCTGGAGGCCGAGGGGCTGGTGACCGGCGCCTGGCAGTGGACCACCTGGCTCCGCCTCAACGACGCCGGGAGCTGCCTCAAGGCCGGTCGCTTCCGGCTCTCCCGGTCGATGGCGGTCCCCGAGCTCCTGGAGACCCTCTGCGGCGTGCCGGTGCCCGACGACGTGCCGTTCACGGTCCTGGAGGGCTGGCGCATCGCCGACATCGACGCCGCCCTCGTCGCCCAGGGGTGGATCGAAGCCGGCGACTACGCCGCCCTGGCCCGCTCCCCCGAGCGCTTCCAGGTCCCGATCGAGATCGATGGAGCCAGCCTGGAGGGGCTGCTCTACCCCGACAGCTACCGGGTGGAGCCCGATCGCTTCGACCCCGCCGCCTTCATCCAGCGCCAGCTCGACACCTTCGGCAGGGTCTGGGAAGAGCAGGGCGGCCCCGGGGACCGGGACGCCTACGACGTGGTCATCATGGCCAGCATGATCGAGCGGGAGGAGCCCACTGCGGCCAACCGGCCCCTGGTGGCCGGCATCCTCTGGAAGCGGCTCGACGCCGGCTGGCGACTCGGGGTGGACGCCACCTCCCGCTACCTGCTGGTGGACTGGAACGACCGGCGGGCCTTCCTGCGCAACCTGCGGGACGTCGACGAGCCCTACAACACCCGCGAGCGGGGCGGCCTGCCGCCCACGGCCATCGGCAACCCGGGCCGGACGGCCCTCCACGCCGCCTCGAACCCGGAACAGAGCGCCTACTGGTTCTACCTCCACGACGCGGACCGGAACCTCCATCCCTCCCGGACCAGCCGAGAGCACGAGAACAAGCGGCGGCGCTACGGGGTGTACTGATCAGGCCACCCGGCGCTCCTCCCAGCACTGGATGCGCACCGGGGTCTCGATCACCCACGTTCCGGGGCCGCAGTGGAGGGCCCGGGTGTAGAACGCCGTCCGCTGGGCGCCGTGCAGCACCTCCACGTAGACCGGTCCCTCGACGGGCAGGGGTGGGGCCGCGTCCCGCGGCAGGAACACCACCTCGTCCAGGACCGCCATGCGACCGAGGCGACCTTCGACCACGTTGCCGCAGAGGTCCACCAGCAGCGCGGGACGGTCGGCGAGGGAGGCGAGGATCAGGCGGGCCGCTCCGGGAGGGGGCTCGAGGACGACGTGGCGGGCACAGGGGGACACGGGGGCTCCCGGATCGGGTCGCCCCTCGAGATCGGATCGGAGGGTCCGCGTCCAGAGGGGCCACTCCGCCGAGCCCACGGCCCATCCTACGTGAGAACGGGAACTGGAGTACCCTCGCGTTCGGAGGTCCCGAATCTCACTCCCGGACATCGACTCCCTGCGCTGCTTCGAGGCCGCGACCCGCCTGCCGACCTTCAAGGCGGCGGCCGCCGAGGTGGGCCTCTCTCCGGCCGCCTTCAGCGAGCGCATCCGGCGCCTGGAGGAGGGGCTCGGCACCTCGCTGCTGGAGCGCAGCGCCCGCAGGGTGGCCCTGACCCGGGCGGGGCGTGAATTGCTGCCCCACGCGCTGGCCTGCCTGGCGGCGGCCCGGGCCTGTCAGCACAGCGCGAGCAAGGGGACCCCGCCGCCGGTGACGCTGACGCTGGGCACCCGTCATGAGCTCGGCATGAGCTGGCTGCTGCCGGCCCTCGACTCGCTCCACGAAGAGCGTCCCCGGCGCCAGATCCACCTGGCCTTTGGCAGCGGTCCCGACCTGACCGACCACCTCAACGATGGCCAGCTCGACGGCGCGATCTCCAGCGTGCGCCTGCTGGTGCCCGGGCTGGAGGCGGTGACCCTGCACCCCGAGGACTACGCCTTCGTGGCCACCCCGGCGCTCCTCCGGGCCAGGCCGCTCGACGGCCCGGAGGATGCGCGAGCGCACACTCTGCTGGACTCCAACCCGACCCTGCCCCTGTTCCGCTACTTCCACGACGCCTGGCCCGACGCCGAGGCCTGGCGCTTCGGCTCCTGTAGCTGCCTGGGCACCATCGCCGCGATCCACCACCGGCTGCTCCGAGATGCCGGCGTGGCCGTGCTGCCCCGCTACTTCGTGGCGGCCGACCTGGCCGACGGGCGCCTGGTCGAGGTGCTGCCCCGGGTCCAGCCCTTCTCCGACGCCTTCCGTCTCGTGTGGCGGCGCGGGCACCCGGAGAGCCGGGAGCTGGAGGTCCTCGGACGAGAGCTGGCGCGCTTCCCGCTGTGCTGAGATCGCAGGGGGATCGGCCACCCCAGCCAGGACCTGGACGCAGTGATGAAGGCCGCTTCCTGGCTGACCGCCCGCACCGCCCCCACCCCTCAGGGCGCGCAGAAGTCGGGGGGTTGAGACTGAAACCCCGGGGTTCTGCGCGCCCCCCCCCCACAGGGCGCCCACAAATCCGGGGGGTGAGACTGAAACCCCCGCGGGGGGGGGCGGCGGGGGGGGGTGTTCCCCCCCCCCCGGGGGGGGGCCCCCCCCCCCCCCGCCCCTCAGGGCGCGGCTGCGGACCTGCCCGGGTCTCCGCGAGCACGGCCCGTCCCCGGGGCCTCACCCCAGTCGCCGGTCCGCCGGGCGCAGCAGGTAGGACCCGGCGAGCACCGCCAACAACACCAGCGGCGGCAGGACCAGATCGACGCCGTCGCCGTGCATCACGTGCGAGGCCGCCGCGCCCGTGAAGTCGAAGAAGAAGCCCGCGTAGGCCCACTCCTTCCAGAGCGCCTTGCCGGGAATCGCGATGACGATCGCGCCCAGGAGCTTCCAGACGCCGAGGATGTTCAGGACGTAGGCCGGGTAGCCCAGGGCCGTGACCGCCGCGACGAGGGGCTCGGCCCCCACCAGGTCCATCGCTCCCGACGCCCCCTGGCTCACCACGACGAGCACCGTGAGGATCCAGAACCCGATGACCTTGCCCTTGCCGCTATCCGTCATGTTGTATACCTCACTCGGAGGATACCGCAGCGTGGGGCGGGTTTCAGGACAGGCCCTCCATCACCTCCTTCGCTGCCCGCACCCCGTGGTAGCTGGCCTCCTCGAACAGGCTGAGGCCGGAGTGGTCCGTGTGGGCGAAGTGGACCCGACCCAGCGGGGACCGCAGCCCTGACAGCGCCCCCACCGCGTGCACGCCGACCGCCGGCACCACCGTGCCGTGCCCCCAGTGCCAGACGTCGAGCCGCTGGACCCGCTCCCGGAGGTCCCGGTGACCGGGCGCGAGATCGGCCAGCACCCGCTCCGCCTCCCCCTCCCAGGACACGTCGAGCAACGCGGCTCGATCGTCCAGGGGCTCGTACCAGCTCAGCACGGTCGGGCCCCCATAGGCCCCCTCCTGCCAGGTGCTGGACACCGTGCCCAGGCCCGCGCCTTCGTAGAGCACGCTGTCCCAGGCCTGGGAGACGCCCCGGGAGTGTGGCGGCCGATCGCAGTGGAGCTGCGCGACCCGCCACGGCGCGGTCGGCGGCAGCAGGGCCAGCCCGCGAGGCACCAGCCGCTCGGCCACCCGGGCGGGCACGGCGAGGATGACCGCCGAGGCCGTGACCTCCCAGGCCTCCCCACCGCGCTCCAGGACCACCGTCCCCCGCTCGGCGTCGACCGCCCGCGCCACGGCCCCCAGCACGACCTCCGCCGAGGTCCGGGCCGCCAGCTCTCCGACCAGCCAGCCGTTGCCCGCCGGCCAGGTGAGCACGTGGGTGCCGAGGTCCCGATCGTCGGCCGGATCGGGCCGCCGGGAGCAGAAGTAGTGCAGCCCCCCCCAGGCGCTCACGGCGGCGGCCGGGGCGCCGTAGTCGTCGCGGCAGGCGTAGTCGATCCACCAGCGCAGCACCGGCGAGGTGAGGCCCTGGGACTCGAGCCAGGGCACGAAACCGACCCCCGCCAGGGCACGGATCAGAGGGTCCTGGCTGCTCTCGGCGACAGGGATCGCGAAGGCGGGTCGACCGTCCGCCCCGACCCGCGCCGTCCAGGTGGCACAGAGGGCATCGAAGACCGCCTTCTGGGCGTCGTCCTCGGGGGTCGCGACGGGCTCGGGCCACAGACCCTCGATCCACTCCCCGGCGACGAACAGGCGCTCCTGGGGGGCGAGACAGAGGGCCGCGGGATCGTAGCGGGGGCGCTCCCCGGAGTAGCCCCGGATCACACCGAAGTCCTCGAGCATCCCCCGCATGTGGTGACACTCGGGGCTCGGCAGGGTGATGTAGTGGGCGCCCCAGGGGAAGACACGGCCGCCTCGCGAGCCCGCCGAAGAGGTCCCCCCGAGCACCTCCCCCAGCTCCGCCAGCACGACCCGGCCGCGGAACCCGCTCCGCGCCAGCCACCAGGCGGCGCTCAGCCCGGCCACCCCACCCCCGACGATGACCACGTCCGCCCGCTCGGTCCGCGAGGCCCGCGGCGGCGCCCCCTCCCGCAGCCGGTGACCCCGCTCCAGGCGCTCCCGACCCAGGATCGCGCCCTGGAGCGGCGGCGCCAGTCGGCGGCTGCAGGCCGGCAGCGCGGCGAGCCCGGCCAGCACCGAGCGCCGGGTGGGGCCGCTCACCGGTTGGGGAAGCGGCGCCAGTCCTGCTCGTAGAGCCGCACCAGGGCCTGGTTGTCGAGCCGGTTCACGGGAACGTCGAGGCGCTCCAGGTCCGGTGGGAAGTGGAAGAGCCCGGTGAGGGTGGGACCGTCGAGGAAGCGAAGCTCCGAGGGGAGGTCCCGGAAGGCGGGCAGCGGGTCCACCGAGGCCAGCACGAAGCCCCACTCGCCGAAGGCGGGAATGTAGGCGTGGTACGGGCGGACCACGAGGCCTTCGTGCTCCAGGGTGCGCACGATGCACCAGTAGGCCCGCGGCGACCACATCGGCGAGGTGGACTGGATGCCGATGGCCGTCCCCGGGGCCAGGTGGGGCCGCAGCAGGCGGTAGAAGTGGGTGGTGTAGAGCTTGCCGAGGCCGTAGTTGTTGGGGTCCGGGAAGTCGACGATGACGGCGTCGAAGGGCTCCGGGGCGGTCTCTGCCAGCCAGGCGAAGGCGTCGGCGTTCACGATGCTCACCCGGTCGTCCCGCAGGGCGTCCTCGCTGATCCGTGACAGCTCGTCCCGCTCGCCGAAGAGCCGGGTCATGGCGGGGTCGAGGTCGACCAGCACCACCTCGGTCACCGTCGGGTGGCGCAGGACCTCCCGGATCGCCAGGCCGTCGCCACCGCCGAGCACGAGCACCCGGGTGGGGTCGACGACGGAGGCCAGCGCCGGGTGGACCAGGGCTTCGTGGTAGCGGTACTCGTCGACGGTGCTGAACTGGAGCGCCCCGTCGAGGAAGAGCCGGGTGTCCTCGCCGGCGTGGGTGAGCACGATGCGCTGGTAGGGGCTGGTCTCCCGGTGCACGACCGGATCGGCGTAGAGATCGGTCTCCATCTTCCGCTCGACCTGCCCGGCGACCCCCAGGCCCACGGCGAGCACGGCGATGGCGCCCAGGCTCAGGCCCCGCAAGCGCCAGCGCACCGGACGCGGGGCCTCGAAGAGGAAGGTCGTCCACAGCGCCACGAGGGCGTTGAGCAGGCCGAAGACCAGCGAGGTCCGCATCAGCCCCAGCCGAGGCAGCAGCAGCAGCGGAAAGGCCAGGCTGGCGGCGAGGGCGCCGATGTAGTCGAGGAACAGCACCCGGGCGATCAGCTCCTTGAGGCTGGTCTCCCGCTCCAGGATGCGGATGAGCAGGGGCAGCTCCAGCCCCACCAGCACGCCGACGAGGCCCACCATGCCGAAGAGCAGCACCTTGAACGCCGAGCTGTAGACGAAGCCCGCGAACAGCACGGTGGCCTCGAAGCCCCCGATGAGCGCCACCGCGACCTCGATCTCGACGAAGCGGGAGAGCAGGCCCCGGTCGATGGACTTGGACAGCAGGGACCCGACGCCCATCGCCGAGAGGTAGGTCCCGATGATCAGCGACCACTGGGTGACCCCGTTGCCCAGCAGGTAGCTGGCCAGAGCACCCGCCACGAGCTCGTAGACGAGCCCACACGTGGCGATGACGAAGGCCGAGAGGAACAGGATCCGGGAGAAGCCCGGAGGATGGGGAGCACCCCGCATCGACGGGGGTCAGCCCCCCAGGGCAGCGGCGATGATGATCGCCAGCCCGATGATGACCGAGCCCATCACGATGCCGAGGGAGGTGTTCTGGTCCTCCTCGATCTCTTTCTGGACCGAGAACGGCGCCACCTTCACCATCACCACGAAGGCGAGGGCGAAGACGACGACCCCGACGCCCGAGTAGAGCAGCGTCGCCAGCAGGACATCCAGTTCGAACCATTCCATGGATTCAGCTCACTTCCCGGAGCGGTAGCCGCCGCCGGTGGTGGTGTAGATGACGTGGTAGCCCCGGTAGAGGGCATAGGAGGGCTTGTAGGAGGTCGGGTTGTCCCGCACGGAGACGGGCACGGTCTCGCGCACGGTCCGGGTCGGACACCACCCCGAGGTCACGAGCCCGGCTCCACCGATCAGCAGCAGGAGGCCGAGCCCGAAGTGAGCGCTGACGAGGTTCACGGGGACCTCCGGGAGTGGCGTGACTCAGCCCGCATGATCACTCTCCGACCAGCGGCGGGTCTCGAAGGCGCCCTTGGCCATCATCAGGGCCAGGGGCGCGAGCACGGCGTAGAAGGCGAGCAGGAAGATCGGGGAGCGCCAGGGCCGGTCGTGGACCACCAGGAGCTGGATGCTCTTGAGGCCGGCCAGGGGCGGGACCTTGGGGTTCCTCGCCACCTCGACCCGCCCCACGTAGGGACCGGGGGTGACGTCGTAGAGGCGACCGGAGGCGTTGTTGCCGTCCGAGGTGCTCAGGGGCAGGTACGTGCTGCCGTCCGAGGTGTTCATCAGGGCGACCTGCACCTGGGCCTCGGTGCGCCCGAGCTGGCTCTCGACCTCGACGTAGAGGTTCTTGCGGCGCGTGTCGGGGACCTCGAAGGGCTCGGTGAGGAAGACCTCCTCCCCCTGGCCGCTGGTGGACCAGGACGAGGAGCTGATCACGTCGTCGGCGGCCGTGACCGCCTGGAAGAGGAAGAGACCGACGGCGCCCAGCAGCAGCAGGGTCGTGAAGGTCCAGGCCCTGCGGCTCTGCTCCGGCCGGTCGTAGGGGTTGGGGGCGTGGGGGCAGATGCCGGCGGCCCGACCGAGCCGGACGCCGAAGGCCTCGGCGATCTCGTCGGGGGTCTTGTACTCGCCGTGGGACCAGTTGACCTCTTCGCCGGTGCGCTCGATGGAGAGCATGTAGGGGGGGGCCACGAAGTCGTCGGTCCCCGCCCGGTCGCCGACGCGGACCTCCCAGTTGAACTCGCCCTTCACCTTGGCGACCACCGCCTGGCCACCCTGGTAGTGGCGGTAGGTCCGGCCCTTGAAGCGGGCCCGGCGACCCCCCGCCGAAGCCGGCACGCTGGGCATCGGCTTGACGTAGCTCCAGTGGCCGCGGCCGTCCTCCACCAGCCACCGGAAGCCCCGGTAGGGGTTGTAGAGGAAGTACTCGGTCCAGTGGTACTCGATGTAGTCGACGACCACGTAGCGGTCCATCGCCCCGATCACCTCCCACTGGACGCCCTCCAGCTCCCCCCGGGTGCCCAGCGGCAGGCGCAGCTTGAAGACCTGGGCCTCGCGGGCTTCGAGCACCGAGGCGGTGGTGCTGTCGCTCACCTCGTCCAGCGCCAGCTCGGAGCCGCAGTACTCGCAGCCCATGCGCACCGCGGACCCGGGTGCTCGCAGGGTCAGGGAGGCGCCACAGGCGGGGCAGCCCAGGGTCCGGACCGCCGTGACCTCGGGACCGGCGAAGGAGGACAGCACCGGGTCCACCCAGCCGTGCAGGGCCCGCAGGCCCTCCATCTGGAGCGCCGTGAGCGCCACGATGCGACCGGCCCAGAGGCTGGGCGGCGTGTCCTCGGCGTCCAGGGTGCCGACCTTGGAGCCATCGACGCTGCGCAGGTCGGCGTAGGGGGTGGGGGTGTCCTGGACCGCGGCGAAGGGGAGGGTGCCGTCGGCCGCGACCACCCGGGCCGTGGCGACCTCGATCACGTGCCAGGTGATGCCGCCCAGCTCGGCGCGGCCACCGGGGCCGAGCCGCTCGGGGCGCACGTCGACCGGCACGGGGCGGTCGGGAAAGATCTGGAAGAAGCCGTGGCCCTCGCCGAGCCAGCCGTCGGTCCCGTCGGAGAAGGAGAGGTACCACTCGTTCCAGCGCACGTCCTCGCGGGCCTTGCGCAGCACGCCGACGACCTGGAAGTCGCGCCCGTCGACGTTGCCCCGCGCACCGAGCTGGACCGGCGAGAGATCTCGGGAGAAGGCCGAGACCCTGCCCGCGACCACGAGGCTGTCCAGCTCCCGGACCACCGTGCTCCGGCAGGCGTCGCACACGGTGGCCGGCGCCGAGCCGTGGCGGAAGGAGATCGGAGAGCCGCAGCTCGGACAGCTCGAGGAGATCACGGGCGCCTGGCTCCCGACCGGGGGGGAGGGAAAGCTATCACGCAGACCTCCGGGCGATCGGCGTGTCGTAGGTTGCCCCATGCCCCTGCTGGTCGACGCCGACATCCCCCGCATCGAGATCGTCGAGCTCGCGATCGACGGTGAGGCCCGCGAAGCGGCGTGGGCGGAGCCCCCCTACTTCGCGCTCGCCGGCGCCCGCGCGTCCCGCGCCATCAGCCCCCGCATCAGGCCGACGAGCTGTCGGACGTCGAGGGGCTTGGGCAGGACCAGGTTCGTGGTCTGCTCCAGGAAGCGCCTGGACTCGCGGGTGACCGCGCCACCCGTCATGAACACCAGGCGGCCGAGGAGCTCGGCACGATGGCTCTGGACCCAGCGATAGACGGCCGCTCCGTCCAGGCCGGGCATCACCACGTCGCAGAGGATCATGTCCCAGCGACCGCCCTGGTCCAGGCTCTCCACCGCCAGCTCTCCGGAGCCGACACAGGTGACGTCGTACTCCCGGTCCAGGCGGCGCTCCAGGGCCCGCAGCATCAGCGGCTCGTCGTCGACCACCAGGACCCGGGGCCTCCAGGGACCGCTGGCGGGGGTGACCTCCTCGGCGGGCTCGGACACCTCCTCGGCGTCGACCGGGGCCAGGGGCAGGACGACCCGGAAGGTCGCTCCGAGCCCGACCACGCTCTCGACCTCCAGCTCACCGCCGAAGCCACGCACGATCTCCCGCGAGATCGCCAGCCCCAGCCCCGACCCCTCGCCGGGGGCCTTGGTGGTGAAGAAGGGCTCGAACACCCGACCGAGGTGCTCCGTGGCGATGCCACCTCCGTTGTCGGAGACCTCGAGGACGATGCGATCGTCCCGGACTCCGGCCCGCAGGACCACCTCCTTGGCCTCGAGGCCGTCCGGGGCCTGGGCCGCGTTGACCACCAGGTTGAGCAGGACCTGGGAGAGACGGCCCTCGTCGGCCAGCGCCTCGGGCGTGGGCCCGATCTCCCGCCGGATGCGGCAGCGGTGCTTGATGTGGTGGGTCGCCAGGTTCAGCGCCACGTCCAGGGCCCGCTCCACCCGGACCGGCCCCAGCGCCGTCCCCTCGGCCTCCACGCGGGCAAAGGTGCGCAGGTCCGCCACGATGTCCTTGACCCGCTGGGCGCCGACGAAGGCATCCCGCGTGTGCACCATCAGGTCGTCCACCGGCTCGATCGTGGCCGGCAGCCCCACGCCGGCGAGGATGCGCTCGGCCTCGAAGGTGCCGAGACGAGCGGCCATGGCCTCCCGCAGCGCCGCGATGCGCTGGAGCAGGGCGGGCAGCCCCTCGAGCACCCCGTCGAGGTTCATCAGGACGAAGCCCAGGGGGTTGTTGATCTCGTGGGCCACTCCCGCGGCCAGGGTGCCCAGGCTGGCCATGCGGTCCGACCGGGCCAGCCGGTCCTGCAGCTGGCGGCGCTCGGACAGGTCCCGCAGGGTGAGGTGGACCGCCGGCTGTCCCTGGTACTCGAGCCGGACCGCCGCCAGCTCCACGTGCAACACCTGCTCGTCGCCGCGCTGGAGCCGCAGCTCCTGTAGAGGAAGCGAGAGGGAGCCTCCGCTGTCGAGGAGCTGGCGGATCGCCTCAGCGAAGTCGTCCCGGTCCTCCGGGTGGACCCGCTCGAGCACCAGGTGGCCACTCAGCAGGGACGGATCCCCGACGCCGAGGAGCTCCACGAGCCGGTGGTTGACGTAGAGGAAGCGGCCCTGGCCGACCACGGCGACGGCATCCGGTGAGCTGTCGATGAGGGTACGGAAGCGCGCCTCGGACCTCCGCAGCGCCAGCTCCAGCTCCCGCGCCCGGGAGACGTCCTCGTGGGTCCCTGCGAGCAGATCGTTTCGGTCGTGCATCATGACTCCCCGTGTGCGGATCCAGCGCGTGCCCCCCGATCGGAGGACCAGTCGCACGTCGCCGGAGAAGGAGGGCGCGAGACCCTCGAGGTGTGTGGTGAGCGCGGCGACGAGTCGTCCGCGATCCTCCCGGACCAGGCTGGCCAGCCACCCCGTTCCGGTCCACGGGCCCTCGGGCTGCTCGAGCAGCTCCCGGGACCTGGGTGAGAGGTGAAGCTCGTCCGTCTCCCGAGCCCAGGTCCACGTCCCGACCCCCAGCTCCTCGAGCCAGGTGGGCGGTGCGGCCACAGCAGTGGAGTCCGGCAGCGTCACCTGCGAGGATCTTGTCAAGTCAAGAGCAGCATCTTCAAGCTACATGACTATATTTGACGTAAATAGCTGGATATATATAGCTATTAGGACTTCAGACGACCTCCTGGACCCCTGAGAGGGGCGCTGCTCCGAGGTCAGGACGGACCCGGATCGGCGCAGCGGTCAGCCTGCGACCGCCAAGGGCAGCAGGTAGAGATCGTCGCCGGCCACCGCCCCCTGCCCCAGGTGCCCGCCGCCGGAGAGGACACGCACGGTTCGGCCTGGAGCCGCCGCCCGCACCGGCCCCAGCGGCGCCACCGGGTCGGCGGCGCCGTGCACCAGCAGGGTGGGCGTGCCGTCCACCGGCGGCGCTCGCTCGCTCAGCAGCCGCGTCCAGACCTCCTCCTGCGGCGGCGGCTCCTGTCCCGCCTGGCGGAAGACCCTGCGATGGACGCGACCGTAGTAGGTGCGCAGCGCCAGGCTGCCTCGGACGGCGGCCACGGTTGCGGCCGGCTCCAGCACCGCAGACCAGCCAACGAGGCGATGGATCCGGCCCGGGGCCAGGGCCAGCGCCACCGTGGCTCCGGCGGACAGGGCGAGCACATCGGGCACGGTCCCCAGGGCATCGAGGAGGGCCTCCAGCTCGCACACGAGCTGGCGGAGGCTGGGCAGGTCGCCGTCGTTGAGGGCCAGGGTGGGGCCCGCGAGCCGGTCCTCCAGGAGCCACACGGGCCGCTCCAGAGCTGCCCGCTGGGCCAGGTCGGCGAACAGGCCCTCATCGAGCGAGGCGTGCAGACCGGGCAGGACGACCAGGGGACGGCCAGCGCCTCCGAGCTGGAGGACGCGTCGGCGACGGCCCGCGGCCTCGAGCACCTGGATCGCCGCTCCCTCCGGGATCCTGCGCACCCCGTAGTCGGCGCGTGCGGTGGCCCACAGCCCGCGGCTCCAGGGGCCCGGCACCCGGACCGGCGCCCCCCAACCCCCCCCCCCCCCCCCCCCCCCCCCCCCCCCCCCCCCCCCCGGCGGCCCCCGGGCCCCCCCCCCCCCCCGCCGACGCCCCCCC
>CAZCVP010000001.1:102667-105414 GCA_964501915.1 uncultured Enterobacterales bacterium
GGGGCGGGGGCCCCCCGCCCGCGGCGCCCGGGGCCCGGCCCCCGCCCCGCGGCCCCGACGCCCGCCACCACCCGGGCCCCCGCCCGCTCGGCCCAGGGCCGTGGAGGCCGGGGGGACCGCCGCACGCGGGGCTTCGGCCGCGCGGCGCGGCTCCACCGCTCTACCGCCCGGTGCAGGCGGAAGACGGAGCCCTCGGAGAGGAGGAACTGCCACATGTGGGACGAGGTCGCGACCTGGAGGGTGTCGGCCCGCTCGGTGGAGGTGGAGCGGATGTCCGCCATCGGCACCACCAGGTCGCGCCAGCGCAGCGAAGTGGCGTCGAGCACCAGGCGATCGCGACCCAGGGGCTCCAGGGGAGCGATGGGCCCGAAGAGGACCTCCTCGACCGAGGCCTCGGCCTCGGCCTCCAGGCGACCCTCCTCCGGACGGTCCCACAACAGACGGGCGAGCTCGGCGAGGGTCCGGTGCCCGCCGGGTCCCGAGAGCTCCCCCTGCGGCGTGCCCTGCCAGCGGGAGCCGCAGGCCCCGCAGCAGAGCGCCTCGGGCTGCCAGGACGCCTCGTCAAGGCACGCCGGGCAGGCCCAGAGCACGCGCTCCAGGCGCTCGAGCGGCAGGCCGGCCAGGTCGACGGGCTGCGGATCGGCGTCCAGGAGCGCCGAGAGCGCCTCGTCCACGACGGTGCAGGGCTCCCGTCCGTCGAAGTCGACCGGTGGCCCCACCCGCACCCGGACCGGACGCCGGCGCAGCACCTGGGCCCAGCGGGGGCCTGCCTGGTAGTTCCCGCTGAGGCCGATCGGGATGACGGGCACCGGCAGGCGAGCCAGGATGCCGGCGACGTCGGCCATCGCTCCCTGGTAGACCCCCAGGGGCGAGCGCTCCCCCTCGGGGAAGATGCCCACGATCTCGCCCGCCCCGAGCCGCCTCAGGACCTCTCTCGCCGCGACGGGATCGGGGCGGTAGCGCCGGACGGGGATGTTGACGAAGCGGCGCACGACCCGGCCCGTGAGCCCGCTGCGGTAGGCCTCGGCCGTCGTGGTGAAGCTCACCGGTCGCGGCGTGACCCGGCCGACGAAGCAGGGGTCGAGGTAGCAGGCGTGGCTGGCGACCAGGACGCAGCCGCCGCGGCGAGGCACCTGGTGGCGCCCGGTGACGGTGGTGGGCACGAGCCCGGCCGTCATCAGGGCCTGGGTGAGGCGGTACAGCCCCCAGCGCGGCACCCAGCCCACGCGGCCCTGGTAGCGGCGGTAGTCCTCCCCGAAGCGTCGCACCAGGCCCCGCTCCTCCCAGCGGGCGTAGGCGACCCAGACCGGCACGAAGGCCGGCGTGACCAGCACGACGAGGGCCGGCGAGCCGAGGACGAGGCCCGCGCCCGGCAGGGCGAGCTGGAAGCCGAGGTAGATCGGGTGGCGGCAGTGACGATAGGGCCCGCGACGGGCCAGGCGCGGCGGGGGCAGGGCGCTCACGGGCAGGCCGCCGCCGCCCGACCAGAGCTCGGCCATGCCCCAGGCCAGCAGCCCGGCACCCACGAGGAGCAGCAGACCGCCGGGCGCCCACGGGTCGGCCTGCCAGCCCAAGAGCGCGTCGAGCCGGGTCGCCACCGCCCACAGCCCCGCGGGCAGCAGGATCCAGAAGACCCCCACATAGGCCGCCACGATGCCCAGGCGAGCCAGGTGCCTCATCGCCCCCAGCCCACGACCTCGTGGACCGCCACCCCGGCCTCGCCGTCGAGCTCACAGGGCGCCGCCAGCTTGATCTCGTGGGGATCGCCCGTCACCCGGCGGAGCAGCGGCGCCAGCCAGCCGAGCCGGAAGCCCTCGATGTCCGCCACGCGGGTCTCGAGCAGGGTGCGGGAGGGGCCGAGGTCCACCGGCCTCGCGCTGCCGAGCTCCACGACCCCGTCCTGCCAGCGAGCGGCGACCTCGCCGGTGGGCGTGGTGGCTCGCACCCAGGTCGCGGCGTGGGGGCCGGCCACGGCACGTCCCCAGACCAGCTCCCGGATGGGAAAGCGCCAGGGGAGCAGGTCGAACCAGACCCGGTCCCGGTAGCCGCGACCGGTCACCTCCAGCTCACCGCCAGGCCACACGACCCGCCCGGTGACGTCGGCATCGGGCACCTCGACGGTCCAGGTCAGGCGACGGGAGCTGGCCTCCAGGAAGGGGTCGACCAGCGCCACCGGCGCGGCGCGGGGCACGAAGCGCAGCTCCCCCGAGAGCCCCGGCGTCTCCCACCGCAGCACCTCCCCCTCGATGCGGGCCGGCCCGAACCAGAGCCGGTCCTCGCCGCCGGACACCGACCTCACGACGGCTTCGCCGCGCACGTCGGGCCCCCCCGGCCGGAAGAGCTCGGCCGTCAGCCGCGTGACCGGCAGCCCCAGCACCCGGATGCGCACCAGGTAGACGAGCAGCACGGTCCCGTCGGGCAGCAGCGTGTCGACGTACCACTTCTCCAGCCCGAAGGGCCAGCCGCCGCCGCGCAGGGCCAGGTTCACCCGGAGCCTCCGTCCGACAGCACGAGCTCCCGGGCCGCCAGGTCGGCGTGGGTCTCGCGGCGCTGCACGAGCTGGGCCTCGCCTCCGTCGACCAGGACCACCGCCGGACGCCCCCCGCCGAAGTTGGTCGCGGTGGAGGTGAAGTAGGCCCCGGCGTCCATCACGGCGAGCAGGTCGCCGACCTGGAGCGCCGGCAGGCGAAGGTTGAGGCCCTCGCAAGAACCCCACAGTGCCTGTTCTCACCCTCCAACTCGGCGCA
>CAZCVP010000002.1:0-22751 GCA_964501915.1 uncultured Enterobacterales bacterium
GCCATCGGAACCCGCCATCAGACCGTGGGATCACCAGCTTTTTACGAGGGCCTCATCCTTACATCGCGTCCGAGTCCAACGAACAGCCGTGATAGCGTCACAGCGCCATGCAATTCCAGGTCGTCCACCACTTCCCCGTCCCCGCCCGCCGCTACTGGGAAGCCACGGACACCCCCTCCTGCAACGCCGCCATCGACACCGCGACGAAGATCGAGCGCGAGCTGCTCGAGGAGACCAGGCACCCCGGTCGCCGCGTCCAGAAGGTCCGCTCCGTGCCGGACCGCAAGCTCCCGGGCGTCGTCGCCAGGGCCATCGGCACGGACCGGCTCGTCTTGATCCAGGACCAGGACTTCGACGACGAGCGCTTCGTGCTCAGCTTCCGGGCCACCCCGGAGGCCCGCAGGGTCGCCGGCGCGGTCCGCTGCCAGGGCACCCTCACCGTCCGGGACCGCGGCGACGGCACCTGTGAACGTGTGGTCAAGGGGGAGATCTCGGTTGCGATCCCCCTGGTTGGGCGCAAGATCGAGAGACAGGTCGTCGACCAGCTCTGCGACGGCTACGAGAAGAACGCCCGGGCGATCACCTCCTGGTTGGAGGCGAACCCGGGCTGAGAGAGGCCTCCATGATCCTGCTCGGAGCCGCACTCCCGACCGCGCTCGCCGGCTACGCCGATGTCGGCCCCGGCTTCGACGAGCTCAACGAAGGGGTGGAGCACAACACGCACTACCCGAGCCTCGAGGAGCGCGAGCTCCACATGTACACCAACATGGCCCGCGTGGAGCCCGAGGCCTTCGAGGCGCTCTACAACCAGGGGGGCTGCAGCACCGACGTCTTCTCGCCCGACGAGCTGACACCCAAGAAGCCGGTCTACTTCAGCCGCGAGCTCAACGAGGCCGCCCGCTACCACTGCCAGGACATGTCGGACAACAACTGGTTCGCCCACGAGTCCTCCGACGGCACCTCCTTCGGCGCCCGCACGGCTCGCTGGTACTCCGACTCCAGCATGGTCGGCGAGAACATCGCCGTGGGCTACCCCTCACCGCTGGCGACGGTCTTCAGCGGCTGGATGTGCTCCACCGAGGGCCACAGGGCCAACATCATGAGCGGGTCCTGGAACGAGCTGGGCACCGGGGTCGTCAACGCCTACTACACCCAGGACTTCGGCGCCGGTACGCTCGACACCTCCATGAACATCGCGATGGGCGTGCACAGCCCGCCGCTGCCGACCGCCGGCGACGAGGTGACCTTCTGGGCCGACTACGCCGGCCCGGGCCCCGACTCCATGGAGCTCGTCCTGACCGGCCAGGCCCACGCCATGGAGCTGGCCTACGGCGACGAGCAGAAGGGGGTCTGGGAGGTCGTGGTCGACTTCCCCGACGGCACCTTCCGCGGCGACGGCTGCGAGCAGTACTACTTCGTCTACACCGACTCCGAGGGCGTGGGCCGCTTCCCCGAGACCGGCAGCTACCGGGTCGGCCAGGCCTGCGACGACCCCTGGTATGGCTGGAGCCCCTGGCAGTTCGGGGTGACCGGGCGCGACGACCTCAGCGACGAGGAGCTGACGGGGGACGTGGACATCACGGGCTCGGGCTGCGCGACGGCACCGGCCGGGGCGCTCCCCGGCGTCCTGTTCCTGCTCGGCGTGATGGCGATCCCGAGGCGACGACACTCCACCTGGGGCGCGACCCGAACGGCGCTACCATGAGGGGGCTCGCCGGCACCGCCGGGAGGAGGACCCCCTGGCCATCCTGACGCTGATGCCGCTGCTCGCCGCCTGCGGTGGAGTCGACCTCGATGATCCCTTCCCCGAAGACACCGCGTCGACCATCGACACGGTGGACACCGGGGACACCCAGGACACCCAGGACACCCAGGACACCCAGGACACCGAGGACACCCAGGACACCCAGGACACCGGCTCCTACGACTGCGAGGTGCCCCTGGGGAGCTTGATCGCGCCGGCGGGCCCGGTACTCAACGGCCACGGCTACCATGGCCTGGCCTTCACCTCCGACGGCCTGATGCTCGGGAACGACTCGAACAACACGCTGATGCAGTGCGACTCGGAGGGAGCGGGGGGAGTGTTTCGACCCGGGCTGGGTCCGCTGGAGCAGCTCGCCACGCTGCCCGACGGCGACGTGGTGCTGTCGTCGGTCCAGACCGGCGACCTGCTGCGCCTCAACCCGGCCGGCGGCACCTCGGTGATCGCCTCCGGCATCCACTCCTACGGCGTGACCGTCGGTCCCGACGACAAGCTCTACGTGGTCTCTCGCCGCCAGGTCCTGCGCGTCGACCCCGAGACCGGACAGCAGCAGCTGGTGGTGGAGCTGGGTCGCCGGCAGGGCACGCCCCGGGACATCGACTTCAGCCCCGACCACCGCCGGCTCTACGTGACCACCATCTCCAACAACGGCGACCTGCTCTACCTGGAGCTGGACGACGACCTCGTGCCCCTGGGCGAGGAGCTGGAGACCTTCGCCACCGGGGTCGGGGGCGGCTGGATGGACGGGATCGCCGTCGACGTCTGCGGCAACCTCTACATCCCCGACTTCGTCACCCTGTCGCTGTGGATGGTGAGCCACGACGGGCAGGCCCTGCGGGCCTGGAGCCCGATGTCGGACAACCAGTACGGTCACGGCGCGGAGTGGGGCACGGGCGAGCACGGCTGGAACCGGACCAGCCTCTTCCTGCCCCAGCCCTACGCCGGCAACACGGTGGTCGAGCTCGACGTCGGCTTCCCGGATCGGACCTGGACGGGAGAGGTGCTGAACGCGCCCTACTGACCAGCGGTCTGCTCGGCTGTCCACACCCCGTCCCCCGTCTTCGGCGCCAGCGCTGCGGGCCACCCCCCCGGCCCCAGGATCGCCGACCGCCCATAGAAGGTGATGTGCCGGTCCCGACCCCAGGTGTCGGCCGCCACCAGCCACCCCCGCCAACCGCCGAGGCGCCACCGCCAGTAGGGCAGGATGTCGTGGCCCTCCTCTACCCAGTTGGTGCAGAACGCCACCACGTCCGTCCGGGTCCAGCGGAGGTGCCTCACGAAGCGGTCGTCGTTCAGGTCCATGCAGATGCCGACCGTCATGCGACCCACGGGGGTCTCGAAGACCGGCCTCCGCCGCCCCGCCCGGGCCCAGGTCAGGTCGGTCTCGTAGAGCAGCACCTTGCGGTAGCAGTCGACCAGGCGCCCCTGGTGGTCGATCACCAGGGCGCTGTTGTAGAGCCCGTCCTCGGCCCGCTCCGGGAAACCGGCCACGACCCAGGCCCCGTGGCTCCGGGCCACGGTCGCCAGCGCCCGGAAGGTCGGTCCCTCCGCCGGCTCGCAGTGGGGGCCGATCTCCTCGGCGGAGTCCCAGACGTACCCGGAGGTCGCCAGCTCCGGCGCCACGATGAGCTGTGCACCGGCGCGACCCGCCTCGTCGACCAGCTCCGCCAGCGCGGCCCGCGCCGCCACCGTGTCCCCCTTGGGAGGACGGAACTGGATCGCGGCCAGGGTCACCTGCAGCGCTGCTTGACCGCCTTGCAGGTGGCTTCGCTGCCCTTCTCGCAGCCGCGTCGCATCCACTCGCAAGCCCGCGTGCGGTCCTTGGTGACGCCGTAGCCGTTGAGGTAGTACCACCCGGCGACCAGGCACGCACCGGGCACAGCCTTCTCGCCCGAGCGCTCCCCGCGGACCGTGCCACGGCACTGCTCCAGGTAGATCGTGCGCCGGCCCGTCCAGGTGAGCACGTCGGTGCCCAGGAAGCTCTCCAGGTGACGGCAGCCCCGCTCCTGTCCGCCGTCGCAGGCCCGCTTGAAATTCGCCTCCGCCTTGCTGGGATCGGTCGGGTCGCCGGGACCGAGGCCCATCTGCAGCACGCCCACCTCGATGCAGGCCCCCAGCTCACCCCCGTCGCAGGCCCTGTCGAAGAGCTTCATCGCGTCCGCGGGGCGCTCCCGCTTCCAGCGCAGCCCGAGGGCCATGCACAGCTCGAGCTTGCCGTCGGCACACTTGACCAGGCTGCACTGGTCCTGGTCGTGGTCCTCCTGGCAGGCACGGGTGGCCTCTTCCTTCTCGGCGCGGGTGAGCATGCCGGCGAAGGCGCTGGCGCCGGTGAGGGCGAGGATCAGCAGGAGGCAGGAGAAGCGCTTCACGTTCCACACGCCGAACACGCTAACGCACGGACAGGATCCGTCCGAGCCTGCGCCGGGCGGGGCGTTAGCCCTGGCGCATGCCCGACGTCGGACCGGATCACATCACCGTCCTCGGTGCCGAGGAGCACAACCTCAAGGGTGTGGACGTCACCCTTCCGCGCGACGCCCTGATCGTCATCACGGGGCTGTCGGGCTCGGGCAAGTCGTCCCTGGCCTTCGACACCATCTACCAGGAGGGCCAGCGGCGCTTCATGGAGAGCCTCTCGGCCTATGCGCGGCAGTTCCTGGGCAAGATGGAGAAGCCCCGGGTCGACCACGTCGACGGGCTCTCCCCCACCCTCTCGATCGACCAGAAGACGGTCAACCGCAACCCCCGGTCGACCGTGGGCACGGTCACCGAGATCCTCGACCACCTCCGGCTGCTGATGGCGCGGCTGGGCACGCCCCGCTGTCCCCACTGTCGTCGCCGGATCACGGCGCTCTCCCCGGGCCAGATCACCGAGGCCCTGCTCGGCATGCGTTCTGGGGCACGGCTGGTCGTGATGGCGCCGATCGTGCGCGACCGCAAGGGCGAGTACCGCAAGGAGCTCGAGGATCTCCGCAGCGACGGCTGGCTCCGGGTCCGGATCGACGGCGAGATCGTGCGCATCGACGAGCAGGAGGTCACCCTCGCCCGCTACGAGAGGCACACCCTGGAGGTGGTCCTCGATCGCGTGCGGGCCAACCCCGAGTCCCGCGATCGGGTGCGGGAGGCGGTCGAGCGGGGCCTGCAGATGACCGGGGGCACGGTGACGGCCCTGGTGGACGACGGCGACGGCGGCTGGGATCACCGCACCCTGTCGAGCGCCCGGGCCTGCCCCGACCACCCCGACGTGGCCGTGCCCGAGCTCGAGCCCCGCCTCTTCTCCTTCAACGCACCCCAGGGGGCCTGCCCGACCTGCAAGGGCCTCGGCCTCCACGAGGGCTTCGACGTCGAACGCCTGCTGGAGCCCGACCGCCCGGCGCTGGACGCCTTCCTCCCCCTGGGAGCCGACGGGCGCATCGCGTTCTCGACCCTCGATCGCGACGCCATCCGCCAGGCCGGCGACCACCTCGGCGCCGACCTCTCCCAGCCCTGGAAGGACCAGCCGGAGCCGGTCCAGCGCTTCCTGCTCCTCGGAGAGGGCCCCCCCCTGGACTACCACTTCACCAAGGAGCGCGACAACGGGCGGGTCGACGTCGGCCAGCGCCCCTGGCGGGGCCTGCTGAAGACCCTGGAGATGGTCTGGCACTACACCCACCACACCCCGCTGGCGAAGTGGCGGGTGCGCCGTCCCTGCGAGGCCTGTGGCGGCGCCCGCCTGAACGCCATCGCCCGGGCCGTCGACTTCCGCGGCAAGGGCCTGGGCGAGCTGAGCGCGATGACGGTCGACCAGTCGCTGGCCTTCTTCGGCGGGGTCAAGCTCCGCGGCAACCAGGCCCGCATCGGCCGGGAGCTCGTGAAGGAGATCCAGGACCGGTTGGGCTTCCTCCACGACGTCGGCCTCGGCTACCTGGGCCTGGACCGCTCGGCGACCACCCTGGCCGGCGGGGAGGCCCAGCGCATCCGGCTGGCCGCCCAGGTCGGCAGCGGCCTCCAGGGCGTCACCTACGTGCTCGACGAGCCGAGCATCGGCCTCCACCCCCGGGACAACCGGCGCCTGCTCGACACCCTGCTGGCGCTGCGGGACCGGGGCAACACCGTGATGGTGGTGGAGCACGACGAGGAGACCATGGTGGCGGCCGACCACCTGGTCGACATCGGACCCGGAGCGGGCATCGAGGGGGGCGAGATCGTCGCCGCGGGCACGCCGAAGCAGGTCCGGCGCGGCAAGAGCCTCACCGCCCGCTACCTGCGCGGCGAGGAGGGCATCCCGCTGCCCGAGCAGCGGCGCACGGACCCTGGCGAGGTCCTGGGCATCCGCGGGGCCACCGCCCACAACCTGCGCGACGTCGACGTCGACATCCCCCTGGGACGCTTCGTCGTGCTGACCGGCGTGTCGGGCAGCGGCAAGTCCACCCTGATGATGGAGGTCCTGCAGCGGGCCGTCAGCCGACACCTCCGTCCCCACGGCAAGGACCAGGCACCTCTGTGCCTGGAGCGCCTCGACGGCGTCGAGCGGGTCGACAAGCTCGTGGTGATCGACCAGTCCCCCATCGGGCGCACGCCGCGCTCCAACCCGGCCACCTACACCAAGGCCTTCGACGACATCCGGGCGCTCTTCGCCCGGCTCCCGGAGTCCCGGGCCCGGGGCTACAAGCCCGGCCGCTTCTCCTTCAACGTAGCCGGTGGACGCTGCGAGGAGTGCAGCGGCGCCGGCGTGAAGACCGTGGAGATGCAGTTCCTCGCCGACGTCGAGGTGACCTGCACGACCTGCCAGGGCCGGCGCTTCAACGACGAGACCCTGGAGATCCGCTACCGCGGCCACACCATCACCGACGTGCTGGGGATGTCCATCGCCGAGGCCGCGGACTTCTTCCGCAACCACCGCCGCCTCGCCCGGACCCTCGACACCCTGGTGACCGTGGGCATGGGCTACGTGAAGCTGGGACAGCCCAGCACCACCCTGTCCGGCGGAGAGGCCCAGCGCATCAAGCTCTCCAGCGAGCTCAAGCGCCCGGCCACGGGCCACACCCTCTACCTGCTCGACGAGCCCACCACCGGCCTGCACGCCCACGACGTGAAGTCGCTCCTGGGTGCGCTCGGGCGGCTGGTCGACGGGGGCAACACCGTGCTCGTGATCGAGCACAACTCCGACGTGATCAAGGTGGCCGATCACCTGATCGATCTCGGGCCCGAAGGGGGGGACGGCGGGGGACTCATCGTCGGAGAGGGCACACCGGAGCAGCTCGCGACCCTCGACACCCCGACCGGCCAGGTCCTGGCGGCGATGCTTGAGTTCGGCGGCCCGGGCCACACCCTCCAGCGACGTCGCCGACGCCGGCGAGCCCGGGAGACGGACCTGGTCGTCGAGGGCGCCACCTGCCACAACCTCAAGGGGATCGACGTCCGCATCCCCCAGGGCTCGCTGACGGTGATCACGGGGGTCAGCGGCTCCGGCAAGACCTCGCTCGCCTTCGACACGCTGTTCGCCGAGGGCCAGCGGCGCTACGTGGAGTGCCTGTCCACCTACGCCCGGCGCTTCCTGGGTCGGCTCGACCGGGCCCCGGTGGAGCGCGTCGAGGGCCTGGCCCCGGCGATCGCCATCCAGCAGAAGGCGGCCAGCCGCAGCCCGCGATCGACCGTGGCCACCACCACCGAGATCCAGGACTACCTGCGCCTGCTCTGGGCACGCATCGGCGAGCCCCACTGTCCCCACTGCGGCCGCGAGGTGGTCGGCTGGAGCCCCAGCGGCGGTGCGCGGTACCTCGTCGGGCTGGCGCCCGGGCGGGGCTGGCTGATCACCCAGCTCCGCCCCGAGTCCCACACCGTCGAGGAGCTCGGGCGCGAGGGCTTCGTGCGGCTCCTGGACCGCGGCGGACCCGCCCCCACCGAGGTCCTCCTCGAGGACCCGGAGGCCGAGGGCCTCCTCGCTCGGGGCGCCGAGCTGGTCGTCGACCGGGTCCGCCCGGGTGCCACCTCGACCCAGCGCCTCTCGGAGGGTCTGCAGACCGCCTATGCCTGGGGCGACGGCAGCGCGGCCTTCGTCCCCGCCGGCGGACCGGCCATCGCCCTCACCCTCCTGCCCGCCTGCATCGAGCACGGCCGGGTCCTGCCCGAGGCCTTCACGCCCCGGCACTTCTCCTTCAACAGCCACGCCGGAGCCTGCCCGGCCTGCGACGGCCTCGGTCGCCTCACCGCCCTCGACCCGACGCGGGTGATCCCCGAGCGCTCCAAGCCCCTGGCGGCCGCCATGGACGGCCGCGTGGCCTCGGTCGTCAACCGCTCGGCCCGCATCCAGGGACGGCTGGCGGGGCTCTTCGCCCACCTGGGCCTCGACCCGCAGTCCCCGGTCCAGAGCTGGAGCGAGGCCCAGCTCGAGGCCGTCTGGCGGGGGCTCCCGGGGGTGGAGCTCCAGGTCCGCTGGTCCAAGTCCTGGGGCCGCACCACCCGCAACGTCCAGGAGACGGTGGTGTGGGAGGGGCTCGTGTCCGTCCTCGAGGGGTGGCAGGGCAGCCTGGACTGGCTGCGGCGGGAGCAGACCTGCCCCGCCTGTCACGGTGGCCGACTGCGCCCGGAGTCCCTCGCCGTCACCCTCGGGGGCCAGGACATCCACACCCACCAGACCCTCTCGGTGCTCGAGATGCTGGCGTTCTGGGAGGGCCTGGAGCTGCCCGAGGCCGAGGCGCGCATCGCCGACCAGGCCCGCCGCGAGGTGGTCTCGCGGCTGCGCTTCCTGCGGGACGTCGGCCTGGGCTACCTCCACCTGGACCGGCCCTCGGCCAGCCTCTCAGGCGGGGAGGCCCAGCGCATCCGGCTCGCCTCTCAGCTCGGCAGCGGGCTCACCGGCTGCATCTACGTGCTCGACGAGCCGACCATCGGCCTCCACCCCCGGGACACGGCGCGGCTGCTGGGCACCCTCACCGGGCTTCGGGATCTCGGCAACACCGTCGTCGTGGTCGAGCACGACGAGGACACCATCTGGGCCGCCGACCAGGTCTTCGACCTGGGGCCCGGCGCCGGGGAGCAGGGCGGGCAGGTCATCGCCCACGGCACGCCGCAGCAGATCGCCGCCGATCCGGCCTCGCTGACCGGCGCCTACCTCAGCGGACGCCTGGCCATCCCCGCGCGCGCCGAGCGGCGCAGCCCGCGGGGCTGGATCCGGCTGCGGGGCGTCACGCTGCACAACCTCGACGGCCTCGACGTGGGGGTACCCACCGGCGTGCTCACCGTGGTGACCGGCGTCAGCGGCTCCGGCAAGTCGACGCTCTTCATGGACGTGCTGGTGCCGGCCCTGCGCCACGAGCTCAAGCCCGAGTCGGCCCCGCCGGCCTGCGAGTCCGTCGCCGTCGACGACCCGGAGGGTCTGCGGCGACTCGTGGTCGTGAACCAGCGGCCCATCGGGCGCACGCCGCGCAGCACGCCCGCCACCTACACCAAGGTGATGGACCCGCTCCGCCAGCTCTTCGCCTCCACGCGGATGGCCAGGGAGCGGGGCTGGAAGCCCTTCCGCTTCTCCTTCAACCACCCGGAAGGCAGGTGTCCCCACTGCGAGGGCCGAGGCGCCGTGCTGGTCGAGATGCACTTCCTCTCGGACGTGTGGGTGACCTGCGAGCACTGCCGCGGCCGCCGGTACGACGCGTCGACCCTGGCTGCCCGCTGGCGAGGACTGACCATCGCCGACGTGCTCGACCTGAGGGTGAGCGAGGCCCTGGAGCACTTCGGTGCCCACCGCCGCATCTCGAGTCGCCTGAGGGCGCTGGAGGACGTGGGGCTGGGCTACCTCCGCCTCGGGCAGGCGGCCACCACCCTCTCCGGCGGCGAGGCCCAGCGGGTGAAGCTCGCCAACGAGCTCCACGCCCGGGGCAAGGGCACGGTGTTCGTGCTCGACGAGCCGACCACCGGCCTGCACTTCGCCGACACCGAGCGCCTGGTGGCCGTGCTCCAGCGACTCGTGGACGGCGGTGCCACGGTGATCGTCATCGAGCACAACCCCGACGTGGTCAAGAACGCCGACCACGTGGTCGACCTCGGACCCGAGGGCGGTGTCGGCGGCGGCCGGCTCGTCGCGTCGGGCACCCCGGAGTTCGTCGCCACGCAGCCCACGGCCACCGGTGTTGTCCTCGCCCGCCTCCTGGGGTGATCGGAAGCGGGGATCCGAGCGCGGTATCATCCAGCCGCTCGCCAGCCTGAGGCCCAAGATGAGCAAGCCCGTTGACCCAGATGGCCTGGACGGCCTCTTCCCTCCCAAGCGCGAGGGCAACCAGCGCCCCGCACAGGTCCGAGTCGGCGGTCCGCCGGCCGTGGACACGGGAGAATTCGACGACGAGGACACCACGAATGTCCGGCCCTCTCCGGGCAGCCCCTCCGACTGGGACGACAGCCCCACCGCCCCCGGGGTGCCCAAGGTCGCCCAGTCGACCCGCCAGCTCGCCCAGACCACGACCCCCCAGGAGGACTCGGAAGACTCCAACATCCAGCTCATGATCGAGCCCACCTCGGCCAAGCTCCAGAGCACGGACGCCGGACACGTCCAAGCCCGGGTCCAGCTCGAGCCACCCAAGCCCCAGCCGCCGCCGCGGGAGGACTACCACGACGCCGCGCCCAAGGGGGGCTCCAAGGTACCCCTGGTGGCCGCGCTCATCGCCCTGCTGGCCATCGCCGGCTTCGGGGTGACCCAGCTCGGCGGCGACGCGGACACGCCACCGCCCACCGTCACCGAGCCCCTGGTTCCGACCACGCCCGAGCCGGCGGCGGTGGCCGACGCCGAGGACGCCGCGGCACCGGAGGCCGACCCGGCCGCCGAGGCCGCGACGGAAGACCCGGCCGCTGCGGAGGCGGAGGCCGAGGCCCAGGCAGCCGCCGAAGCCGAGGCCGCCCGCAAGGCGGAGGCCGAGGCCCAGGCCGCTGCCGAGGCCGCCCGCGAGGCGGAGGCCGAGGCCCAGGCAGCCGCCGAAGCCGAGGCCGCCCGCAAGGCCGAGGCCGAGGCCGCCCGCAAGGCCGAGGCCGAAGCCGCCCGCAAGGCCGAGGCCGCCCGCAAGGCCGAAGCCGAAGCGGCCCGCAAGGCCGAGGCCGAGGCCGCCCGCAAGGCCGAAGCCGAAGCCGCCCGCAAGGCCGAGGCCCGCCGCGCCGCGGCCAGCTCCTCGGCCTCCCCGGCGCCGGTGGCCTTCGACTACGACGACTCCACCCCCGTCGTGGTCTCCAGCGCCGCCCTCTCCAGCCTGGTGGCCCAGCTCCGTCGGAGCGAAGGGACCATCGTGGTCGAGGGGCACACCTGCAGCCTGGGCCACCCCGCCTACAACGTCCACCTGGGCTACGAGCGCGCGAGGGCCGTGCGCGACATGCTGGCCGACGCGGGCGTGCCTCGCTGGCGGATCAAGGTGGCCAGCGCAGGCGACACAGAGCCCATCGCGTCCAACGACACCGCGTCTGGCCGTCGCCAGAACCGCCGGGTCGAGATCGAGATCCAGTAAGCTTCGAGCTGGGAGGACCCTCCATGAGCTGGCTGGCCGAAGCCCTCGATGATCTGCGGGAAGCATCCCGGCGCCACGCCGTCATGGTCGGCGAGAACTCCAGTGAGCAGGACCGCGAGCAGGTGGCGGCCGAGCTGAGCGAGGGGGTCATCCAGGTCGTCCAACAGCTCGGGCGCCTGGAGGGGGTCACCGCAGCCTTCGCCTGCCAGGGCGACAGCGTCGTCGAAAAAGAGGGCTTCGTGCCCGACTTCGACAACCTGGCCAGCACCACGCGCTCCCTGCGCATCGGTCTCGACGTGGCCTCCGAGACCTTCCGCCTGGGAGGCCTGGGCCAGACCGTGCTCGTGGGCGGCGAGCACAAGCTCGCCGTGATGACCATCGGGGACATCACCCTCGGGGTGCTCACGCCCGCGGGCGTCTCCCTCGCCCAGGCGATGAGTCTCAGCTAGTCCGATGCCCGATCCGGGCCAGCGAGACCGACTCGAGATCGATCCCGAGATCCGGTTCTCCTGCTCCGCCTGCGCCCGCTGCTGTACCTCGGCCTGGCAGATCCTGATGCCCGAGGAGAAGAAGCTCGAGCTCGAAGCTCGTCCCTGGGCGGAGATCGGACGGGACCCGAGCGGGCTCTTCGTCCAGGCCCCCGGCGGGCTCTGGGCCTTCCGCCGGGACCCCGGTGCGACCCACTGCGTCCTGCTCGGCGAGGACAGGCTCTGTGACCTCCACCGTCACTGGGGCGCGGAGTCCAAGCCCGGGATGTGCCAGCGCTTCCCGATGCTGAGCGTCCAGTCCGCGGAGCGTGTCTGGGTCAGCGCCAACTACGGGTGCAAGGCGATCCAGGAGGGGCACGGCCCTCCCCTCGGCGAGCAGGGCGATGAGCTCGCCGCCACCTTCGCCTCCGAGCTGGACGCCACCCGGCCCGACGCGGACATCGGCTACCCGGTCGCCCCCGGTCGGGTCCTCGGCAGCGAGGAGCTGGCCGAGCGGGTGGAGGCCCTGGTGGCTTCGCTGGGCGACGGCTTCTTCGGCGCCCTGTCGACCCTGGCCTGCTTCGCGGCGCAGCGCGAGGAGGTCCCCGCCGTGCCGCCTCGCCGCCCGGAGTCCCCGGCCCAGGCTTCGGCCCCGCTGCGCTACGCCTTCGCGCTCTCCCTCTACTCCGACGTGATCGACGCCAGCAGCCTCTGGGACCGCGTGAAGGGGGTCTGGACCCTGCCGCGGCTGCTCGGCTTCCGCCACCGCTACACCAGCCGCCTCACCGGCCTGTCCGTGGACATGGCCTCGGTCTTCCACCACCCCGGTCACCTCGACGCCGCGTCCCACCGCACCCTGCTGGGCTGGCTGCGAGCCAGGCTTCGGGGCCGCTCGCCGCTGAAGGACACCCCACACTTCGCGGCGGGCGTGACCCGCCTGCTGCTCCACGCGGACGCGGTGCTCTACTTCGCCCGCGCCGCCGCCGAAGGCCGGGACATCGAGCACGCCGATGTGCTGCTGGGGCTGACGGCCGTGGAGCTCTTCATCGCCAACCAGCAGGTCCTGACCACCCTGGCACGCATCGATCCGCGGCTGCCCCGCTTCTGGCAGGACCCGGCCGTGGCCCTGGGTGCCGCCGCGCTCTTCGCGCCGGTTCAACCCACGTAGCGCCGCACCACGCCGTCCACCTGGCCCCCATAGCCCCCGCCGAACAGGTTCACGTGGACCAGCAGCGGGTAGAGCTGGTAGAGCCCCCGTCGCTCCGTCGCACCGTCCTCCAGCGGCAGGGCCTCCTGGTAGCTCGCCCAGGTCTCTCGGGGGAAGCCACCGAAGAGCGCCATCATGGCCAGGTCGACCTCCCGGTCACCCCGGTAGGCGGCGGGGTCGTAGATGGCGGGTCCACCGGTGGTCGGCATCCAGTTGCCTCCCCAGAGGTCCCCGTGCAGCAAGGCCAGGGGCGGTTCGGCCGGCAGCCAGCGGTCGAGCCGCTCGAGCAGGTGGTCCAGTCTCCGCAGCGAGCCACCTCGGAGCGCTCCGCTCCGGGCGGCGAGGTCCCGCTGAGCCCCCAGCCGGGCCTCGCGCCAGAAGTCGACCCAGCTCTCCCGGGGGCTGTTGTGCTGCTCCAGTGTCCCGACCCAGTTGTCCCCCGCGAAGCCGTGGGGGCCGGGTCCGGCCCGATGCAGCCGCGCCAGGGCGAGGCCCAGGTCACGGCCCTGGCCGCGGGCCGGCTCCAGCCACTCCAGGGCCAGGAAGTCCTCCCCGACCCCCAGCACCTCCGGCACCCGGGGGCCCCCGGCCGCTGCCAGCGCCACGAGCCCCTCGGCCTCCGCCACGAACATGCCCGCCGGGGCAGCGCGGTGGAACTTCAGGAAGACCCGCCCCTGGTCGGTCTCCAGGCAGGCGGCCTGGTTGATGTCCCCGCCCGCCATCCGGCTGTGCCCGACGATCGACGCACCGAGGACCCGTCCGACCCGCTCCAGCAGCTCCGTCACCGGATGCGGACCATGCACTCCGCGGGGATCACGTGCTCACGGAGGGCCGGCCGCCACAGGGAGTAGGCGTGGCCGGCGATGACCTCGCCGCCGAGATCCAGGACCCGCTCCGCGAAGGTCTCGAGGCAGGTCCCTGGACGCAGGTCGTAGACGCAGAAGATGGCTGTGCGGACCTCGTCGAGGTCCTCGAGCAGCTCCAGGAAGGCCTCGACCCGGTCGGTGGGGCCGTCCGGTGAGAGCCCGGAGGCCGGTGTGCCGAGCACCAGCCCGTCGTAGGACGCGAGGTCGACGACGGGAGCCTGGCCGTCGAGCACCAGGGTGTCGACGGTGAAGGCACGGTGCTCGAGCATCTCTCGCATCCGCGAGACCACGCGACCGCAGTAGCCCCGCTGGTTGTCATAGACGAGGAGCAGCTTCAGCGGCGTGAACGGCATCCAATCTCCGGCGGTGGCGGGGGTAACGGGCGGTCAACGATGGGTCAACGGGACGGCGCTCACAGCTTGGAACCAGCGAGCTGTGATACATCCGCGGGTCAGTTCGCTGCCCATCGAGGCAGGCCGGAGGCATTCCGACGATGGCACGATGGCTCATCTCTCAGGGGGACCGCCAGTTCGCCGCCCGCGATCTGTCGGAGCTGAAGCAGCTCGCGGTGGACGGCACGATCCTCTCGTCCGACATGATCCAGCCCCCGGGGGCTTCGGAGTGGCTCTACGCCGCCGAGATCCCGGAGCTGAAGGGTCTGCTGAAGGAGGGCCGGCCCTCCGGTGACGTCGACGACGACTGGCGGCCCAAGCGTGGCGGCGGCCGAGCCGTGATGATGCTCGTCCTGGTGGCCATCCTGGCCGTGGGCGGCCTCGGGCTCTTCAAGGCCTACAACGAGGGCCTGCCCGACTACGACGACTTGAAGCTGCTGAACCGCTTCGAGATGACCGACATGTTCGTCACCGAGCCGCAGGCACCGCTGCTGGACTCCCCCAAGGGCAGCCGGATCAGCTCCCTGGTGAAGGACTCGACCCTGCTGCTGCTCGGCAAGCAGGGCGCCTGGTACCAGGTGCGCACCGAGTCCGGACAGGAGGGCTACGTCCAGGTCGATCACGTGGTGCCGGTCTACCAGTTCGCCGACAAGCGGGACCAGGAGAACTACGACCCCCTCTACAACCCCGACCGCTACGTCTTCGTGAAGAACTCGAGCTGGCTCCAGCTCGACCAGCAGAACCGGAACCTGACCATCTTCCAGTTCCTGCTCCAGAACAAGGCCAAGTTCGGGATGACCGACATCATCCTGCTCGCGACCATCAAGGACAAGAACGATCGGGTCCTCGAAGAGGTCCAGATCCCGATCGAGGGCGTCATCCCCCCCTACGACTCGGTCTTCGTAGGCACCCTGTCCCCGGATCCAGAAGACGAGGAGGGCGTGCCGCGCATGATGACGGCGACGATGTTCTCCGAGCTGTCCGCGGAAGACCCGGAGCTCCAGCTCCTCTGGTCCGACGGTGTCGAGGTCGAGATGCAGACCCCGGGCTTCACCGAGGCCAACATCGACCTGCTCCAGCTCCGCGGGATCCCCAAGAAGGTGGACTGACGCTGCGGGTCAGCGGACCGATCAGCTCCAGGTGAACTCGGAGTCCTCGTTCTCGTCGTCGTCTTCGATGTTGGAGAGGACGACGTCGCTGGCCTCGAGGTCGAAGTCGGACGGGTTGGTCCCGGTGTCCTCGAGATCGCTGAGATCCAGGTCCGACAGGTCGGAGGAGAGGGACAGGGAGTCCTCGTCTTCCTCGTCCTCGATGGACACGTCGAACTGCTGCTCAGGGACCTCCTCTTCCGGGACCGGGGGAGCGGGGGCCTCCTCCTCGGTCGGTGCGGGTTCGATCCCGGCACCGACGAGCTCCTCTTCGAGCCTCTCCTTCAGCCGGCGGGCGAGCATGTCGTCCGGGTGCCGACCCAGCCGCAGGGAGAGACGCTGCAGCGCCCCGGTGAGGTCACCGCTCGCCGCCTCCGCCTCGGCCAGGAACCGCTGACCCTCCGGGTGTTCGGGCGCGAAGGAGTCCCCGAGCTGCAGCATCGCCAGGGCATCGCGCAGGCCGTCGTCGGACGGGCGCGTCTCGTCCTTGTAGAGCGCCCATCCCAGCCAGATCAAGACGTCCGGGTTGTCCAAGGCCTCGTCTCGTGCCCGCCGCAGCAGGCCCACGGCGAAGGAGGCCCTGCCCTTGCCCAGGGCTTCCTTGGCCGCCTCGATCGACCTCTGGACCGGGTCCTCCGGTCGCGGTTCGTTGGCGGCGGTCGGCACCGGGACCGGCGCCGACTCGGCCACGACGCCCTGGGCCCGGAGCCGATCCGCGGCCTCCCTCACCCAGGTCAGCAGCTTGCCCGCGTGCTCCTTCAGCCGCTCCGGAGCGTCCCTCTCCTGGAGGAGGTCTCCATAGCGCTGGAGCAGACGGGCCTCGGCCTTGTCCACGAGGTCCATCGCCGAGGTCCGCGGGATGCCGAGGACCGTGTAGTCGTCGGCCTTGGCCAGGCGCTCGACCTCCTTGGAGAGCTGGGCCGCGAGCCGGTCGAAGTTCGGGGGTCCCTGGTCCCGCTGGCGAGCCGTCTTGCCCCTCAGGGCTCGGGCCATCACCTGGCGCCGTCGACCGGCCCGACGACTGGAGCTCGACCTGCCTGGGCTCGACGAAGGAGCGCGTCCCGAGGCGGAGGCCCCGAGATCGCGTGAGGACTGGGACCAGACCGAGCGCGTGTCGGCGGCGCTGCTCTCCTGGGGGGTGCTGGCGAGGCGGCGGATGAAGTCCGAGAGGTCGAGCAGCGAGATCGGACCCTTGACGAAGTGGGCGCCCCGGCGCAACCGAATGGCCCGGCGGACGAATTCGTCCTCCTCGGTGTAGAAGACCGACTTGAGGAGCACGTGACTCGCTCTGGCCTCCTGGCGCTCACCGAGCTCGGACAGGAAGGCCAGGCCCGCCTTGCCCGGCAGGTCCAGGTCGACGACCACCACGTCGGGCCGCCCACCGGAGAGGGCGGCGAGGGCAGGCCCCGGGCGGGTCCAGGACCCGATCTGGACGTCGGCGCCCGTGAGCACGTTGCCGAGGATCCGGCCCAGGTCCGGATCGCTGTCGAGGATGAGCACACGCATGGAAGGCGGGTCCCTGGTCCCATCATCCTACGACATCGGAGGACCCGCCATGCACCCGGCTCAGCGCACGGTCGCCGTCCCGCGGACCCCGGTCACGCCGAGGAACACGCCCTCCGCGCCGTTCCAGGGGGTGGTGAAGGTCCCGTCCTCGTAGCGGAGGAAGTTGATCACGACGAGGTCCTTGGACTGGCCGGTCACGGCGCTCGCCGCCACGGTCATCGAGCCGTTGTCCCAGCCATTGCAGACCGCGTAGCTCCGCAGGGCACCGGTGTTGGGGTTGTAGAACTCGTACATGATCAGGAACTGGTTCGTCCCGGTCCCCGCCGGAGACCAGGTCCAGGTCGTCGCCGACTGCCGGCTGAGGCGGTACTCGAACTGCCCCGCGGTGTCGGGCAGGAGGCTGTCGAAGAACTGGGCCGTGTAGACGGCGTCCTCGATCTCGAAGCTCTCGAGGTCCGTGCCCCCCAGCGCGGCGAGGTCGTAGCCCGCCGAGTGGGCGATGGAGGCGGCGGACATGCTGCCAGCGGCGGTGGAGGCCTCGTAGGTGATTTCCCCCTGGTCCACGGTCTTGGCCAGCGAGATGGAGCGGCTGCCGGAGGTCAGGTAGACGAACTCGCCCCCGTCCAGCATCTCCAGGGGCGGATCGGAGTTCACGAGGTTCGAGGTGCAGCTCCCCGGTGTCGGCAGGTGGTCCAGGAACTCGACGTCCTTGGGCTCGAAGAAGCCCGCCATCGCCGAAGCCTCCTCCGAGTCCAGCGGCGGGACCCAGCAGCTCGGGCAGAGGTTGTAGAGGTAGTTGATCTGCACGACCGCGGCTCGGCCGTCCGTGTGGGGCTCACCGGTGTCGGTGGTGGTGCTGCCCTCGACGTAGGTGAAGGCGTCCTCGACGACCGCGAAGCCCGCCTCGCTGCTCACGCTCAGGTCGACCGGGCCCTCCTCGCCGCCCGGAGTCCGAAAGGTCAGCACCCCGTCGCTGACCGAGGTGGCCTCGACGGCCTTGCCGCCAAACCCCACCGCCGGGTCGTCTCCGAAGCCCCAGCCCTCCACGGTGACCGAGGTGCCACCCGACGGCGGTCCCTCGGTCGGAGTGAGCGACTGCACGCCGATCGGTCCCCGGGGTCCGCCGGAGTCGTCCTCCGTCGCGAGCCCGGTGTCGAAGCCGAAGACACCGCAGCCGCAGAGGCCGACGCCCGCCAGCACCGCGACGAGCAGGCTACACGGTGAGCCATGCGATGGACGATCTGGCTGGCCCACCACCCGCCCGAGGAGGCCGAGCGCTGCACGTCCATCGCCGGCGTGGCGCTGTGCCGCCGCTGCCTCGGCTGCTGGCCCGTGGCCTTCGCGACGCTGGTGACCAGCGTGGTCGCCGCGCTGCCGCAGGCCAGCGTGCCCGAGCTGGTCGTCCTCTGGACCCCTCCCCTGCTGGAGTACGTCGCGGTGCACGCCCTGGGGCGCCGCTACTCGGCCCGCAGGACCTGGCTGGCGAGCCTGCTGCTCGGCCTGGCCCTGGGACGCACCTTCCACCGCTACGTGCTCGACCCCACCGACGTCGTGGCCTGGGCCGCCCTCGGCCTCGCGGCGGGGGTCGGCGGCCTCAGCGCGGTCATCTACCACTCCAGCGTGAAGAACCGGGCGTCGGTGTAGCTGGTGTAGTAGTAGCCCCAGCCATCGGGGAAGTGGTCGCAGTAGTTCGACGTCTCGGCAGCGCACCAGCCCGCCCCGAAGCCCACCCTCAGCGAGCTGATCGAGTCGTCCTCCATCTCGGACACGGGCCAGGAGAGCTTGACCTCTGTCGAAGACGGATAGTCGACGCTCGGCTCTCCCAGCTCGACGAAGCCCGAGTCATAGCCCTGCAGCGTGGCGGCCCCGGACTGGAGGACCAGGCGGTAGTAGCGGTAGCTCAGCCCGGTCGAGATGGCCCACATCTCGACGAAGGCCGTCGAGGTGTCGAACGGCTCGGCGGCCTGGAAGAGCAGCTCGAGGGTCTCGCCGTCGGACCGGTACTGGACGTTGACCAGGTCGAGGGTGTAGCCGTTGGCATCGCCGATGTCGTCGTCCGTCGACGAGATGCTCAGCCAGGGGGGCTCGCCGAGGGTGATCGAGAAGGGGGCCTGGTAGGTCTCGTGGTCGTCGGTGGCGTCCACGCGCAGCACGAGGGTCTGGCCGGGCGTGGCTCCCGCAGAGACCGTGACCTCGAACTTCGCCTCCCGCGAGCTGCCGACGGTGAGCGTGCTCAGCTCGTCGGTGTCCACGTCCAGGGTGAAGGTGGCCGTGGAGGCGACCTCGTCGACCAGCACGGCCGTCACGAAGCCATCGGCGCTGACGTCGCCGACGTTGGTGAGCTCCACCTCCAGCGTGGCCGACTCCCCCGGGTCCAGCAGGCCGTCTCCATTGCCGCCGTCCTCGTCGTCGATCTCCACGGAGGTGACCTTGATGACCGGCCAGGGCACCGAGAGTTCGAAGGGCAGCACCCAGGACTCGACCCCATCGGTCAGGGTCAGCTCGAAGGGCAGGTCGCTCGAGTCGACGTGCCCCTCGGACACGGTGAACGAGAAGGCGTCGTCGAGGTCCTTCGTGACGCCCTCGCCCCAGACACCGGCGGTGACCTGCACGGGATCGACGGTGTGGATGGTGACGTCGTCGTCGGTGCTGCTCAGGGTGGCCTGGACGCCGCCGACGGTGTGCGAGCCCTGGTTGCGCAGGCCGAGGTCGATGACGACGAGGTCACCGGGCTCGAGGGTGGACGGGCTCGTGGTGAGCGAGAGGATCTCCGGATCCGGCGGCTCGGGCACATAGACCACGTGGTCCTCGGTGCCCCACCAGCTCGGCAGGACCGACGCGGCGGAGGTCTCTCCACCGTAGTCGACCTCGAACGCGGTCACGGCTCCGGTTCCCCCGGTGTCGAGTCGGGCGAACCAGCGCTCCGTGCCGGGGCCCGGCGGGAGCAGGGCGTGCTGGTCCGTCACGTCCAGGGACCAGGCGGTCGTGCCCGCGGAGACGGTCTCGGCGACCGGGTCGGACTCCCAGGTCGGACTGTCGGGGTCGCCGGCGCCGAAGACCACCTGCACCAGGCCTTCGGAGGTCATCTCGAAGTCCAGGCGGACCTCGGAGGTCTGGCCGACCACCAGCTTCTCTCGAAGGAGCCAGGTGTCGGTGCCGTCCGTCAGGTCGAGCTCGACAGGCAGGTAGCTGTTGTCCGGCCAGTCGACGTCGATGCTCACACCGTACAGCCCCGAGAGCTCGCCTTCGGACTCCAGGTCGCCCAGGCTGAGGGTGGCGTCGTCGGTGGTCGCCCCGCCGTCGGGGAAGGTCAGGGTCGCGGTGAGATCGGCGCAGGCCACGTCGATGCGGTTGGCGACCTCGACCGCGATGCCGACCTGCTCGCCGGGGCTCACTTCCTCACGGTCCCAGCTCACCGTGAGCTCGGGATCGCAGGTCATCTCCTTGACCGAGACGGCGTCGAGGTACCAGTCATCGGCATAGGTCCCGACATAGTGCCAGGCGAGGTGGACCACGGGCTCGTCGGCCCAGGCGGTGAGATCGATCACCTCGGAGCGCGTCCAGTCCTCCGTGGGGGCCGACAGGGTGGCGACCTCCACGTGGGTGCCGTTGCGGGGGTCCCGATCGCTGGTGCTCAGCCAGAGGCTGTGGTCGGACAGCTCGACCGAGCGGCCCTGCTCCCACCACGTGAGCTGGATCCGGTCGACTCCGGTGAAGTCCAGCGCCGGCGCCAGCAGCCAGTCGTCCAGCGAGGACATGCCCTCGTAGCCGCGCGGGTGGAACACGCTGGCCACGCCATCCTGGGCCTGGGCCTCGGTGATCTCGAAGGGGTAGCCACCAAAACCGCTGCCCACGCTGGCCCAGCCGATCGAGTAGAGCGGCCCGTAGCCGGGCGTGTAGTCCTCGAAGTCCTCGGCGAAGGGGAGCAGCAACCCCTTGTCGGCGACGGTCAGCTCGTAGGGGTCCGACGCGTTGCCCAGGGGCAGGAAGGAGGTGATGCCCACCGCGTCGGTGGCCCGGAAGTAGTACTCCACCCCGGGGGCGGCGACGTCTCCGGAGGGCACGTCCATCGTCCAGATCTCGCCGGAGCCCGGCGCCATCTCCACGGTCTCCCAGTAGTCCCCCTCGCTGGCCCGGTAGACCAGGTCCACGACGTCCACACCGTCGTCGTCGCTGGCCTCGACCTCCAGGGAGATGGTGTCCCCGGCCACGAAGGGGCCCTCGGGGGGGGCGTGGCTCAGGACCGGACCGAGCAGCGGGACGGTGGCGGTGTCGTCGGTGTCGTCGCCGCAGGCCAGGACGGTGAGCAGGAGGAAGGCGGTCATCCCGCGGTCTCCACCACCAGCTCACACTCGGGCGGTGGGACGGGCTCGATGGGGCCGGCGGGTGAGGTGGTCCCGCCCCCCTCGTCGGCGTAGACCCAGCAGGCGGTGTAGCACTGGTAGAACTGCACGTCGCCGGCCAGGTCGACGAACGGGTAGCACTGGTAGCCGGACGGGCAGTCGTTGTCGGACTCGCAGGTCACGCCACAGTAGCCGCTGCCGGTGCAGTAGTTGCCGTTGCCGCCGCAGTCGTTGTCGTCGTTGCAGGGCTTGCAGTAGTAGCCGCCCGCGTCGTAGCAGCTCCCGGTGAACTCGTTGCAGAACTGGCCGAAGCCGCAGTCCAGCCGCGTGTCCCGGCAGGCGGCCGGCTCGCAGCTTCCGGTCTCCGAGCAGGCGTCGCCCGGGTAGCAGTCCACGTCCTCGGCGCAGCCATCGACGCAGCGGCCGGCGTCGCAGGTGGTCTCCATCGGACACTGGGCCGAGGTCGCACAGGCCTTGGTGATGCACTGGCCCTCGACACAGACCGTGCCGAAGCTGCACTCGACCTCGGCGGAGCACTCGGAGTCGCCGCCACAGGCCAACAGGGAGAGGAGCAGGGCGGCGGTCACTGGGTCTCCTCTTCTTCGATCACGGCTCCAGCGGCCAGCGGCGTGTACTCGACCTTGATGTACCAGGAGGCCGGTGGCACCTGGTCCTCCTCGAAGCGGATGGTGTTGCGCTCGAGCACATACTCGAAGTCCACGTCCCGCTCCAGGGTCCGGACGAAGGAGGCGTCGTCGGCGGTCTCGTAGAGCGAGACCTCCAGGGTGGAGTCGTTGCAGGACTCCGAGAGCTCGAACTCCACCAGGAGCCCGGACAGGGTGAGGCCCAGGCGGCTGACCAGCGGCGAGAAGTCGTCGTCGCAGATGGACTCGAGCAGGCCTTCGGTGCGGGTCGTGAGGTCGACGTAGCGCTTGCCGTACCAGCCCAGGCCGTGCTCGGAGGCACAGGCCGGGTCCCCGTCGAACTCCGGCGGCTTGTCGCCGACCACCGAGGAGATGCTCATCAGCGAGTGGTCCCGGTAGGCGGCCTCTCCCTTCAGCTCGGTCATGAAGCGCAGGTAGTGGTCGACCGGGTTGGGGGAGCTGTCGTCCTCGTCGCTGACGAAGATGAAGGAGAGGTTGGCCCCCTCCCGGATGAAGTCCTCGGCGTGCTCGGACAGGGCCGGCTCGGTGAAGGCCAGGTACGCCGCTTCGAGGCCCATCTCGAGGCCGGAGCCGGTGGTGCCCACGGCGACCATCTCGCCGAAGATCTCCTCGGCCCCCTCGGTCTCGGTGTCGATCACGAAGACCTGGTTGTTCAGGGTCATCCCGAAGGTCGTGGCGAAGTCGGCGTTCACGCCGCCGTTGGCGGCGGTGTCGGTGGAGCGGGCCAGCACGACCGTGCCGCCAGCCGGCAGGGTGGTGCCGTCGGGGAAGACCCAGCCGTTGCGCCCATAGTCGCCGACCACGCAGCCCGACAGGTCGAGGTCGTGGTCCGCGAGGCTGGTGAGCTCGACCCACTCTCCGAGGTCGTCGTCGCTGGCCGCGGGATCGGCGAGGAACTCGGTGAAGATCACGTCGCCGGAGGAGGGGGTGCGCA
>CAZCVP010000002.1:22761-48162 GCA_964501915.1 uncultured Enterobacterales bacterium
TCGTGCTCGTCATCCTGATGGCCATCGGCATCGTGGCCGTGGGAGACGTGGCCGTCGCCGGCGGAGGCGGTGGGGGGGGCGGGGTCGGTGGCGGTGTCCGCTTCGCCGCCCGAGTCTCCCGCGGGCCCGGAGTCGCCGGCCGGGCCGGAGTCGAGGCCGGAGTCATCGGTCGGCAAGGGGCCCTCGGCGCCACAGGTCGGGTTGATCGCCCCGGGCGTGCCGAGGTCGCCGTCGCCGAAGGCCTCCGTCGCCGCACACCAGTTGCTCGAGACGTCGTTCTGGCTCGGCACCGTGATCGAGGGGTCCAGCGACAGCGCCACGCCTTCGGCGAGACCCCAGTCCCGGTCGTAGAGCACCCGGTCCAGCTCCGTGCCCTGGGGATCCAGCAGCACGAGCTCGTCGTCCCCGCCGACGAAACGGCCCATGTAGGTCTCGTCGAGGGTGTCCGTGGTGATGACCGCGATGCGGTAGTCGGACTCCGAGGTCTCGAAGTGCTGGATGAAGCTGTTGAAGTTGGACGCCAGCTTGTCCTGCTCCTCGACCATCGAGCAGGAGTTGTCGACCACGAGCACGATGTCGACCGTGTTGCGCTGGTTCTGGATGAAGTAGTCCGTCTGCGTGCGAGCGGTGTAGGTGTACTCGTTGCAGGACGTGCCCAGGATCAGGGGCAGCAGGACCGTCAGCGACGTCATCGCGTCTCCGTGGTGGTGGGCGACGTGGTGTCGTCCTCCGTGCCAGCCCTCAGGCCGCGCGCGATCGAGAGCAGCACGGTGTCCGCCAGGTCGGCGTTCTGGGCGTTCCAGTGGAAGCTGCTGAAGATGACCTGCCCCTGGCCCTTGTCGAAGCTGACCAGGAGCGGCACGTCCTGGACCACGCCGAAGCCTTCGCTCTGCGAGAGCTTCACCTCGGCGTCTCCCCGCAGCAGCACGTCGACGCCCTCGCCGACGCTCTCGATCACCGTCCAGTCGCTGTAGTTGAACTCCAGGGAGACCTGGTCGGTGCCGAGCGCGTCCTCCAGCTCGGCGTCGGTCACGCGGGCCTGGACCCGACCGAGGGTGCCGACCTGGGCGTCGTCGAGGACCAGGTCGTCGCCGTAGAAGTCGATCTCATCGGGAAAGGCGGCCTCGACGAGGTCATAGGTCCAGTCGCTGGCCCAGACGAGCCCGGCCCGCTCCGCGAACTCGGTGACGTTGGCCACCACCGTCGGATCGGCCACGAGGTGGTCGTCGCGCTCGACGCCATTGTACTCCCAGGCTCCCAGACCCCGCGTCCCGGAGTTGATCATCACGGCGTCGTAGAGGAAGAGCTCCCGGCCGCCGTCCTCCCCGGTCCCGCTGAACAGGGTCTCGGCCTTCAACGCGATGAGGTCGGGATCCAGGTCCGGATCGTAGGCCGCACAGCAGACGAAGCCCTCGTAGGTCTGGTGATCGATGAGCTGGCGCCCGAGGGACTCCGAGATGTCGTCGAAGTCCCCGGCGACGACCGCCACCGTGTCGATGGGGCGCACGTTCACTGTGGTCTCGATGCAGGCGAGCCCGGTGGCTGCCAGCCAGATGGGAAGCATCGGTCTACTCGAGGATCATGGAGGCCGACAGGTAGATGTACGACTTCGCGACGTTGGTCTGGTACTTGGAGTCCTTGAGCCCGAACTCGGGACCCTCGATGTAGCTGTAGGCGGTGAAGCTCACCGGCGAGGCTTCGAGCTGGGAGAGCTCCTCACCGGTGTAGGTGTGGACGCCGTCGTCCCAGGGGAAGGACCCGGCGAAGCCGGACTTGCCCGTCTCCACGAGGGTGCCGCTGATCGAGGTGTAGAAGATGGCGTCGGGGTAGGTCTCGGCCGGGGTCCAGGTGTAGTCGAAGTCCTGGGCCCGGTCGTGGGTGTAGTTGCCCCAGAGCTCCGGCGTCAGCAGCTCCCAGTCGGCGGGGACCGTGGGCTGGACACCGGGCAGGAGCTCCTCGGGGAGTCCGTCGGGGTCGCCCTGGAGGTGGAGGTCGTAGAGCTGGTCCGGCACGTAGTCGGCCATCGTGAGGTCTTCGCCGATGTAGTAGATGCTGCCGGTCGAGGCGTCGATCTGCTTGGTCAGCGTGACCGTGTTGGCGTCGGACTCCAGCCAGACGAAGTCGCCGGCGGACACGGTCTGGGGGGTCGGGCAGTCGTCGTTGGACTCGACCGGATCGGGCACCGGGAAGACGCCGTTGAGGTCATAGGGCATCGGGCCGTCGCCGGGCGGAGGCGACGAACCACAGGGCGGATCGAGGGGGATGACGAAGGAAGCCCCCGCCGAGACCCGCTCGGACAGGGTGCCGGTGTCGTTGTCGATGCCGCGGGTGACCGTGAACGAGAGGCCGATGGCGACGTCACCCAGGGCCAGGTCTCCGCCCACGACCTCGAAGGCGTCGGGGATGAGCACGCCTTCGTCGCCGGACTCGACGAGCACGTCCCGCAGGCCGAGAACGGCGGCGTTGGACAGGGTGATGTGGCCCCACATGTTCTGGGCATCGATGACGTGGACGTCGTCGACGACGATGTCGAGGACCTCGCGGCCTTCGGTCAGGAAGGTCAGCTCGGTGAGGTCCTCCTGGAAGTTCGTGTCTCGCCCGACGATGGTGTACTCGACCGTGGTGCCCTGCTCGGCCGTCTCCGGGTCCCAGGTGGCGGCGAGCCCGACCCGATCGACCGTGAAGACGTCGTAGGCGGTGACGACCTTGGGCCCGTCCTCGGTGAAGACGTCGCGGGTGCCCGGGTGGGCATCGGACCGCACGGCGATGGTGGCCTCGAGGATGGTCTCCGAGAGCACCGTCAGCTCGAGCACGTCGATGCCGTCGCCGAAGTTGATCCAGGTCCGGCCACCGAGCCACTGGGTGTTGGTCCCGACGATCTCGACGTCGATGGTCTCGCCGATCCGGGCGTTGTCCGGCGTCACCGAGAACGTGCTGCTGTTGACCCGGAAGGCCTTGGCCAGCACGTGCTCGGTCTCGCCGATGGCGAGGGTGACGTCGCGCTTGCCGGTCTCGGCGTCCAGCGCGATGTCGATGTCGGCGAAGGCGGTCCAGCCGTCGATGACGGTGACCGACTCCACGGTGATGCCCTCACCGAAGTCGACCGAGGTCTCCTCCAGGCTGAGGCCCGACCGGGAAGCCGAGACGGTGACCCGCATCGAGGTCCCGAGGGCTCCCTCGGGCGGGTCGATGCTGAAGGTCAGGGCCGAGGACTCGGGCTGATCCGTGTCGATGCTCTCGTCCTGGCAGGACGGGGCGACCACGACCAGAACGAGAGCCAGGACGGTGAACAGTGCCTTGCGCAGCATCGCAGGTCCCTTGAAGAGGTCGAGGTGGGGTATTCCACGGGGAGAGCCGGGGTCGCAATATAGCGCTGGGTCGGAGCCCGCAGCAATCACCGTCCCAAGCCGCCCTTCACGCGCAGCCGTGCCCGGACCGGCAGGTGGTCCGACAGCTCGCCGTGTTGGCGAAGAACGCATGCTTCCAGCACCTCGAGCCGGGTCCCGTGGAAGAGGTAGTCGAGGCGCCGATCCGGCGAAGTGGCGCCGAAGGGCAGGTACGTCCGCCAGGCCGGATCTGCGACGCGGTGGCCCGACACGTCGTCGAAGGCGTCGAGCAGTCTCCGGAGAGGCGGACTGCCCTCCGGGTAGTGCCCCACCTCGACCCCCAGGCGCGCGGGGTCGTCGCCGGGCGGGAGGAGGTTGAAGTCGCCGCCGAGGAGGAAGTCGGGTCGGCGCCGCATCCAGGCGGCCAGGCGAGCCGTCTGCAGCGCCAGGGTGCCGTCCCCACGGGAGAAGGCCGAGAGGTGGACAGAGCCCAGGCGGAGCGCGGTCTCGCCCGCCACCGCGAGGGGCATCGACAGCAGCGCCCGCTTCAGGTTCAGCGCCTGGCGCCAGCGCGGCTCGTCGAGTCGGGGGAGATCGATCCGCCGCCCCGGCCCCAGGGGGAACCGGCTCAGCACCGCCAGGTGCATGCCGATCCGTCCCAGCGGGCGATGGGAGGGCACCGGCACGTAGCGGGCCTGGTGGTAGGGCGTGCTCGCCCAGGCGCACCAGTCCCCGGCCTCCAGCAGCGGCTGGAGCTGGTCGACACGACCCGTGCGGGCGCTGTCCCGATCGACCTCCTGGAGCAGGGCCACGTCCGGGCGCTCGTCAGCGAGCACGCTGGTGATCGCCGCGAGGGTCCTCCGGACGTCGGCCTTGGGGACGTGGACCGCCCGGCCACCGTCGTAGAAGAACTCGTGGCGGCGCGACGCGCAGAACTGGAGGTTCCAGCACAGCACCGTGAAGGGCTGCCCCACCTCGAGGGACTGCCCCCGCCGGAGGGTCACGGGCTGCACGGGCAGCACCGGTGGCGGCTCCCAGGCGAACCAGTCCCGGACCCGCCGACCCGGACACGACATCGCGAGCTCTCGGAGGAGCCGCGCTACTTGGCGGCGCCTTCCAGGCGCTTGGCGTGGGCCTGGTACATGTCCAGGACCTGGTAGCGGCGTTCCTCGCCCATCCGGGCGATGCCCGACTTGGGATGGATGTTGAAGAAGCCGGTGATGGCGTAGGGCAGGTGGTAGCCCCAGCGCAGGTCGTCTCGCCGGTTGGCGAAGGCCTCGACGAGGTCGAGCACCGGCTGCACGTCGTAGCGGGGGTTGTCGAGGTAGAAGAGCAGCAGCTCCAGCGGGCAGTTGCCGGCGCCGCGGCCCATGCCGTGCACGGTGGCGTCGACGAAGTCGACCCCCTCGTCGATGGCGGCGATGCTGTTGGCGAAGGCCTGCTGCTGGTTGTTGTGGAAGTGGACCCCGACCTTGATGTCCTCGCCCAGGTAGTTCATGTACTTGTGGACGAGATAGCGCACGTGGTACGGGAACAACGAGCCGAAGCTGTCCACGATGGCCACGTTGTGCACGCCCGAGGTGGCGAGGCGCTTCAGGAAGGTGTCGACCTCGGCGGGCTCACAGGTGGAGACCGCCATGACGTTCATGAAGGTCTCGTAGCCCTGCTCCAGGCAGTGATCGAGCAGCTCCAGCGCCTGGTCGAGCTGGTGGTGGTAGGTGGCGATCCGCATCACGTCGAGGGCGCTCTCGCTCGCCGGGCCGATGTCGGCGAGCTCGACGCGGCCGATGTCGAGCATCGCCGAGAGCTTCATCGCCCCCGGCTCGACCACGCCGGCCAGGTCGTCTTCGGTGCAGAACTTCCAGGGGCCGTTCTCGTCGCGGGAGAACAGGCCGGCCTTGGTCTTGTAGCCGACCTCCATGTACTCCACGCCGGACGCGGTCAGGGCCTTGAAGGTCCGCCGCACGAAGTCGGGGCTGAATTGCCACTGGTTGCAGATCCCACCGTCGCGGATCGTGCAGTCGAGGACCTTGATCCGACGGCGGCGATCGGTGACCAGTCCGTCGGGGCAGCAGCTTACGCGGTAGTCGAGTCCCATGGGGTACCTCCGGGGCGGCGCAGCATAGTGCGGTGCTCTGCGGCCCGCCACGACGAAGCAGGCCGACCCATGCGTTCAAGCATTCGGCTCAAGGTGCCGATCCCGTGTCCGATCGGGACAGCACCACCCGAGGACGGACCATGGCCGACTCTCTCGCCAAGCTTCAGCGCATTCGAGACCGGGAGCGCAAGGCGGCCCGGCTGGAGCTGGCTCGGGCAGAGCGGGCCAAGGCGACCCAGGCCGCACGCCTGGAGCAGAACCGGCACGCCGCACGCAACGCGCGGTCCCTGGCCGGGTCCGTCGACCCGGTCGAGCTCGCCCGCTACCACGCCTTCCAGCTCCGCATGGAGATGACGAGGCGCCGCGAGGCCACGCGACTGGAGAAGCGGGAACAGGACGTGGAGCGCCGGCAGGCGAAGCTGGTGGAGGCGATGCGCGAGGCCCGCGTGGTCGAGCTCGTCGCCGAGGTCCGCGCCGAGCAGGAGGCGCTGGAGACCCGGCGCAAGGAGACCGGCATCCTCGACGAAGTCGGCCTCCAGAGCTGGTTCCGCCGGTCGGCCTGATCCAAGGGAGGCGGCATGCAGCGACAGCGCAAGACCGCACTGCTCGGTGTCCTCACCCTGGCGACGGTGATCACCACCGGTGCCCTCTTCTCCGGCTGGGAGCCGCTGTCCAGCACCGCCGAGGCGGCTGACGATCCCGTGCTCCAGGAGTGCCCGGATCCCACCAGCCCCGGCATGCGCGAGGTCCTCGACGCCTTGAAGGCCAAGGAGCGAGCCCTGGAGCGTCGTGCTCGATCGATCGAGGCCCGCGAGGGCGACCTGCGCCGCGTCGAGGACGACCTGCAGGCCCGCTTGGACGAGCTGGCCACGCTCCGCGCGGAGCTGCGCGAGCTGCTCGAGCAGGGCGACGCCGAGCGCGAGGCCCGCGTCGACGGCCTGGTGAAGATGGTGGAGAACATGCGCTCCAAGCAGGCCGCCACGGTGGTCTCCGAGCTCGAGGACGACCTGGCCGTCGAGGTCCTGGACCGGATGAACCGGGGCAAGGCGGGCAAGATGCTGGCCGCCATGGATCCGAGCCGTGCCGCCGACCTCGCCGAGCAGCTCACCGTGCCCGTGCTGTGGGAGGACTCTTGACCTCGGCGGCGCTGCCGATCCTGGGGGGCGCTCTGCCCGAAGGCGGTGCCCAGGCCGACGGGGTGTCAGGAAGGGAGGCCTTCGCGGCGGAGCTGCTGGGCGTGGCGGCCGAAGGGGCTCCGGCACCGGCGGCGCCGGTCCAGCCCCAGGAGCCCTCCGACGAGGACATGGAGCCCGCCGAGGTGCCGGACCAGGCCGTCGCGCTGGTCGCAGCCCCGGTGGAGGTCCCCGGCGACGGGGCCCCAGCGGCGGCGGAGGGCCTCGAGCTCGCCGGAGCGCAGGCACGGGTGGAGGCGCCCGAGGCCCAGCCGGCGCCGGACGCACAGAGGATGTTCGAGGTCGAGGAGCTGCCAGCCCCCGAGCCGCTCCCCGAGACACCTCGGCAGGCCCTGGAGTCCGCGCTCTCCGACCTCGCCGGCGAGGGCGAGGGCGACGGCCCCGACTCCCCGCTGCCCAAGGCCGCCCAGGGCGCCGACCCCACGGCGCCGGAGTGGGACGGCCTGCTGGAGCCGGAGGGGGTGGCCGAGGCCGAGGTCCAGGCCGAGCCGGAGGTGGAGCTGCCCACGCCGGACCTGACGCGGCTGCGGGTGCAGGTGGACGACGACCTGGCGGTGGAGGTCGGACGCGAGGGTGGTCGGCTGGACGTCGCGATCGACGGCACGGCCCAGGCCCTGGAAGACCTGGAGGACATGGGACCCGAGCTGGCCGCCAGCCTGGAGCAGATGGGCTTCAGCCTGGGCAGCTTCTCCCAGGAGGAGCGCCAGGAGGCGCCCGAGGGCGGCGCGGGGGCGGGCGAGGTCGACGGCGCCGCCCAGGCGACCCGTGGCCCGCGGAAGCCGTCGGGGGGGCGGCTGGTGAACCGGCTGGCGTAGGCGCCAGGGTCCGGCCCGCGCGGTCCCGGCACACCGAGTCGCCCGAGATCGCCGCCTGCAGACACCGAGTCGCCCCGGTTCGCCGCCTGACGCCCGACCGGCGACCCGAGCGGGTCATCGTCCCTCCGTAACTACCTGAATTCTCGTCCAGAGATCTCGCGCGAGCTGCAGAGGCGGCGATGTGAGTCGACTCGGTGTAGACAGCGCCCGTTCCGTCGACTCGCGGGCACGACGCCGCCCGCGGACCGCATGCAGGCCCTGTGCTGACCTCATGCGCGACGCCCTCCGACTGCGTCTGGCGCAGGAGGCGGGTCTCCTGTTCAGCGTGCTCTTCGGGTCCCACGCCCGGGGCCGTGCCCACGCCGGCAGCGACGTAGACATCGCCGTGGCCCTGGCGCCGGGGTCCGACATCGGCGCCCACCTGGGCCGCCTGGCCGCGGATCTCGAGCGCATCGCCGGGGCGCCGGTCGACCTCGTCGTGCTCTCCGAGGCCGGTCCCCCGCTGCGCTGGCGGATCCTGTGGCACGGCGAGCCGCTGCACGTCGCCGATCGGCGGGCCTTCGTCGCCACCCGGAGGTCAGTCGCAGGCCGGCAGCTCCCAGACCAGCTCGTCGTCCGCCGGGCCGCAGTCCTCGACGGCGCGGGTCCCGTCGCCGCGGTCACCCGCGACGAGCAACAGGCCCTCCGCGACTCGGTCTCGGGCGTAGACCCGCTCTTCCGGCTCCGTGGCCGTGGCGGGCCCCAGCTCCGAGGCCCAGGAGACCACGTCGAGCAGCGCGGGCGAGCCGTGCTCGTCGAGGGCATAGATCGCCAAGGGCACGTCCGCGCCCGCGGAGGCCATGCCGTGGTTCGCCACGCGGACGGCGACCCGGACCGCGCCGCCCTCGCAGGCGGAGAGACAGGACCCGACGACCTCCGGAGCCAGGTCGACGCCGGGCGTCACGTGGGTCGGCTGGCTGCGCCAGACGCCCTGGTCGAGCCACTCCAGCGAGGGGTGGGCGGGGACCGTGCCGTCGGGGAAGGCGCCGTGGCCGGACCAGGCACTCCAGGGCCAGATGGTCGAGCCGGGGGGCCACTCGGCGTGCTTGTGGCGGTAGACGCGGACCCCGGGGGAGTAGCCCCAGGGGGCCGAGTAGCCCCCGAGCACGATCTCGACGGAGCCGTCGCCGTCGAGGTCGCCGCCGCGGGGGAGCTCACCACCGGTCGCAGCGCCCCTCTCCAGGTCCTCGTAGAGCCGCAGCCCCGTCAGCCCGTCGACGATGGCGAAGCCCAGCTCGTCGCCGAACAGCACCTCGGGCAGGCCGTCGAGGTCGAAGTCGAAGACGGTGCAGCCGGTGTAGGTGGTCTCGTCGACGACGGCCAGCTTCCACATCACCCAGCCGTCCAGGTGCCAGGCACGCAGGTGCTCCGGGTCCTTGTAGATCAACTCCGGGACCCCGTCGCCGTCGAGGTCGCCGGCGCAGGCCAACGAATAGCTCAGGGGGTGCTGGGTGGAGGGGCTGAGGAGCTCGGTGCCGTCGTCGTCGAGCAGGCGCCACTCGTCCTTGAAGAGCCAGGCGACCTCGGCGGGTGCGTCGCCGTCGGCCTGGAGCGGCACCGGGGTCGAGCCGTGCCAGCCGCTCGCGAACTCCGACGAAGTGCGCCATAGCTCCTCTCCGGTGCTGTCGTAGGTGATCCCCCAGTACAGCACCTCCTGGTCGCCGTCCCGGTCCAGGTCGGCGACGACGAGGTCCTGGGCCCACCCGCGCGTCCACCCCTCTTCGTCGAACAAGACCACCTCGAGGGCCCCGTCCGCTCCGCTGACCGCACCCCTGTAGCTCACGACCTCTACGTCGCCGTCCCCCTCCAGGTCGGCGGCGATGAGAGCGGCGTAGTCCCAGCGGGTCCCGTCCGGGGGCCCGAGGGGCACGTCGCTCCGCCAGAGGAAGCTGCCGTCGCCCTCCAGCGCCACGACGTGGGCCTCGGCGTCCAGTCCCGCGATCTCGATCAGGCCGTCCTGGTCGAAGTCCGCCGCCACGATCGGCGACCAGGCGTCGTAGACCGACTCGGTCCACTGCGGATCCCCGGTCTGCCCGTCCAGGACGACCAGCAGCGCCTGCTCCTCCGACATGCACAGCACCTCCGGCAGGGCATCGCCGTCGAGGTCAGCGACCGCGTCCACCCGGCAGTCCTCCACCTCATCGAAGTCCCAATAGACCTCGACCTCCCAAGGCAACGACGACGGCTCGAGCGAAGCGTCGCAGCTCACCGGGCGCACGACGGGGACAGCGGTCTCGGCCAGCTCACAGTCCTCGTCCACACAGTCTGCGACCCCGTCGGCGTCCCAGTCCCCGAAGCCCTCGTCGATCGCCCCGTCGCCGTCGTCGTCGAGCCCGTTGCACACCTCGACAGCCAGCGGCGCGAGCACCCCCGGTACCTGTCTGGGCGGATCCGCGGTGTCGCGGACCCGGGGGAGCCCCCCACCGGGGCCCGTCCCGTACTCGATGCAGCTCGCGAGGAGGCCCACCAGCACGACGGCGGCGTTGACCGCCATCAAGGGCACTCGTCGGGCTTTGCCATGAGCACGTCGCCGCAGGGACCGGTGTTGACGTAGCCCGCACACAGCAGGTCCGGGTCGTTGCAGTAGATCTGGTCCGCCGGCACCGCCCGCCACAGCTCGTCGGGGGGCGAGGGGTTGCCCGCACCGTCCGTGAGGTCGTCCCCGCTGTTCTGGTCGTCCCCGCAGAGCCAGTCGGACCCCTCGTCACCGTTCATCGCTTCATCACCTGCATTCCCGTTCAGCGTGTCGTCCCCATCCCCCCCGTTGATGGTGTCCGCACCCCCGTTGCCGCGGATCACGTCCTGACCCGAGCTGCCGTTGATCTCGGCCGTGATCGAGTGCAGCAGCACCGCGTTGTCGAGGTCGCAGGTGCCGGCGAGGTAGGTGAAGTGGAGGGTGTCCGCGTAGCTGCTGCCCTCGAGGACGATCGCGTCGATGTCCGGCGTGGCCGCCTCGACGATGTCGCAGCACCAGAGCAGCGCGTTGTAGGTCCCCCAGGCCTCGTAGGAGTCGTAGGAGTCGTCGGAGGTGACGAAGTCCTCGACGACAGACGCCGTGGAGGCTCCCGAGGCCCCCGAGAGGTCGCAGGACTCACGACGTGTTCTCCCGAGTGATGACCAGTGAGATCCCTGGTTCGAAGAGACCTTACGACACGGTCACCAGCCGCGTGACGACGAGAGGAGATCCGCTCCCGCTCCATGACGGCCGTCACCGCCCCGACCCCGAGTCCCCCAACGCCCCCAGCGCCACCAGCGGCCCGACCACCACCGCGATCCCCCCGGCGATGCCCCCCTTCCACCAGCACCAGGGCCCCGTGGCCAGGCCCTCCGGGAACAACACACCGAGCCCCACCGCGAGCGGCACCCCGAGCAACACGGCCCCGGCCAGCCCCAGCGCCAGCGCCCGCCACCCGGTCCGCGCCGGCAGCCAGGCCACCAGCCGCCGCTCCGAGCGCTCCCACTCCGCCACCGGCAGCTTGCCCTCCCGGACCTGGACCCGGACCACCCAGGTGACGATCCAGCAGAGCAGGTACGGCAAGATGAACGCGGTGGCGATCGTGTCGTTCACCATGCTCGGATCCCCGGTCACGGGCACCACGTCGAGCTTGCCGAAGATCAGCCTGGCGATGCCGTAGTTGATCAGCAGGTTGAGGACGAAGCCCACCACGCCCTGGTCGAGCCAGAGGTGCCTGCGGTGGCGCGGATCGAGGGACACGGCCCCCTCATAGCGCTTTACCTGCAGGATCGCGGGCCCCCGACCGTAGAGGGTCCATGTCTGACATCTCAGCGATCTCCGGCGCCGGTACCCCTGCCGCCACCGAGAGCACCAACGAGCTGGCCGGGGCCCTCGGGCAGCAGACCTTCCTCAACCTGCTCACCACACAGCTCCAGTACCAGGACCCCCTCGACCCGATGTCGAACGAGGCCTTCGTGGAGCAGCTCGCGACGTTCTCGACCCTGGAGGAGCTGATCTCGATCAACTCGACCCTCGAAGCGGTCTACATGGGCGTGGCCTCGATGAACAACGCCTCGATGGCCGCCCTGGTGGGCAGCGAGGTCGTGGCGATGGGCGATGGCCTCACCTACGACGGCGTGTCCGACCCGGTCGAGCTGCACTACGACGCCGCAGAGGCCACCACCAGCGCCACCGTGACCGTGCTGGACAGCGAGGGATCGGTCGTCTGGTCCGGCGAAGCCGGCACCCTCGAGCAGGGGGAGGGCTTCTACGAGTGGGACGGCAAGAAGACCAACGGCGAGCGGGCGAAGGAAGGCGACTACACCTTCAAGATCGAAGGCACCGACGCCGACGGCGACGACGTGGTCATCACCACCCTGCTCGTCGGCACGGTCACCGAGATGGACTACTCGACCGGGACCCCCCGGCCGTCCATCGAGGGGACCCCGGTCGACATCGCCGACATCTTGCGGCTCACGATCGCGGCAGAAGGATCCGAAGAGGCCCCCGAGGAGAGCTGAACGACGTGTCCATCTCCGTTCTCGACGCCATCGGACCCCAGCCGCTCGCCCCCGAGCCGGCTCGCCCCACCCCGTCCGGCTCCCCCGGACTGCAGGGCGACTTCCACCGGGCCCTCGAGGACCTCCTCAACTCCCAGCGTGGCGAGGAGCGCCCTGTCGCGGCCCGCCCGCTCCGCTTCTCGCGGCACGCCCAGTCCCGGCTCGCGAGCCGCGACATCGAGCTGGACCCGAGCCAGCTCGAGCGCCTGGGCCAGGCCGTCGACCAGCTCGACGACAAGGGCGCCCAGGAGTCCCTGGTCGTGCTCGACGATCATGCGTTCATCGTCGGTGTGCAGAAGCGCACCGTCATCACCGCCATGAGCCGCACGGAGGCTGTCGGCAACATCTTCACCCAGATCGACTCAACTCTCTTCGTTCCGTGACGATGAGGGAATCGTAGAGCCCAGAACCAGGCCGGACCAAGGCACACCCCGAAGAGGTGGACTGAGGAGGCCTGGGAACCGCTGACCGACCGATGCGGTTCGAATCCTGTGAGCGCGGCACGTGCGTTCGCAGATCCTCATGACCCCCAGCTTCTTCGGAGGCCCCTGTGTCCCTGTTCAGCACCATGAACGTCAGCGCCTCCGGGCTCAGCGTCAGCGCCACCAGCCTCGGCGTGATCGGCGACAACATCGCCAACGTCAACACCGTCGGCTTCAAGGGTTCCCGCGCCACGTTCGCGGACCTGATGCCCCAGAGCATCGGCGGACTCGCCGGCACCGGGCAGGTCGGCACGGGCTCGACCCTCAACGAGATCGCCACGATGTTCGGCCAGGGGGCCATCACCTCCACCGGCAACGTCAACGACTTCGCCATCTCCGGCGACGGCTTCTTCGCCCTGCGCGGCGACAACGGCACCTACTACACGCGCAACGGCGCCTTCTCCAAGGACGCCGAGGGCTTCCTCAACCTCGCCGGCCTGCGCCTCCAGGGCTACCAGGCCGTCGACGGCCAGCTCACGGGCCAGCTCGGCGACATCCAGATCGACGAGAGCAGCGAGCGCCCCCACGAGGCGACCACGGAGATCCGGCTCTCGGCCAGCCTCTCCAACGAGGGTGTCTGGACCGACGAGACCGGAGCCGCCGACACACCGCTGGCGACCCTGGTCGGCAGCGGGGTCCCGATCGATGGGGAGTCCGACACCGACCCCGAGCTGACCGACCTGTCGCTCGCGGCGGACGCCGAGACCTCGATCACGATGTACGACTCGCGCGGCGTGGCCCACGAAGTCAACGTCTTCTTCGAGCGCACCGGCGAAGACACCTGGACCTGGTACGCCGCCGTCGACTCCGGCACGACCCCCGGGGGCATCGACGGCAAGGCCCGCATCATCGACGGAGGAGACCTGGAGTTCGATGAGGATGGCCTCCTCATCAGTCGCTCGGCCACCACGGCCTCGCCGGCCGCCTGGAGCTTCGAGGGCACGGACCAGCCCTCGATCGACTTCCAGTTCGGGCTCGACGACGCCGGCGAGGAGACCGGTGGCGACCTCGAGGTCAGCGGCGAGACCACCGTGGTGAGCTCGATCACCCAGGACGGCGCGCCAAAGGGCGAGCTGGTGGCCTATGACGTGGACCCGGAGGGCATCATCCGCGGCTCGTACTCGAACGGCGAGGAGGTGATCCTCGGACAGGTGGCCCTGGCCACCTTCCCGGCCACCGCCGGCCTGAAGCGGGCGGGCAGCGGGCTCTACCAGGTGACAGGGGCCGCCGGCGACGTCCAGCTCGGCGCCCCGGAGAGTGGCGGAAGAGGGAGCCTCTACGGCTACAGCCTCGAGAAGAGCAACGTGGAGCTCGAGGAGCAGTTCGTGGAGATGATCCAGACCCAGCGTTCCTACCAGGCGAACGCACGGGTCGTGAACACGGCGAGCGACACCCTGCAGGAGCTGATCAGCCTGGTGTAGACCACCCGATCACCCCCCACTGACCACGGGGGGTGGCCCGGCATGCAGAGGCAGGGTGGGACCCGTGGCGGAGTCCCACCCTGCTGGCCGGACGGACGCTCCTAGCGGTAGCGGAGATCGAAGACCACGGAGACCTCGTCTCTCCACACCGGGGGGCCGAGGGACTCGCGCAGGTGCTCCAAGACATCTCCTCGCTCTTCCGGAGGCAGGAGCCCGGGCACCAGGAGCACGGTGTCGACCCCCAGGTTCAGGACGTCGTGCCGCGTCTGGCGGCTCAGAGGACCCCGCGACAGCTCGCTCTTGAACAGGTCCAGGCTGCGGCCGCGCCCCTGCGTGTGCTGGGACTCCATGTTGAACCGGATGTCGGCCGGCTGCTGGTGGGCGACCTGGAGCAGGCGATCGACCTCCGATCGCTTCGGGAGGAGCAGCACCCCGCCCCCGCCCTGCCGAGCCAGCGCCTCGACGAGATCGGGTGACACGACGGCCTCGGTGACCCGCAGGGGCAGCGGCGTCGGGCCAAGGAGCTGGAGCTCCAGGAAGAGCAACGCGATCAGCGCCAGGGCCACTCCCCGGAGGCGCCATCGCCACCGCGACAGCGACAGGGAGACCCCGACTCCCATGGCCACCGCGCCGAGCGACGAGAAGAGGCCGAAGGCGGTGAAGTGTCGCAGCGGCCCCACGACCCCGAGCACCGGTTTCACGCGCACGATCAGCCCGGTAGACAGCCCCGGCAGGAAGAAGGGCAGTCCCTGGGCCAACCCGTCGCCCAGGGCGACGACCTGGAGGAGGGCCGCCCCCCCCAAGCAGACCCAGGCCCTGCGGCGCATGGTCACCGGGGCGAAGAGCACGAGCACGAACGGGCTCCAGGGCAGGAAGCGCCGCGCTCCCGGTCCATAGGACTGCACGACCAGGTCCTGCGCCGCTCGCCGGGTGGACGGGAGGTCCCCCACCACGGCGGGCAGCGTGTGCCACTGCTGCACGACGGGCCCCCGGTCCAGCGCGGCGGCTCCGCGCCACAGGTCCCCGACGCCCGCGTCGAGCTCCGCTCGGTCGACGAGCTCGAACACGGAGGACGCAGCCTGCGAAGCCTGGGCGATGCGCGCACCCGACGCCCCCTCGACCTGCACCAACAGGGCCAGGGTCGGTGCGACCAGGACGCCGGAGGCCAGGACCGCCAGCGCCAGGGGCCTCGCGAGTCGACCCCGCAGTCGGTAGAGCGCCACCCCGGTCGGAAGGAGCAGCGTCGCCGCCATCACCACGGTGAGGTTCGGGGAGCTCGCCGCGAGCAGTCCGACCGACCCAGCCAGCACGAGGGCCCGGCGAGGACCGGGTTCGCGCACCAGGCGCAGCCAGGCCCAGGCGACCAGGATGCCCCAGCCCAGGGTCGCCGAGTCCAGGCGACCATCGGCCACGTACCCCAGGTACGCCGGGTGGAAGGCGACGAAGGTGCCGGCCACCAGCGACGGCCAGGGCGTCGCCCCGGCCTCCCGCGCCAGGCCGACCGTCGCCAGCCCGGCCAGCGCGACCAGGGCCAGGGCGAGGCAATTGAAGGTGGCGACGTCGCCCAGGAACGACCCCAGCACCAGGGAGAGCAGCCGGTTCGTCAGGTCGACCGGGTAGACCCAGAGCTGGGAACCGATCTGGATGCCCTCGTGGCGGAAGAGGTCCTGGCCGGACCCCAGGGCCCGCTCCAGGAGCCACTGGGTCCAGAGGTGGCCGGGGGCCTCGCCCAGGGCGTGACCGAGGAGCCGCTGGCCGGGACGCCACTGGAGACCGGATCCAGCCACCAACGGCACGGCGAGCACGAGCCAGGCAGGATCAGGGATCGGCTTCAGGCGGAACATCCTGTTCACCTCCATCTTCCAGTACGGTCGGCATCCCGCTCAGGCCCACAGCTCTCGAGCCTGTCTCGGGACAGGGCACTCCCCAACGCGTCTGGACGGGCGAACCCCGCCGACGGTAGGCTCTTGGAGGTGGTCGTCGCTCCCCCGGCGGCCCCCGCCCGGTCTCCAGGAAGGACAACCAGGCAAAGCTTGAGCTCCCCCGAACCACCTCCACCCCGGCGCGTCGCCCGGAAGACAGCCGTCCAGGCCCTCGTCTCCGGTCTCGTCCTGCTGCTCCTGCTCCGGGGCGTCGACCTCGACGTCCTGCTCGGGACCCTCGGTGGCCTGGCCTGGGCCTGGGTCGGGGCGGCCACCGCGCTGAAGATCACTGGCCTCACCGTGCGCGAGCTCCGCCTCTTCGTGGCGATCCGTCCCTGGCACGAGCCCCGGGTGTGGCACATCCTCGGCATCGGCTTCGCCTCGGGCCTGGTCAACTCGGTCGTGCCGGCCCGGGGGGGAGACGTCCTGGCGATGGCCCTGCTGAAGCGCGAGTGTCGGGTCAGCCTGACCGCCGCCGCGGCCGCCGTCGCCGTGACCTCCCTGCTCGAAGCGGTGGTCTTCGGGGTCCTGCTGCTGGGGCTCCTGCTCGGCTTCGCCTCCCAGTGGGGGGAGCTGTTCGGCATCGCCAGCGCCGCCGAGGCGACCAGTGTGCTCAGCGTGGCCACCGTCGTGACGATCTTCGGCACGTCGCTGGTGGCCATCGTGGCTCGTCGACTGCGCGCACCGCCCGCGCAGGCGCAGCGCCCGCGACTCTCCGATCACCTGAGGAACACGATGATCGAGGCGGGCCGAGGGCTGGGGGCTCGCAGCCTGATCGCCAACGCCCTGCTGGCGGTGCTCCAGGTCGCGGGAGTGGTGGGCACCCTCGTCTGTCTCTTCCCGGCGCTCGACCTGCACGTCGAGGGGCCGTTCCTCGCTGCAGCGCTGTTCGTCGCCGCCAGCTCCGTCGTGGCCGTGCTCCTGCCGGCCTCGATGGTCGCCGGGGGCGCCGCGGCTTCGATGCTGGTCCTGCTGCCCTTCGGCGCGACCGATGCCCAGGCCATCGCGTTCGCGGCGATGGTCTGGGCGGTGCACAGCGGTCCGACGCTGCTGCTCGGAGCCGTGCCCCTGTGGCGCCGCCTGGGGGGCCTGCAGGAGGTGACTCAGACGCTGGAGGACGACCCGGCGACCGCCTGAGTCACCCCCACGACCAGCATCCATTCAAGCCGCGTACATCCTGATCCGATTCAGTTGAGTGTCCCCCCACCTGCCCCGGAGAGGACATGGATCTCGCGACTGTCGGAGGCCTCGTCGTCGGGTTTGGCCTGATCATCGCCGCGATCCTGATGGGCGGCCCCCTGATCCTCTTCATCGACGCCCCTTCGATCGCCATCGTGATGGGCGGGACCATCGCCTGTGTCTTCATCGGATTCCCGGGCGGTACCGTCAAGACGGCGATGGGCGCGGTGAAGAACGCCTTCACCACCAAGTCGATGGACGTCTCCGAGAGCATCAAGCTCCTCAGCGAGCTGTCGAACCGCGCTCGCCGCGAGGGCCTGCTGTCGCTCGAGTCGGCTGCGGAAGAGGCCGACGACGACTTCCTCAAGCGCGGCCTGCGCATGGTGGTCGATGGCCACGAAGCCGACGCCGTCGAAGACGTGCTCTTCAGCGAGCTCGACAAGATGGAGGAGCGACACAAGTCCTCCATCGGTGTGTGGGAGGGCGTCGGCGCCTATTCCCCCGCCATGGGCATGATCGGGACCCTGGTCGGCCTGGTCCAGATGCTCCAGAACATGTCGGATCCGACCGCGATCGGGCCGGCGATGGCCGTGGCCTTGCTCACGACCTTCTACGGCTCGGTGATCGCCAACATCATCGGCATCCCCCTGGCCAACAAGCTCAAGCTTCGCTCCAAGGAGGAGCTGGCGGCGAAGAGCCTGGTCGCCCAGGGCCTGCTCTCCATCCTGGCCGGTGAGAACCCCCGGTTCATGGTGGAGCGCCTCAACGCCTCGCTGGCTCCCGCCCAGCGTCTCGAAGACGCGGCCTGACACCCATGGCACGGTCCAAGAAGCCCGAAGAGCCGCCCACCGGACTCCCGGCATGGATGGCGACCTTCTCGGACATGGTCACCCTGCTGATGACCTTCTTCGTGATGCTGATGGCGATGGCCAACTTCGAGGACACCCAGCGCGTCGAGGCGGTCTTTCACTCGATCCGCAGCGCACTGGGCGTGGGTGCGACCCAGCTCAACCGGGTCGGCAGCCACAACGAACCCCAGAGCATGACGCCCGACGAGCCGCGCCAGGAGAGCATCCAGCCGATCCTGGCCCGCCTGCGCCAGGCGCTGTCCAAGCACCTGAGCGACGACCTGATCCGGATGACCAGCAACGAGCAGGAGATCCGGGTCCGCCTGGACGATCGGGTGCTCTTCCGACCCGGCTCCGCGACCCTGCATCCGGCCGCCTACGCCCTGCTCCAGGACGTGGCCACCGTGCTGGCGGAAGAGGCCGTCGAGATCCGGGTAGAAGGCCACAGCGATGCGTCCGGGACACCGACCTCGAACTGGGAGCTCTCCGGCGATCGGGCCACCGCCGTGGTGATCGCGCTGAACGAGAAGGGCCCCATTCCCGGCGAACGCCTCGAGGCCGACGCCTTCGGCCAGTACCGCCCAGCCGCCTCCTTCGGGGAGGTCGAGAGCTGGAACCGCCGCGTGGAGCTGGTGCTCCGCTCGGACAACGTCGGCGCCTCAGGTGCCGTGGAGCTGCTGTCCCGCCCAGGAGGAGCTGATGGCTACTGAAGAGATCGATGAAGTCGAGGTGGAGTGGGGCCAGAAGAAGTCCAAGCTCCCGATCATCCTCGGTGCCCTGACCGTCTTCGTGCTCGGTGGCGGGGGCGGCGGCGCCCGCGCGGCCGACGGGGGGGGGGGGGCGGGGGCCCCCCGGCCCCGCGGGGGCCCCCCCCCCGGCCCCGCCCGCGTTCGGGCGCGGGGGGGGGGCCGGCGCCGCGGGCGGGCCCGGGGGGGGGGGGGGCGAGCGCGCCGACGGCCCGGAGGATGCCGAGGCCGAGGCCGAGGACGAGGTGGCCGAGGATCGCATCGTGCACTCCCTCGGGCTGTTCACGGTGAACCTCCGAGGCACGGGTGGGGGTCGGGTGCTCCGCATGGAGGTCCAGGTGGAGACCGCGGCTGCGAACGTGGCGGCGGTCGAGACCCAGCACGCCCAGCTCCGCGACGCCGTGATCACCCTGGTGAGCGACTACGCCTACGCAGACGTCGAGGGGCTCGACGGCAAGACCCGCCTGCGGGACGAGCTGCTCTCCCGCATGAACGCCATGCTCGGCAAGAGCCGGCTCGAGCGCGTGTACTTCACCGAGTTCGTCGTGCAATGAGACTGTAGACGGGTTGGTCTGCGTCCGATTGAGCCACCATGGACCCCTACGGCGGCCACAGCCGGAGCAGCGGGGGAGGTTCCCCCACCCTGCTCGCTCACCCCGATCGCGAGGCCGCGTCGGCCCTGCCCGCCATCGAGGACCTCTTCCGGGCGGTCAGCCGTCGCGTGAGGACCCGCCTGGTGAACCGCGCCGGGACCGACATCCCGGTCCGCCTCGGCATCGCCCAGATCACGACCATCGGCCAGATCCTCGACGATCCGGAGACCCGGGACGGCGGGGTGTTCTGCATGCTGCGCTTCGAGCCGCTGGGCATGCCAGGGCTGGCCGTGGTCCAGGGTCGCCTGCTGAGCCGGCTGGTCGGCGTCCTGCTCGGGGAGGACCCCGACGAGGAGCCACCGCCCTACCGGGCCCGCCAGGTCACCGAGGTCGAGGTCCGCTTCGCCCGGCGCGTGGCGGAGGACGTCATGGCCGGACTCGAGGAGTGCTGGCCGGAGAACAAGCTCACGCGGGTCGCCCTCAACGGACTGGGGCCCAACCCCCGACTCGCCGAAGGCCTCGCCCAGAACACGCCCGTGGTGGCGGCCAGCCTGGACTTCGGTCGCCCGGACGATCCCTACGGCCTGATGGTCGTCGCCATTCCCGCCCAGGCGACCCGGGACCTGAGGGTCGACCGCGTGGAGGCGGTCAGCCGGACCGGAGGCCAGGAGCGCAAGCACGACATGACGCGCGTGCTGCCCCTCGAGATGGAGGTGGTGGCGGAGCTGGCTCGCGTACACCTCCCGCTGGGGACGCTGAGGCAGCTCGAGGTGGGCGAGGTGATCCAGCTCGGACGCCGCGAAGACGTGACCCTGCGGGTCAACGATCGCCCGATCATCTCGGGTCAGCCCGGCGTTCAGGGCGGCTACCACTCGGTTCGCGTGACGCGACGCATCGAGGAGCCCTCCGGAGACACAAAGAGCTAAACCTCCGGACGTGTCGTCCGAATTGGGGAACGCCAGAAACCCCCTCTCCTCGGAGCACATCATGGCCAACGGCGCGGACGTCACCTTCCTTCACGACATCCCCGTGGAGCTCGTCGTCGAGCTCGGTCGCTCGCAGATGACCGTGAAGGACCTCGCCGAGCTCGGCAAGGACGAGGTCATCGAGCTCGACCGCCCCGCGGATCGGCCGCTCGACGTGGTGGTGGGTGGACGTGTCTTCGCGCGAGGCGAGGTCGTGATGGTCGGCGAGCGTCTCGCGCTGCGCATCACCGAGCTCGTGGGTCGCGACGAGGAGTCCATCGACGCAGGGGACCTGGCGGAGACCGCGTGATGCTCTCCGGCTGGATGCTCGGGGCGGCGATCGCCGCCCAGGGCGGTGCCGGCCCCGCTGACCACGCCACCTGGGCGCCGCCGGTCCAGGAGCCGACGATGACTCAGCCCCCGGTGGTGCAGCCTCCGCGGGTCCGGACCGTGCTCAGCCCCCTGACGCCGACCGCGCCCCAGGTCGCCGCGACCCCGCTGACGGTGGCCGAGCCCGAGCCCGCGGCCACTCCCGCCCTCGATGAGCCTGCCCTCGTCCCGCGACGCCTCCAGGAGGCGATGGCGTCCACGTCGAGGACGCGCACCACCCAGGCCGCCACCGACGGCCGCCTCCAGGACTTCTTCGGCGAGCCAGAGCAGGCCCCCGCCAGCTCGGCGCTCGTCGCGGCCGGCTCCTCGCCGATCATCGCCTGGTGGATGGTGCCGCTGCTGGCCGCCCTCGCGGGTCTCAACCTCTGGCTCCGACGCCGTAGACCCGGCCGCCCCCGCCGCGACGACGCGGCGCTGAAGATCGTCGCCCGGCAAGGCCTCGGTGGCACGTCCCAGCTCGTCGTGGTCGAGGTGCTGGACGGCGACGGCGCCCCCCACCGCCTGCTGGTGGGGACCGGTCCCGAAGGCCCCCGCCTGGTGAGCGAGCTGACCCCGGCCGGCGCCTTCGCCGACGCGCTGGACGACGCGGTGACCGCGACGCCCGAGCTCGACGCCGCGCCCCCGACACCGCCTGCCCCCACCCCGGGACCCGCCGTGGTCGCCGAGGCCCGGCCGGTGCTCGCCTCCCCGGCCTCGGGGGACACCGTGACCTACGCGGCCCGCCGCTACCGCCAGGTCGGGCGGGTGGGCGCTCCGTCCCCACGTCCGGCCGCGCCCGCTGCCCGCACGCCGGCCGGCCCCTCGCTGGCGGACCGGAGGCGACAAGCCCGGGACCTCGTGAACGAAGTCCTGGCGGCCAGGGAGGACGGCGGGTGGGACGCCTGAGCCAGCGAGTCCTGCGAACCGCCGGAGGGCTGGCGGTCCTGGCCCTGGTGATGGGCGTCAGCGCTACGGCCCTCGCCCAGGACGCGGTCCCTGCGCTGGACCAGGGCGTCGCCAGCGCGGCGACGCTGCTGGAGGGCAGCGAGGTCTCGGTCGCCGTGCGCCTGGTCGTGCTGCTGACCGCGCTGACCTTCATCCCGGCGATGGTGCTGGTGATGACCCCCTTCACCCGCTTCGTCATCGTCTTCAGCCTGCTTCGCCAGGCCCTCGGCCTGCAGCAGTCCCCGCCCAACCAGGTCCTCATCGGGCTGTCGCTGTTCCTGGCGATGCTGGTGATGCAGCCCGCGCTGGACCAGGTCAACGACCAGGCCATCCAGCCGTACCTGGCCGGGGAGATCGAGACCACGGTGGCGCTGGAGCGCGGCGTCGTGCCCGTGCGCGGCTTCATGCTGGCCAACGTGCACAGCGACGACATGCGCACGGTGGCCAAGATCGCCCGGCTGGAGCGACCCGAGAGCCTCTCCGACATCCCGCTGTCGGCCGTGGTGAGCGCCTACATGCTCACGGAGCTGAAGTCGGCCTTCGTCATCGCGATCAAGGTCTACATCCCCTTCCTCGTCATCGACCTCGTGGTGGCCTCGGTGCTGCTGGCGATGGGCATGATGATGTTGCCCCCAGTCATCATCTCCCTGCCCTTCAAGCTGCTCCTCTTCGTGCTGATGGACGGCTGGGGCCTGTTGATGACCAGCATGGTGGAGTCCTTCCGATGACGATGGAGATGGCCCTCCACCTCGGCCAGCAGGGGCTGTTCACGGCGATGCTGATCGCGGGCCCGCTGCTGATCGGTGCCCTGGCGATCGGGACGATGGTCTCCCTGCTCCAGGCGGTCACCCAGGTCCAGGAGATCACCCTGGTCTTCGTGCCCAAGATCGCCATCGTGTTCCTGATCCTGGCACTGGGCGGGGGCTGGATGATGCAGCAGGCCGTGGGCTTCGGCACCCAGATGTTCGAGTCCATCGCCGAGACCGAGTAGCGGCGATGACCTTCGCGACCATCGTCACCGGGCTGCTGGTCTTCGGGCGGGTCGGTGGGCTCCTGCTCGCCCTGCCCGTGTTCTCGGCGCAGGGCGTTCCGCGCCACGTGACGGTCTTCGGCGCCCTCGCCCTCACGCTGGTGATGGGGCCGGTCGCACCGCTGGCGGAGGACCCGCGGACGCTGACCGTGCTGGTGGTCGGCCTGGGCACCGAGGTCCTGCTCGGCCTGTTGCTGGGGTCGGTCGTGCGAGCGGTCTTCGGCGCCCTGGCGCTGGCGGCCGAGGTCATGTCCGGCCAGACCGGGCTGGCGATGGCGACGCTGTTCGATCCCATGCTGCGCAGCAACCAGGGCACCATGGGCACCTTCGCGAGCTGGATCGCCGCGGCGATGTTCCTGGGCACCGGCCTCCACCTCCAGTGCATCGAGGTCGTCGCGGGCTCCTTCCAGGTCGTGCCTCCCGGCGGCACGACCGCACTGCTCAGCAGCGGCGTCGTGCTGCTGGAGGCGATCGCCGCGACCGTGGTGCTGGGGGTGCAGCTCTCGGGTCCCGTCGTCGCCCTGGTGTGGATGGTCAACGTCTTCGTGGCGGTACTCAGCCGCCTGGCCCCGAACATGAACGTGTTCTTCAGCGTCGGCATGGTGCTCACCAACGTCGCGGGCATCCTGCTCTTCGGCCTGGCCCTGCCGTACCTGCTCCTGGTCCACCACGGGGCACTCAGCCAGTCCGCAGACTGGATGTTGCGGCTGCTGGCGCAGGTGCACTGATGTCCGACTCCGCCCAGGAGAAGACCCACCAACCCACCGAGCGCAAGCTCAAGAAGGCGGCGGAAGAGGGGCAGATTCCCAAGTCGCGGGAGCTCTCCAGCGCCGCGCTGCTGCTCGCCGGCGGCATGGCCCTGGCCTACGGCAGCAAGCCAATGGTCGAGGCCATCGAGCAGATCACGCTGCGGGCCTTCATCGTGGACTCCTCGGCGGCCAGCTTCGGCGAGGGCGAGGCCCTCACCTGGGCGAACCTGACCCTGGCCACCCTCACCAAGGCCCTCTGGCTGCCCCTGGGGGCCCTGTTCCTGGCGGCGGTCCTGGCCGGGCTGGCCCAGTCGCGAGGCCAGATCGCCACGAAGGCGCTGGATCCGAAGCCCGAGCGGATCGACCCCCTGAAGGGGTTCCAGCAGAAGTTCCTGAGCTGGACACCGCTGGTGGAGATGGGCAAGGGCATCGGCAAGCTGCTCGCCCTGGGCTGGGTCACCTGGATCGCCATCCGCGGCATGCTCGACGAGCTCCCGACCCTGGCCACCCTGCCGGCTTCCGAGATGCTCCAGCGCCTGGTGGACCTGGGCTGGACGATCCTGATCGCCGCCATGCCGCTGGTGCTGGCGATCGCCGCGGCGGACTACGCCTACCAGTGGTGGAAGACCCACGAAGACCTGAAGATGAGCACCCAGGAGCTGAAGGACGAGCGCAAGGAGACCGACGGGAACCCCCAGGTCAAGCAGGCGCGGCGCCAGCGGGCCCGTCAGATCGCCATGGGCATGGGGCTCAAGCGGGTCCAGGAGGCCGACGTGGTGGTCACCAACCCGACGCACTACGCGGTGGCCCTGCGCTACCGGCGCGACGAAGCCCCGGCGCCGGTCATCCTGGCGATGGGCGTGGACCACCTGGCGCTGAAGATCCGCGCCGAGGCGGCACGGCACGACATCCCCCAGGTCGAGAACCGGACCCTGGCGCGCGGCCTCTACGGCAAGGGTCGCGTGGGCAAGCTGGTGCCCGAGGAGCTCTACGCCGCCGTGGCCCAGGTCATCGCCCTGGTCTACCGCCGCCGGGAAGCCCGGAGGCAGGCGCGAGAGCTCCGCTAGCCTTGCCGGATCGGGTCGGCCGAATAGAGCCAGTGCTCTCCTCGAGTCCGGAGCCGTCCGATGTTGTTGTTGATCGCGTCCATGGCCTTGGCCCAGGACACCGACGCCCCGACCGCCGACGAGTCCCCCGCCGAGACCACCGAGGAGGCACCGGAGGCCGACTCGGAGGCGGAGACGACCGCGGACGACCCGGACCCCGAACCCGAGCCGGTCATCGAGCTGGTCGTCGAGCCGGAGCCCGAACCCGCCCCCGAGCCAGTCGTCGAGAACGACAACGACAACGACAACGACAACGACAACGACAACGACAACGAGCCGGTCAGCCACGTGGTGGCCGAGGCCGGCGGCGCCATCGCCACCGGCAACGCGTCCTACACCACGTTCAGCGGCTCGCTGAAGGCCGATCGCACCGTCGGGACCTCCAAGCTCTCAGGCTGGCTGTCGGGCTTCTACGGACGGTCCGCGGTCGACGCCAACGCCGACGGTCGCATCGACGCCGACGAGCGCGACGCCGGCATGATCGAGAACGCCCGCAACCTCGCGGCCGAGGCTCGCTACGACTTCCTGCTGCGCGAGCGCAGCTCGATCTACGTGCTGGTCGGGGTCCTGCACGACCGGTTCGCCGGCTACGACTTCCGCAGCCACGAGCAGCTCGGCTGGTCCCAGGTGATGTTCACCGACGAGTCCACCACGCTGAAGGCCGAGGTCGGCCTCGACGCCGCCCAGGAGTTCTTCGTCGACGGCACCGACCCCGCGTCGAGCTTCCCGCTCTCCGTGGTCGCCAAGCTGACCCTCGACCAGCAGCTCCGCGAGGCCCTGGCCTTCTACTTCGGCGCCGAGGTCTACCAGAACGTGCTCGACATCGACGACCTGCGGCTCCTCACGGAGACCACGCTCACCTCGCAGCTCAACGGCCGCATGAGCCTCAAGCTGACCCACAGGCTTACCTTCGACAACCAGCCCGTCGAGGGCTTCCAGCCCGTCGACCAGATCCTCACGGCGGGGTTGGTCGTCTCGATCTTCTAGCGAAGCTCCGCCTCGAACCCCGATCTGCGCGCGCCTGGGGTGCCACAGGTGCGGTTGGCGCGGTGCCAACCCG
>CAZCVP010000002.1:48262-100641 GCA_964501915.1 uncultured Enterobacterales bacterium
CCCGATCTGCGCGCGCCTGGGGTGCCACAGGTGCGGTTGGCGCGGTGCCAACCCGATCTGCGCGCGCCTGGGGTGCCACAGGTGCGGTTGGCGCGGTGCCAACCCGATCTGCGCGCGCCTGGGGTGCCACAGGTGCGGTTGGCGCGGCGCCAACCCGATCTGCGCGCGCCTGGGGTGCCACAGGTGCGGTTGGCGCGGTGCCAACCCGATCTGCGCGCGCAGCGAGCAACGCTCCTCCTCGAGTCGTCGGGTTCACCCTCCGGGCCGGACCCCGACCCCGGAGAACTCGACCCGGCAAGTCGAGTTCTGGGGGATGGAGGCGACCAGCGGGTCACTCCAACCCGCCGCCACGCACAGGCCCGCCCGCTGACCCGGTCGCCGTCGTCCCAGGTCCTGGACGAGGGTCCAGCTCGCGCTGGGGGCCCGCTCCGCCGAGGTGGTCGCCAGGATCCAGGTCCTCGCGGTACCCTCGGGCCCCTCGGCCGGCAGCCGCTGGCAGCGCCGCGAGCCCACGCCCTTCACCGGACTCCAGCCTTCCACCGAAGGGACGGAGCCGGACGGACATCGCCCCCTTGACGCAGTCGATGACCCGGTGGCCCGGACCCCTCACAGTGCTGACCGCCCAGGTGGATCGAGTGGATGGCGCCGGACCCAGCCTCCCCGATGGATTCGCCGACCCGCCGGCGTGGCCTGGCCACGTCAAGGGGAGGTGGGTCCGCCAGGGAGGCTGGGGACAAGCCAGGCGCCATCCACCTGGGCGGTCAGCACTGTCAGCGGGCGGGTCGGACCACCGTGACGTGGTCGTCCCTCCGGGCGCAGCGGGGACAGGGCTCCCGATCCGGCGGCGGGCGGTTCGCCGCCCCCCAGTTGGGGTGCTTGTCCACTTCGATCGGCACAGCGTCACAGAGGAAGTGCCAGTGGAACCGGCCTCTGCCGTCGCGGCGCCAATAGAACTGAGCGGGATAGTCGGGCATCCTGCCCTCCAGCCCTCCCGTGGGAGGTCTGGTACAGAAGGTACACTGCCCGAAAGCGCCTGAAAATCCGGCAATTTCCCTGTCGGGACAACCCCGTCGGGCTCACCCCGTCACAGGGTCCGCACCAGCGCGACCTGCCGGCAGCGGGGCAGTCGCGGGCAGCGCAGACACTGGCGGTCACGCTTCTCGGGAAGGTCCGAGATCTCCGTGCACTCGAACCCGAGCGCCAGGTAGGGGTCCGGGTCGGCGGCCAGCACGAAGACCCGCTCGACGCCGATCTCCCGGGCCTCGTCCAGGACCCGCCCCACGAGGGTGGCCATCAGCTCCGGCTGCCGGCAGACCACGGCCCCCAGCTCGGCCAGGTGCACCTCGACGACCGACAGCGAGGCCAGCCCGACGAGGAGACCGTCGCGTTCGGCGACCGTGTAGTCCCGAAGACGCTCCACGATCGCCCGTGGCGTGCGAGGCAACAGCGCCTCCGTGCGCATGTGGGGCTGCATGAGCGCGTGCATGGAGGGTACGTCCGAGACCTGCGGCTTCCTCAGCGCGAGCATCATGGCGTCCTCGTGGGATGATACATATGCAGTAGCCTGCATGATTATTCAGCATCGGGTCGGTTCACGCCAGGGTTAATGCACCGCGGCCGAGACCGCACGGGGGTCGTTGCAGGGGTGTCACACAACGGAGGGTCGGCCGGGAGCGATCAGTCGTCGCGGCCGAGGAGCCGCCCGATGCGCCGGCCGCCGCGCATCAGCACGCGGTGGGCCGTGCCCCCCACCTGCCAGGTCGGAGAGGCGTAGACCCCACTCAGCTCGGCACGCAGACGGTTCACCTCCTCCGCCAGCGCCGCCTCCCCGGTCTCCCCCGGGCGCACGCGGAAGGGTGCCTCCAGCCACTCGAGCAGGGGGCGGAGGACCTGCTCGTCGGAGTAGCGCCCCAGCAGGAAGCCCTGGGCACGCCGGACCTGCTGCCCGTCCTGCCCCTTCTCCGAGAGGTGGACCAGCCCCGACACCAGGTGGTGCGGATCGGAAGGGCGCACCGGGTAGACCATGCGCAGGCCGGTCAGCTCCCGGGTGAGCTCGCCGCGGGGCGTGGCGAGGACCGCCAGGCCCTGGTGCAGGAAGAACAGCACCCGGGTGCGGGTGCCCAGCTCGGGCTCGTGTCCCGGGCGGTCCAGGCAGATGCCGGCGTGGGCGGCCCCCAGCAGCTCCGGCACGGCGCGGTGGGGTACCCAGCCATGAAAGGTGAAGCGGCTGGCGTGAGGGCTGGCCTGGGCGAGGATCCGGAAGCCCTCGTAGGTGTCCGTGTGGTGGCCGGGGATGCCGCCGCCGGTCGAGATGACCCGGAGGCCGGGCACCTCGTTCATCGCCAGCAGCAGCCCCTGGAGGAGCGTGTCGGCGTCCAGCCAGGTGTTGTACCCACCGGAGAGGGCCACCACGAGCTCACTTCCGGGGGCCCGACGCCGGGGCGGCGCCACGGGCATGGCGCCGAAGCGCATCGCCGCGGGCACCACGTGGACCCAGGGGCGCCCCGTCGGGGCGGCGGGGAGCCGGCCCAGCACGCCGAGCTGCCCGATCAGGGCGTGGCGCTGGGCATGGGAGATGGTCGAGAAGGCATCGGCACGGGCGTAGGCCGCGGCATAGGCCGCCCGCATCTCGGCGGTGGGATCGAAGTCCCCCTCACCCGCGATGTGGGCGGTCTTGGCCTGGGCCTCGGCGTAGGGGTCACCGGGCACGTCGACCCACAGCGGTTCCTCGTCGACGACGAGGGCCGCGACGCGGGCCGGGTTGTACGGCCCCGCCGACACCACGACGTGGGGCCGCACCTCCTCCCGCCAGGCCCCCGCGACCTCCAGCCAGGTCCCGGACTCCTCGACGACCCGAAGCCGCTGGAAGGGCGCGGGGTAGCCCTCGACGACGACCTCCCCCGGGCCGAGCACGTCTTCGTGCTCACCGAGCTGCAGCAGGTGGACCTCGTGCCCCGCCTCGAGCAGCACACGAAGGAAGCCCTCCGTGCGCAGCTCGGGGAACCCGAGACGCTCGGGGTTCTCGTGGGGCAAGGGACCACTGCCTATCAGGAGAATCCGGGCCATCCCTGACCGGATACCATGCCCGCGCCGCGAGCGCTCGACGGGTCGAAGCGCTCAGTCGACGCGACCGTCGCTCCCGGCCGTCTCCACGCCGCGGCTACCTTCGACCACTTCGGCCTCTTCCGCCTCGACGTGGGTCAACAGACCCCAAGCGTGGGTGAGCTGGACCAGGCCGTGGTCCTCGACCTCCTGGGCCACCTCGAAGTCGTAGAGCTGGTTGTGCCAGACATGCGGCTTGATGTGGTGCCGATCGAACACGGCCACGGAGATGCGGTAGCGACCGGAGAGCAGCGGAAGCTCGGGGTAGTGGAGGAAGTAGGTGTAGATCCCGTGGAAGGTCCCGCCGAGCACGCCGTCGAAGCGGGTGTTGGGCCCGAAGACATAGACCCCGTCGTTGCGGTGGATGGCGACGCCCATGATCGGGTCCGGCACCGGCTCGGTGGTGCGGAACGTCACGGCCACGATCAGCGGCTCGGAGGTGCGGAAGCGGCTCCGAGGATGTCCGAGGCCGTCCAGGAGCTGCACGTTGAGCACCCTCACCTCCCCCGACCCGATCACGACCGGCGTGTCGCCGTCGTAGTGGTCGTACTGCTCGGTCTCCCGGCCGAGCGCCCAGATTTCCTCGGCCTCGGGCAGGATGCAGGCGCTCATCACGGCCCTGCGCAGCACCGGATCGTCGACGGTGGCCCGGTAGCCCGGGTGCGGCACCGCCCTGGGGGCCGTGGGCTGGGGCGCCAGCCGCGGTCCCGGGCTCGAGGTCTCCCGGCGGCCCGCCCGCTCCCGCTGAATGTCCAGGTAGCGCTCCACGACCTCGCGGGAGGGCCCGAAGGCCCGCACCTCGCCGCGGTCGAGCCACAGCGCCTCCTGGCAGACGGAGCGGATGGCGTGCAGGTCGTGGCTCACCAGGATGATGGTCCGGCCCGCCTCCATGAAGTCCTCGATCTTGCTCACGCACTTGCGCTGGAAGTAGGCGTCGCCGACGGCGAGCACCTCGTCGACCAGGAAGACGTCGCTGTCCATGTGGGCAGCGATCGCGAAGCCGAGCCGCAGCGACATGCCCGCGCTGTAGGTGCGCACGGGGTAGTCGATGAACTCGCCGAGCTCGGCGAAGGCGATGATCTCGGGGATGCGCTGCTCGACCTCCTCCCGCCCCATGCCGAGCAGCGAGCAGTTGAGGTAGATGTTCTCGCGACCCGAGAAGTTGGCGTGGAAGCCCAGCCCGAGGTCCAGCAGCGTCGAGAGCTCGGCCCGCACCGAGAGCCGGCCCTCCGTGGGCTCCGAGATGCCGGAGATCAGCTTGAGCAGGGTGGACTTGCCGGCCCCGTTGGCGCCGATGATGCCGAAGCTGCGGCCACGGCGCACCTCGAAGCTGACGTCCCGCAGGGCCCAGTGGTCCTCGTGGTGCTTGCGACGTCCGAAGAACTCGAAGAAGCGGCTCCGATCGTTGAGGTAGATCTGGAATCGCTTGCCGACGCCGACGGCCTCGACCACCACGTCGCGCCGATCCGCGGCGCTCGGGGCCTCGATGTCGCCGCTGCCCGGGGTGGACTCCATGGCCGCGCAGTCTACACCGGCGCCGGCTGGACCCCGGTGGGACCGGGGAGACCGGTGATAGGATCCCCTCGGCACGTGGCTGGAGGTCGACCTGGACGAGTGCGTCCACAGCAAGCCGGTGACGGTTGGCCTGATGCTGGGAGCCGCCATCGCCCTCGCGGCCACCAGCGCCTGCGCGAGTCGCGAGGTCCCTGTCCTCGGGGACGCCGAGGTCTGCTCCCCGTCGACCCTCGTGGACCTGGTGAAGGTCGTCGACGGCGACACGGTCGACGTCCGGCGGGACGACACCGGCTACGTCGAGCGCATCCGCCTGCTGGGCCTCCAGGCGGGCGAGATCTTCAAGGACGACGGCGAGCAGAGCTGCAGCTCCCAGGACGACGGGGAGTGCTGCTACGGAGACATCGCCAGCCTGTGGCTGGAGGACGTGCTCTCGGCGGTCGACGAGATCACCCTCGGCTTCGACCTCGACTGCACCGGGCTGTACGGACGCACGCTCGGCTACCTCTGGGTTCCCGACGAGTCCGACCCGACCGGTGAGGAGCACTGGTTCGTCAACCGTGAGGCCCTGAGACTCGGCGTGGCGCGGTACTACGACACCGAGGTGGGCGACGCCCAGGACATCCGCTTCCGCGACGACTTCGTGGCCGTCGAAGCGGAGGCGAGCGCTGCCGGCCGAGGCCTGTGGCAGGTGTGCGAAGGATGACGCTGAAATGGCCGGATCCAAGACCCAGCAGCCGTGCGAGGAGATGCCGATGAGGAAGTCCCTGGCCGAGACACTGGCCGCCGTCGAGCAGTGGCGGGAGGAGCAGCTCGTCGCACACGGCGGGGCGCTCGCCAACCTCGACGAGGAGCTCGCCACCCTGCGCGCCCGGCTCGCCGAGCTGGAGCACGAGATCCGCGAGGTGACCGAGCGTCGACGCTCCCTCGATGACGCCCCCAGGACCCTCGCCCACAAGAGCCGGGCCGAGCGTCACCGGGCGGTGATCGAGTTCCTGGCATCGGACCAGGAGCTGCTCCAGATCCGGGCAGCCGATCTCGCCCAGGCCCGAGCCCAGCAGCGGCAGAAGCTGGAGCACTCGCTGAACTCGGACCCCGAGCTCGCGGAGATGGTCCAGGAGTACGAGCGCTTCTGCGAGGTGGAGGCGCAGCTCGAGGCCCTGCCCGACAGCTACCGCAAGGCCATCCTCCAGCACCACGACGTCGTGCGGCGGCGCCTGGAGCCGCTGATGCGGGCCGCCGAGGGCGCCGACGCAACGCTGAGCGACAGCACACAGTCCGTCACGATCGTGGTCTCGGCCGACCCCGCCGATGGGGAACCCTCGGCGCTGGTGATGCTCGTGCCGGTGGACATCGAGCTCCACACCCGCTGGCGGGAGCGGTCCGAGGACCTCTGCAGCGAGCTGACCTATCGGCTCTACGCCGCAGCCTGCTCCATCGCCCGCACGGTCGGCGTGCCCGACGCCCCCATCTCCTGCCGGCCCTTCGAAGGGCACCTCGCGATCCAGGTCTGGTTCGGGAGCGGCAGCGTGACCGGTTCGGTCGAGGAGGTCGTCGAGGCGGAGATCGCGAAGATCCGGGAGGAGGCGCGGGAGCTGCAGAGCTCCAACCTCGAGCTCGCGCTGGCCTGGGTCGACCCGGAGCTGCTGGCCGCGCCCGACGAGGAGACCACGCCCGAGGCCACTGCCCAGGTCGCCGGCCGCGTCAAGGTCGTGGTCGGACAGAGGGTCGAGTGGACGGACCAGCCCGCTGCCGAAGACGAGGAAGACCCGGATGGCACGATCCCCTTGACGGACGAAGGAGGTGACTCGTGAGCGGCGTCGATCTCCTCCAGCGCCTCAGCGTCTCCGACGTGGCACGGTGGCTCGAAGTCCACCCCTTCGACATCCTCCGGATCCTCGCCAGCGAGTCAGGCCTGCCGGCTGACCTGCGCTTCGAGAGCGACGACGTGGATCGGATCCGGGCAGCCGGCGGGCTCGAGGTCTGGTGGCAGGAGGGGGAACCGACCCTCGATCCGGAGGACCCCGGTGCCTCGATGCTCCGGGCACTGGCCGGCCGTCTCCTGGAGCGGGAGGTCGGTGGCCCCCGCACCACGCGACTGGACAACCTCTTCCGAGGCCTGGGCACCGAGCGGCAGCGCATCGCCCGCGCCATGGTGCAGGCCCTGCTCCAGCACGGCTGGCTGGCCACCGTGTCCACGGATCGGGGGACCCACGTGACCATCACCCCCGGGCGCATGGGCCAGATGGCCTCGATCGCCCAGGGAGGCGAGATGCCCGAGGACCTCTCCGACATCCTCGCGGGCCTGCGATAGCCCATGGCCTCCGGCGGTTCGGACGGCCGGAAGAAGGGCGGGCTGTTCTCGGCCCCGTCCGCCACCAGCCTGGAAGAGCTGCTCGGGCCGACCGCAGACGTCGCCGAGTCTCCGCCCGGCACGGTGGCCGCCGATGCGCCGGATCCCGAGACGATGGCGCAGTTCGTCCCCTTCAAGGTGGACGTCTCGGAGACCGACTCCGGCGGCCGGAAGGAGGCCATCGAGGCCCTGCTCAGGGGCGAGGAGCCCGCGGTCGTTCAATTCGTGCCCGACCCCGCGCCCTCCAAGGAACCCGGCTTCGAGGTCTCCGATCCGGTGAGCAGCGACCCCGTGGTGCCCGTGGTGCCCAAGACCGACCCGACCGCCGTGCCCGGACCCGGTGCCTTCGCCTTCGAGCCGGCGGAGCCCGCCGCGCCGCCAGCCGGGGAGCGCCAGCCCCTCACACCGCTCGTGCAGCCTTCCGAGGATCCCCAGCCCGATGAGCCCGAGCCACCCGAACCGGCAGAGGTCCGCGTCCAGGTCGAGGTCGAGCCCTCCGACAGCCTGGAAGACCTGCCTTCGGAGGAGCAGGCCGCCCGCACCTCCGCCGACCTGGACCAGGCCGAGTGGCCGCTGCCGCTGGAGGGAGAGCCCCCGGCCGATCCCAGCGGCAGCCCCTCGTCTACCGGCCTCCCCTACCCGGACCCGCTACCACCTCCCCCACCCCCACCCCCCAGCGCCGTGGCGGCGACCGTCGAGGAGGTCCCGAGCTCGGAGCCCGCCGCCTATGGCGACGCCCCCCGCCGGCGGCGCACGATGATCACCCCGCCCGAGGAACCGGAGCCGCTGCACCCAGCCGCCTACCTCTTGCTGGCCCTGCTCACGGTGGCCGCCCTGACCTCGCTCTTCCTGCCGATGCTGAACTGATCGCGCGGGTCAGGTCGCCGGCCTCGCCCCGAAGAGGGCCGTGCCCACCCTCACCAGGGTCGCCCCGTGGGCGATGGCGACCTCGAAGTCGTGGCTCATGCCCATCGAGAGCTCGGTGAGCGGAAGTCCGCAGGCCCGACCTTCGGCGGCGAGCGCCGCGAGCCCGGCGAAGTCCGGAGCGACGTCGCTCGGGTCCTCCCGGAAGGGCGGGATGGTCATCAGCCCGCACAGGGTCACGCCGGGATGGGCATCGACCTGCTCGCAGAGCGCCAGGGTGTGCTCAGGCTCCACGCCGGCCTTGGAGAGCTCGCCTCCGGTATTGACCTGCACGAGCACGCGCTGCGGCTCCGCCGAGCGGGCGGCGAAGGCGTCCGCCAGCGCGATGCGGTCGAGTCCGTGGAAGAGCCAGGTCCGGCCGGCCACGTACTTGACCTTGTTGCGCTGGAGGTTGCCGATGAAGTGCCAGCGCGGTCCCTGCCCCACGGCCTGGTGCTTGTCGCGGAGCTGCTGGGCATAGTTCTCGCCGAAGTCGACCTGGCCGAGGGCGAAGGCGGACCGGACGGTGTCGGCCGGGTGCATCTTGGAGACCGCCACGAGGGTGACTTCGTCGGGAGACCGGCCCGCCGCCAGGCAGGCCTGGTCGACGCGGTGGCGGACGGTGGCGAGGCGTTCAGCGAGACTCACGGGGCATCTCCTCCAGGGGATCGGGCAGGCCGAGGGCGTCGAGGACCCGGACGACCTCGACCAGCGGGAGCCCGACGACGTTGGTGTAGCTGCCCTCGATCTCGCTGACCAGCGCCGCACCGACGCCCTGGATGCCGTAGGCGCCGGCCTTGTCCAGGGGCTCCCCGGTCGCGACGTAGCCGTCGATCACGGCCGGCTCCAGCGAGCGGAAGCGCACGCGCGTGGTCACGCTCCCCAGCCGCTGCTCGCCACCGCGGCGTGCCGCGAAGGACGTGGTCACCGCGTGCCACCCCCCGGAGAGGGCGGCGAGCATGTCGACCGCTTCGGCGGGGCTCGCGGGCTTCCCGAAGAGTCGCGCGACGAGGTGCACCACGGTGTCCGCGGCGAGCACCACATCGTCGGCGTGCGAAGGCACGGCGGCCAGCTTCTCCACGGCCATGCGGCGGACGTAGGCGAGGGCGCCCTCCCCAGGCCGCGGCGTCTCGTCGATCCGCGCGGTGCGCACCAGGGGCCGGTAGCCGTGGCGGCGGAGCAGCGTGAGGCGCCGGGGAGAGCCGGAGCCGAGCACAAAGACCGGCCGACTCATCGGCTGCGGCGCCGGGCCTCGCGGACCTCGAGGCGGTGCGCCCGGCGAGCGTCCGCCTCCCGCTTGCGACGCTCGGCCTCCGGATCGTCGCCGGTCTCCAGCGGGGGGAGCGGCCTCGGGCGGCCGTCGGAGTCCAGGGCCACGAAGGTGAGGAAGGCCGTGCTCACGACCTGCCGCTCGCCGGTGCTCGGGTCCTCGGTCTCGGCCCGGACCCCGATCTCCATCGAGCTTCGCCAGGCCTGGTTCACCTGGGCCCTGAGCACGACGATCATGCCCCGCTGGACCGGGCGCAGGAAGTGGAGCTCGTCCATCGAGGCCGTCACCACGTCGCCCCGCGAGAAGCGCATCGCGGCGACGGAGGCCGCGGTGTCGATCCAGGCCGAGAGCTGACCCCCGAAGAGCGTGCCGTGGTTGTTGGCGTGGCTCGGCAGGACGAGCTCGGTCATCTCGACGCGGGTCGCCTCCTGGGACACCTGGCTCATGGCGACGACCTCGGCAGCGCGGCTCGGTGACGTTCCCACAACCCGGGCCAGCCACCGGGCCCCAGGTCGAGCCGGATCGGTATCGCGTTGGGCACCTTGCGCTTGCCGATCTCGGCGTAGGGCGTGCCCTCCACCAGGCCCAACAGGCACCGGATGACGCCTCCGTGTGCCACGACCAGCGTGGTCCCCCTCACCTCCGGTACGGTGCGAAGGAAGCCCAGCGCTCGCGCCGCCGTGTCGCCACAGCTCTCCCCTCCCTCGACCCGGAAGGTCCAGGACCAGAGCCGGTCCCCGGCCTCGGCGCGGATCTCGCTGATCGGCCGGCCCCGCCACACGCCGAGGTTGCGCTCCTGCAGCTCCGGGTGGACGCTCAGGGGCACGGCGCGGCCCTCCAGGGCGATCCGGGCGGTGTCTCGGGCGCGGCTCAGGTCGCTGGTCAGCACCCGCTCCAGCGGCGTCGCCGCCAGGGCCCGTCCGGCGGCCCGCGCCTGCTCTCGCCCTCGCTCGGACAGCGGGGTCTCCACGGAGCCCGCGAGCCAGCGCTCACGGTTGGCCACGGACTCACCGTGCCGGAGGAGGATCCAGTCGCCCATCTTCGTGTCAGGACAGGACGGCGGCGCGGAGGCGTTCCTCGGCGACCAGCAGGGCGCCGACGCTGGGAGAGTGACCGACGATGGCGTCGACCATCGCGGCGATGCCGCCCAGCGGCCCGTAGTAGAGCTTGTGGCTGACCCGGTCGCCCCCCAGGCGCAGCTCCGACGCCAGCGACGTGGCGCCCACCAGGCGGCGCAAGAGCGCGAAGTAGCGGGTCCGCAGGATGCCCGCCGCGACCTGGTCCGACTCCTCGACGCTGACGCGGTCCTCGATCGCCCAGATCGCCGGCAGGAGCCTCGAGCCGCGCCCGACCCCGAGGTAGCGCACGATCGCGTCCCTGATCTGGAGGACGGACTCCAGCTCCCCGTCTCCGACGGCGACCAGGGCGCCCTCACCGTCGCGAGAGACACGGACCACCGCGTTGAAGCCCGCGGTGTAGCCGCCCCCCTTGGTGCCCAGGACCAGCCGGACCGTGTCCACGATGAAGGGCTGGTCGGCCATCACGGTGCGCAGGACCAGCTCCCCGCCGGCCTGGGACTCGGCGTCGACCAGGATCTGGCCGGGTCGACGTCGCTCCATCAGCTCGAAGAGGTGGAACAGCTCCTGGGGGAGACGCTCGCCGCAGCGGGCGACGAAGGGAGCACGGAGCTGCCGGGAGACCTCGGCACAGAAGGCCTCGAAGAGGCCACGTCGAGGCGGGGCCAGCCCCAGGTCGCAGGAGGCGACGGCGTGGGCGACCTGCTCGACGATCGCGGCCCGCTCCGTCTGGCGTTGCGTGGGCACACTTCACCTCTGGCCTGGGTCGGGTGCGGGAGGGCGTCGCTTCGTGGTACCGGCTGCGCCCGCCGCTGTCCAGCACACCCTCACCGCACCCGTCCAGCGCTCCGGCGTCCAGGGCCGGTGGTAGTCTCCCCGAGCCGCGCACGGGAGGCACGATGAGCGCAGAAGGGACCGACGTGGCCGCCATGCCCCAGCTCGATGGTTGGCTCGACGAGGCTCGGAGCGCCGGGGCCCGCGGGGTGGAGCTCGTCCGTGAGCACATCGTCCGTCATCGGCACAGCCTGGCCATGGGGCTCGGCGGGGAACCCGAGCGCGACGAGAAGATCCGGCTCATCGCTCGCGTCTACCTCGAGGGGGGCCGCGAGGCCGGCTTCACCTTGAACGACCCGACCCCTCGACGGGTGACCGGGGCCCTCCAGCGAGCCCTCAAGCAGGCCCGGAGCGCCCCGGAGGACCCCTTCGCCGGTCCCACCCAGCGCCTCGGCATCAACAGCCGCGGCCTCGGCATCGAGGATCGCCGCTACCGGTTCGTGGACGCCGAGGCCCGCAACGAGGTCCTGCAGCTCAACCAGGCCGCCTGCCAGGGGGTCGAGGGCGTCGACGTCCTGGACATCGACTACGAAGACGTGCTCACCCGGCGGCACTGCACCTCCACCACCGCCAACGAAGGGGCCAGCACCGCCACCCGCTACCGGGTGCGCATGCGGGTGCGGGATCGGCTCACGGGCCGCGAGCTGGACGAGACCTCGGCCGCCCGCAATTTCTCCCATGTCGGCTCGCTGCCCTATGGGGCCGAGCTGGCGAAGCGGCTGGCGGCCCTGCGGGAGCCCGGCACGGCTCCCGACGGCCCCGTTCCCCTGGTGCTGGAGTCGCGGGTCGCGGCCTGGATCCTCGAACGGCTGGCGCCGGCGTTCTCGGCGGAGCGGGTGGAGGCGGGCACGACGTTCGTGGCCGGTCGGATGGAGGACCGCCTGGCCGGACCCCGTGTCCACCTGATCGATGATCCGGGCCTGCACGGCGGTCTGCGCACGCGGGCCTTCGACGAGCGCGGCGTGCCTCCTTCCCCCGTGGCGATCCTCCGAGAGGGCATGGCGAGCGGTCTCTTCCAGTCCCCGGAGACCGCTCGACGGGCCGACATCCGGCCCACCGGCCACGTGGTCGGCGGTGAGCTGGTGCCCACGAACCTCATCCTGCGAGCGGGCAACCGCAGCCGCACCCAGATGCTCTCCGAGGTCCCGGTGTGTCTCTCCTACGACCGCCTCGAAGGAGAGCTGGACACCCGGACGGGTCGCGTCCACGCCTGGGGCCCGGCCTTCGTGCTCGAGCGGGGCCGTCCCAAGGGGTCGCTGGACCGGGTCGAATTCGACACGAACATCGTCGATCTGTTGATGCAGGTCCAGGAGGTCGCGGCCGACCAGGAACGGCACGGGGCCGTGGACTGCGCCACCATCCTGCTCCGCGAGGCGCCGCTGAGGTGGTAGCAGCGGGGATTACGATGGCAGGATCTGCCCCTCGATGTCCCGCATGAGCTGCGCCGCCGGGCCTGTTCGGTTCCGGCGGATGCACTTCTTGTAGGCCTTCCAGAGCTCTCCCAGGAAGGGATCGTCGACGAGCTCGTGGTCGTGGGTGTCGGGATCGTGGACCGGGATCGCCGCGGCGCCGATGGAGCGACGGCGGTGCAGGGTCTTCAGGGCCCGCAGGAACTCCACGGCCGCTCGGGGCTCCCCGCGACGCCGGAGCTCGCAGTAGAAGGCCCACAGCACGGCCTCGGGCATCCACGACTCCTGGCCGACGACCTCGTCGACCCCGTCCAGGACCGGCACCCGGCGCATCCTCCGGAGGATCTCTCGGGTCTCGCTGGCGAGGACGGGTACCGAGACACTGGCCATGCCGTTCACCTCCGATCGGACGCGCATGATACCGCCATTGTGGCCGCCCTCCAAGCGACTTGAGCCCTCCCCTCCCCCCGACAATCGACGTCTTGACCATGTTATTGCCGCGACGATGTCGGTCCTGGTGATCCTGCTCGCGTCCGCCGCCTCCGCAGGGGTCCTGCCCGTCGAGGTGAGCCACCACACCCTGGACAACGGCCTGCGCATCTACCTGGCCCCGATGGACAGCGGCGGCGTGGTCTCCCTGCAGACCTGGGTGGACGTCGGCAGCGGCGACGAAGTCACGCCCGGCACGACCGGACACGCCCACTTCCTCGAGCACCTGGTCTTCTCCGACACCGAGGACTGGCCAGCCAGCGAGCGGGAACGCGCCATCCGGATCAGCGGCGCCGAGGAGAACGCCTGGACCTGGACGGACGACACGGTCTACCACCAGGTCCTGCCCACGGCCGCGCTGCCCGACCTGATCCCGATCGAGGCGGCCCGCTTCCAGCGCCTGCTGCTCGCGGAGGACACGATCCGCCGGGAGGCCGGAGCGGTCCAGGGGGAGTGGCGCCAGAGCCTGACGGATCCCTGGGAGGCGGCGAGCAACGCGCTCTACGAAGAGGCCTTCCGGGTCCACCCCTACCACCACAACACCATCGGCACCGCCGAGGACGTGGCCGCCATGCCCGAGGCCTCGGAGCTGGTGAGGTCCTTCTACCGGACCTGGTACCGGCCGAGTCGCCTGCGCATCGTGGTGGCCGGAGACTTCGAGCCCGAGGCCACCCTGGCCGCGCTGGAGTCGGTCTGGGGGAGCTGGTCGGAGCCGCCGGAGCCGCCGCCGCCGACCCCCGCCGAGCCCGCCCAGCTCGGGCCCCGCCAGGTCCAGGTGGACTGGACCGAGGGAGAGGCCCATGCGCGGGTGCTCACCGGCTGGAAGATCCCCGGCTTCCACCCGCGGGACCCCGACGCCGCGGGCCTGGCCGTGCTCCAGGAGCTGCTGCTCTCCGAGGTGGCGCCCCTGCGCCGCGACCTGGTGGACGATCGCGCCCTGGTCTACGAGCTGTCAGGCGGCACCTGGCGGTTCCGCGACCCCCACCTCTTCGCGCTGGACGCCGAGCTCAGGCCGGACACCGACCCGGAGCTGGTGCAGGCGCGCTACGAGGAGGAGCTGGAGCGGGTGCGGGCCGGGGTCGATCCCGAGGAGCTGGCCGTGGTCCAGGGTCGAGCCCTGAAGCACTTCCAGCTCGGCCTCGACGATCCCCACCGGGTCGCGGGGACGCTCGGACGCTTCACCGGCCCCGACCCGGACCCGACCGCCGTGGACGCCTTCTTCGAAGCCTTCGCGGCCGTGACCCCCGAGGACCTGGCGGCCCTGGTCGGGACCTGGTTCGTGCCCGAGGGCCGCACCGAGGTCCTGCTGGTCCCCACAGGGCCGGACCCCGAGAGCCTCCCGGAGGCCCGATGATCGGTCTCGCCACGCTGGCAGCCTGCCTGCACCCCACCCCGCCCGGCCCGTCCCCAGCGGAACAGCGGGCAGCGGTCCAGGCCCCCGTGGTGCTGGCCATCGACGGCGCCCTCTCCACCACCGTCCAGGTCACGGTCCGTGCGGGCTCGTCGGAGGACCCCACCGGCCAGGAGGGCCTGGCCCACCTCACCGCCGCGATGATCGTCGAGGCCGGCACACCGGAGCTCGACCCGACCGAGGTGTCCGAGACGCTCTACGCCCTGGGCAGCGAGCTGGAGTGGGTGGTGGACCGGGACCTGGTCACCTTCCGGGCCCGGTGCCTGGCCGAGGACGCCCCGGTGCTGGTGGACCTCGTGGGGGAGATGGTGGTCCACCCCCGGTGGGACGACGACGCCCTGGAGCGCCTCGTGGACGAAGCGGTCGCCGACCTCGAGATCGGGCTGTTGGAGTCCGACGAGGGCCTGGGGGATCGGGTCCTGGACAACTGGCTCCACGAGGGCCACCCCTACGGCCACGTCGAGCAGGGTCGGCTGGGTGTGGTGGCCGGGCTGGGCCTCGAGGACGTCCAGGCCTTTCACCGCCAGCACTATGTGCGGTCCACCGTCTTCACCGGACTCGCCGGGGCGGTGGACGAGGACCTCAGGGCCGGACTGGCCAGCGACCTGGAGGACCTCCCGGCGACCTGGTCCGAGCCCGCCGTGCCCAAGCCCCGACCGCTCGTGTCCGGGCGGAGCCTGCTCGTCGTCGAGCGGGAGACCCGCTCCACGGGCATCCACTTCGGTCACCCGCTGGAGGTGGACCGGGCGCACGCGGACTACCCGGCCCTGCGCCTGGCGATGACGGCCTTCGGGGAGCACCGCGAGTCCCACGGCCGCCTCTACCAGGCCCTGCGCGAGACCCGGGGCCTCAACTACGGCGACTACGCCTACGTGGAGCACTACCGCCAGATCGGCTGGAGCCCCACCCAGGAGCTGGGCACCACCCGCACCCAGCCCCACTTCAGCGTCTGGCTCCGGCCCACCACCCCGGACAACGGCCCCTTCGCCCTCAAGCTGGCCGTGGCGATGACCGAGGAGCTGGTGGCCGACGGCCTGGCGCCCGACGAGCTCGCCGAGGTCGCCTCTCGGGTGAGCCTGGGCATGCCCCTCGAGGCCCGCACGCCCGGCCGTCGGCTCGGCTTCGCCCTCGACGCGCTGGCCCTCGATCACCCGGACCTGTTGCTGGCACTCCCAGACGCTGTCGCCGGACTCACCGAGGCGGAGGTCGACGAGGCCCTGTCGCGCCACGTCCGTCCCCAGGACCTCCGCATCGTGGTGGTGACCGACGATGCGGACGCCTTCATCGCGGCGCTGACCGGCAGCGAGCCCACGCCTCCGGTCTACGAGGGCATCGATCCCGACGCCGCGACAGCGGCACGGGACGCCGACATCGCCGGGCGGGCCCTGGCGCTCGACGAGGTCCTGGTGGTCCCCGCAGAGGGCATCTTCAGGTAGCTCCCGGTATCCTTGGGGACGGACCCGTCCCCCGGAGCCCGGCCATGCCCATCGGGAGCCCCACCGACCCCCGAATGCTCTTCGCCGGGAGCCAGATCGAAGACGCCCTCGGCCACGATCCTCTCGCCCGCGCCTTCCTCCGCAACCTCTGCCGCCTGCACGCCGGCAGCGTGGTGCTGGTCCAGGGCGCGCCCGGCTCCGGCCGCCAGCAGTTCATGCTGCGCTGCGCCTACCTGCTCGACCGGGAGCGGGCCTCGATCGGTCTGATGCCCACCGACGCGATCGACACCAACTGGGCCTGGTACGACCCCTGGCTCTTCAGTCATCGGGGCCAGGTGCTCAGCGGCCTGGCGATCACGATGGCCCAGTTCGCGAGCCACGGCCCCCAGGCCATGGAGAAGGCCCGGGAGATCGTGAGCCGGCTCAACCGGATGCGCCTGGTCGGACAGCGCAACGAGACCGTCGGCGGCACGGCCTTGGAGCCGGGCGAGCTCGGCCCCGTCGACCGGCTGCGGATGAGCTTTCGCGGGCTGGTGAACGCCGTGCGCGAGAGCGGAAGCGGCCGGCTCGTGGTCTTCGTGGCCGAGGCCGATCTGCTCTCCCCGGACCTGCGGATCGCGCTGCTGGAGGGCTTCAAGATGGTGCTGGAGCCGCGCACCGAGCTCACCCTGGTGGTGAGCCTGGGGCGCGAGGCGGCGATCTCCGCCGTGCGGCACCGGGAGGGGGACATCTCCCGCGAGGCCGCTCGCCGCTGGCTGGATCCCTTCGTCGACCTGACGCTGACCGTGCCCAACCTGGAGACCCGCAAGATCGGCTCGCTGCTGCGCCGCTACGTGCAGCCCAACCTGCCGAGGATCCAGCAGGCCTTCGGCCAGGACGCGGTCCTGGCCCTGGCCGCGGCGGCCGCCCACCAGCCCCTGGGCAACCCCGACTTCCTGCGGCGCCTGGCGACGCGCCTGACCCAGCTCTCCGAGTACGCGATCGAGGTCCGGGCCACCCGGGAGCTCTCGGAGGCCCAGTGGGCCTGGTTCATCGTGGCCGATCGCTGGCCGGACTTCCGCCGCGAGCTGATCCTCGGCGGCCGGGACCGCTGGCAGGACCTCCTCCAGGTCCTCGGTGGCGGCAGCGGGCGCGATCCGACCCTGCTGCCGGGGGGCCGCTCGTCGAGCCTGGCGGCCGTCATGAGCCGCGAGCCCCTGCTCGTGGACTACCTGCGCGTCCACGCCGACGGCTTCGAGCGCGACGCTGACGGCATCGAGTGGGTGGAGCAGCTCCTGGTGCAGGCGGGGTTGTAGGCGGGTGGTGTGCGGCTCCCGGTGGCCTGTCTCACCCATGGGAGACCCTCGTTTGACCTGGTAGCCACCGGTGGCTACCTTGCCTCCATGAGGGCGACGGGCATCAAGAACCTGAGGAACCGGCTGAGCGAGTACGTCCGTCTCGCGGCGGGCGGCGAGACGGTGCTGGTGACCGACAGGGACGTGGTCGTGGCCGAGTTGGGGCCACCCCGTGCCGGGCGGAGCACGATGCTGGCGGACGCCCAGCTCGCCGAGGCGGTGCGCTCGGGCTGGGTCACGCCGCCGACCGCCCCGCGCACCGGCCTCCCGCCGAGCCTGCCGGTGGCCCCGACCGAGGAGATCCTGGAAGAGCTGGACCGGGACCGATCGGAGCGGTGATCTACCTGGACACGTCGGTCGCTCTCGCCCACCTGCTGGGAGAAGACCTCCGACCGCCCGCTCTCCTCTGGGAACAGGATCTCGTCTCCAGTCGGCTGCTGCAGCTCGAGATCTGGACCCGGCTCAACGCCCGGGGCCTGGGCGAGAGCCACGCAGACGCGGCCAGCGAGCTGATCGCGAGGGTCGCGCTGGTGGAGATGACGACCACGACCCTGGAACGGGCGCTGGAGCCCTTCGAGGTCCCTGTTCGCACTCTGGACGCCATCCACCTCGCCAGTGCCGACTTCCTTCGACGACTGGGTCAGGAGGTGAAGGTCGCGTCCTACGACCTCCGGCTGATGGAGGCCGCGGAGGCCATGGGGTTCGAGGCGGCGCTGTGAGGAGGTCGGGCAGATCCAGCGGGCCCCACCGCCGGCGAGGACCGCTGCACCTGCTCCCCGCGGCCCACGGGAGGGCTCTCCCGCGGGCTGCTACCGCGTCAGGTCTCGCACCTCGCCGGTGGACTCCACGAGCCGAACCGGACCGCCGTCGGGCCAGGAGACGGTGCTCTCCCCCACCCTCCAGGCTCGTCCGCCCTCCAGCGGGACCTCCGCGATGCTCTCGGTGCCCACCCCCGCCAGCAGCGCGGCCAGCTCGCGGTAGGCCCCGGCCGCCGGCTTCTCGCGCAGGCCACCGCCCTCGAGGCGCGCGAACAGGGAGTTGGTGCGGGTGCCGGACGGTCGCTGGCGGCCGGGGGTCGGCGGCGGGTCGAAGAGCGTGTGCCAGTACACCTGCTCCACCCCGCGCGACAGGCAGGTGAGCCAGGTCGCGATCACCAGCCGGGCCTGCAGGACCTCGCTCATCGCGGCCCGCCCCTCCGAGGGCACCGAGGTCTCCGTCACCCGCACCCGCTTGCCCGGAGCCGCGGCGAAGACCCGGTCCAGGGTCCGCTCCAGCCCCTGGAGACCCGGGCCCTGGTGGTAGGCGTGCACGCTCACCACGTCCAGGGCGTCCAGCACGCCCTCCTGGGCGAAGAGGGCCGCCATGTAGTCCCGGCCGTGGTCGTTGGTGATCTTGAAGAAGCCACCTCCGAGCACGGTGGCGTCGGAGTGGGCGGCACGGATGGCCCTGGCCGTCAGGCGGATCACCGCCGCGACCTGCTCCGGCGTGGCGAAGTCGTCCGTCTCCCCGGTGCGCAGGTCGACGAGGTTCTTCAGGTCCGGCTCGTTGTCGATCTCCCAGTGATCGATCGGCCAACGCAGGCCCGGCATGTCGTCGAGGCCGTCTCCGTCGTAGCGCTCGACGGCCGCTGTGACGAAGGCGGCGTAGGCCTCCGGATCCGGGATCGCGTAGGAAGAGGTGGCCTGGCGGGTCCTGTTGCCCGGCCAGGGGCCGATCATGGCGAGCTGACGCAGCCCCGCAGCCTGGGCCACGCGTACCCAGGTGTCCATCCGCTCGAAGCTCCGCCCCTCCCGGAGCCAGCGATCGTGGCTGAGCCGGGGCCAGGCCTCCGTGTGGCCACGGGTCCACCTCGCCCCGACCGCGAAGGTGGCCTGGGCGTCGGCAGCGAGCCGCTCCTCGGTGGGCGCGGCCCGCGCTTCCAGGCGCAGGGGGTAGCTGACGGCCTCGTTGATGCCGAGGGAGTCGCTGGCCCGAAGGAGCCTGGAGGGTCCGGCACGCGACGACTTCGAGGCCGCCTCCCCTCCCACGAGGCCCAGCGCGCTCGGCAGACCACAGGCCGCCAGCAGAGCGGCACCGAGCCGCCAGCCGGCCATCACGTCACGAGCCGCAGCATGGGACGGTCTGCGCCCTCCTCCGCCCTCTCCGGCTCCGAGGGTGGCGGCGGCACGAGGTCCAGCACGACCTGCAGGACGGCGGCCCAGGGCACGGTGCAGGTGCGCAGGGCGTCGAAGGACAGGGTCAGGGTGATGCCGTGGGCGTCGAAGCGGGGGTGGTTGTGGCGGTGGTAGGCCGCGTCGAGCTTGAGCACCAGCTGCTCCGGGAACCGCTCCAGGACGCTGGCTGGGATTCCCGAGTCCTGGAGCTGGCTGGAGTCGGCCACCAGGGCGAAGTCGACGCCGAGACCGAAGGCCAGCCGACACGCCTGCTCGGCCTGGATGCCGTAGGGGTCCAGCGCGATCGGCTGGTCGTCGGGCACCTCGGAGCGCTCCGGGGCCGACGGCAGCTCGGACTCGGGGATTCCCATCAGCTCCTCGAGGGAGAGCTCCAGGGCCTGGGTCCAGGTCATGAGCTGATCGACCGTGAGCGACTCCTGCCCCGCGAGCACGTTCCGCACCACCGAGCGCTTCTCGGAGACCCGCTTGGCCAGGGCGGCTGAGTTGAGGCCCTTGGACTCGAGCGCGTTGCGCAGCCACCCCAGGATCGGCTCCGACGGTCGCTTGGCCACGCACACCTCCCTGGTAGGGCAGCTAAACTCCCTCCCGCCGCGGAGCCACCGGAACTCTCGCCTCCTGCCCGCTGTCGGAGCGCCCATGAAGATCATCGGCCTGTTCATCGTCGTCGTCTCCGTCCTCGGTCTCGGGGTGTTCTCGACCATGCTGCGCAAGCGGCGGCGGGTGAGGGCCGCGGACGTGCCCGACGCTCACCTGCTCCGAGCGGCCCGCAAGCTGCCGGCCCGTGTCTTCATCGAGCGAAGCGTGCTGGGCGGCCCCCAGGCAGGCCGCACCAACCGGGGGCAGGCCGACCTCGTGCTCACGAACGGGCGGCTGCTGGTCGCCACCCACCAGGGCCGGGTCCTGGAGCTGACGCCGGAACGGCCCGGCTCCGTGCGCTGCACCGGACCGAGGCGGCTGGTCATCGAAGGGGGCCGACTGCTCAAGGAGGGCGAGCTGAAGGTCCGGGTAGAGCTGATCTGCGACGAGGCCGAGGCCTGGGCCCAGCTCGCCGCCGAGCACCTGGGTGCGAAGAACGTCGTGGAGCGGCTGGGCGGCTGAGCCGAAGACAGCGGTCCCGCCGCCCTCAGCCGATCGTCACGCTCCCGGCCGAGCCCTCCAGCGAGGAGCTGCCTTCGACCGTGCCCGAAGCGGAGCCCTTGGCGTCCAGGGTCGAGCCGGCTTCGAGGGTGACCGAGCCCGAGGCCTCGATCTTGAGGTCCGTGCACTTGATCTCGACGTTGGCCGTGGCCTCCCAGGTGGTGTCGCCGTCGCAGTACTCGGTGAGGGTCTTGTTGGCGTCGTCCAGCACCTGGTAGATGACCCCGCTGGTGACGTCGGCCGCGCTGCTCGCGGTGGCCCCGAGGCCGACCAGCTCGGCGCCGTCGGTGTCGTCGAAGACGACCTGGTGGTCGTTGCGCGACCAGAAGATGCGGATGTTGTTGTCGCCGTCCTCGTTGGCGTAGGGCTCGGGCTTGTCGTCGGCGCCGTTGTAGACCGCACCGAGGATGTAGGGCTGCATGCTGCGGTAGGCGAAGCCGATCAGGACCTCGGTGCCGATCTCCGGCAGGATCACCAGCCCCCGGTCCGCCCCCGCCATCGGTGTGATCATGCGGCACCAGTCGCTGGCGGGCGCCTCGTCGGCGTCGACCGGGTACTCCACCTTGACGCGGTGCATCTTGTCCGGGTCTGCGTTGTCGGTGACGATTCCGATCACGACGCCGTTCATCATGGCCTGGCCCCTCTCTCGGATCAGTTGATGCTGGTGGTCGCGCCCTTGAGCGTCAGGGAACCGCCCCCGTCGATGGTCGCCGACGAGCCGGCGCTCATGTCCAGGGTGCTGCCCGCTTCGACCGTGACACTGGCGCTGGCTTCGGCCTTGAAGTCCGCGCAGGTGATCTCGAAGTTCTGCTTGGCCTCCAGGAGGATGTCGCCGCCCGAGTAGACCTCCAGGGTCTTGTTGGCGGCGTCCCAGGTGACCTTCACCTCTTCGTTGTTGGTCACCAGCTCGATCTTCTCGGACCCGTCGGTGTCGTCGAAGGTGATGGTGTGGCCGGACCGGCTCTTGAAGATCCGCAGGTCGTTGTTGCCGTCCTCGTTGGCGTAGGGCGGGGTGTCGACGCCGTTGTAGAGGGCGCCCACGACGACGGCGTGGTTGAAGTCACCATGGAGGAAGGCGACGAGGACTTCGTCGTCGACCTCGGGAATGGTCATCCAGCCCCGTCCCTCGCCCGCCATCGGCATGGCCAGGCGAGCCCAGTAGCTCTCGGGCATCTCGGGTAGCGTCGGGAACTTGACCTTGACCCGGCCGAGCTGATCGGGGTCTTCGTTGTCTGTGACGATGGCCTCGACCAGGCCGGGCATCTGCCCGGAGATTGGCCGCCCTTCGCGATCCGTGACTTTCGGCACCGTGCCTCCGGGGGGAGTGGAGGCAGCCTACAGCCGACCTCCACGAGCGTCAATGATGGGTATCGCCGGTCGCAGACGTGCCCTGCCGATCCGCCCTCGCCTCTCCGAGCAGTCCTCGCACGACCTCCAGCAGCCTGGTGGGTCCGAAGGGCTTCTGGAGGACCGCCGTGCCCTGGACGCGCAGGGGTGGGCCGGCCAGTCCGGTGATGAACAGCACCCTCAGGCTCGGCTCCTCCGCCCTCAGCGCCTCGGCCAGCTCGGCTCCGCCGAGGCCTCCAGCCGACTGGAGGTCCGTGATCACCAGCTCGAAGTGATGGTCCGCCTGCCCGGCGAGGGTCAGCGCCTCCTGGCCCGTCCGGGCCTCGAAGACCTCGAAGCCGAAGTACCGCAGAGCCCCCGCCGTCACACCGAGCAGGTCCTGGCGATCCTGCACCAGCAGGATGCGCCCGGTCTCCGAGCTGCGCTCCGCCGGGGCCTGCGCGACCCCTCTCGAGATGCGCAGGGTCTTCTCCTCGAAGGTGCAGGGCAGCAGCACCGTGAAGGTCGTGCCCTCCCCGGGAGCGCTGGCGACGCGGATGTCCCCGTCGTTCTGCTTCACGATGCCGTGCACGGTGGCCAGGCCGAGACCGGTGCCCTGGTCGCCCTTGGTCGTGTAGAACGGCTCGAAGATCCGGCTCTGGGTCTCCTCGTCCATGCCGACACCGGTGTCGGAGACCTCCAGGGCCACGTACCCGTCCAGCGGGCCCCCCTCCTCCAGGCGCGTCCGGACCACGATCGGGCCCCCCCGGGGCATGGCGTCGCGAGCGTTGATCACCAGGTTCAGGAGCACCTGCTCGATCTGCCCCGGGTCCGCGCGGATCGGCCCGATGCCCTCGTCGCAGGCGACCACCAGGTCGTAGTCGTCGCCGACCAGCCGCTCGAGCATGCCGGACATGTCCCGCGCGATGCCGTTGAGCTCGACCGGGCGGGGGCTCATGGGCTGCCGGCGGCCGAAGGCCAGGAGCTGTCGCGTCAGGGTGCAGCCGTTGTCGACCGCCGCCAGCAGCGCGTCCATGCGGCGCAGGTCCCGCTCCCGCGTGAGCTGCGGACGGATCAGCTCGGCGGAGGAGACGATCACGGTGAGCAGGTTGTTGAAGTCGTGGGCCACGCCGGAGGCCAGGCGACCGAGACCCTCCATGCGGCGGGTCTCCCTGAGCTCGTGCTCCTTCTCCCGGAGGCGAGCCTCGACGGTCTGGCGCTCGTGGCGCTCGAGATCGAGCCGCATGTGACTGATCTGCCGTCCCTGCTGAGCCACGGTCCAGAGCACGCTGCCGACCACACCCAGGAGGCCGCTCACCAGCAGGGCCAGGAACACCAGGTAGATGCCCCGGTTCGGACGCCAGGCGACCAGGACCTGTCCCCTGGCGCCCGACCCCCTCAGCGGCACGGAGAGGCGATCGATGCGCAACAGGCCGAGCGCCTCCAGGGTCCGGCCGAAGGCCTTGTTCGACGGCACGCTGCGCACACGGAGGCGGGTGGAGCCGTCCGCCCGCTGGATCTCCAGGCCCCGATAGCGCTCGGCCTCGAGGATCGCCTGTCCCCAGGCCATGGCCCGCGTCGGCTCCTCCATGAAGTCCTGCAGGTCCATCAGCGCGGCGTAGGTACGCAGCCGGGTCTCGGCCTCCTGCGCCTCCCGCTGGGCGAAGAGGTTGGCGACCAGAGCCCCGAAGGTGGCCAGCGCGACCACCAGCACGAAGGCCTGGGCCCACTGCCGACCCCGGCTCAGGGTCGGCTCGTCGCGGGTCTTCGCCGATGATCTCATGCGTCCTCGTCGGCGATAGGGTAGCAGGCACCTGTCGGAGGCTGCCGTGCTCGAGCTGATCTGCAAGCGAACCTGAAGCACCTGTCGCAAGGCGGTCGCCTTGCTCCAGGCCCACGAGGTCCCGTTCACCTACCGGGAGTACACCCAGGAGCCGCTGACGGTGGCCGAGCTCGAGCGGGTCTTCGCCCTGCTCGGGGTGGCCCCCAAGGCGCTGCTGCGCAGGCGTGACGCCGCCTACAAGGCGCTGGGCCTCACGGGTGCCGAGCCCGACAGCGTGCTCATCGGCCACATGGCGGAGCACCCCACCCTGCTCCAGCGCCCGATCGGCGTGCGGGGTGACCGGGCTGTGGTCGGTCGGCCTCCTGCGGCCCTGCTGGAGCTGGTGGACTGAGCCGGGGCGCTCAGAACCGAAGCCGGGTCCCCACCCCCACGTGGGAGATGCCGCCGAAGGGGTGCAGACTGCTGTCCGCTGGGGCGACACCGTAGGTCACTCCCGCCCAGCTCTCCACCACGTCGGCGTGCAGCCAGTCGACCCGGACCGTGCCCAGGGCGCCCCGGGCGTCGGTGAGCACCTGGGCGCTCAGCGCCGCGGCCGGGCGCAGGCTCCAGCGCAGGGCGAGCACGCCGTAGTCCCCCAGGTCCTGGCGCTGGCGCTCCGTGGGGAAGCCGTGCAGCCACTGGAGGTTGACGTAGACCGGACCGAAGCCCCGGTCCAGGCCGACGACCCACCGGCCATAGGGGCGCCCGTCCTGGGTCACGACCGTGGGCAGCGGGTCCGGGACCTCCTCGATGGTCCCCAGCCTCTCCAGGCTCTGGAGCTGGGAGGGGCTGAAGGTCACCTCGGTCGCGGCCGGCATGACCAGCGCCGCCTCGACCCAGCCCGTGAGCATCCAGGGAAGCTCGCCGAGCCACTCCACGCCCACCTGGGTCAGGCGGGGGTAGGCGATCGGAATGCCCAGGTCGACCTTCTGGTTGTCGGTGGAGAAGCCGGTGATGCGGACCTCACCTTCGACCTGGGGGAGCGAGTCGCGGCCCCGGTAGACCGAGAGCGCGAAGTCCCCCACGGGCGACGCATAGGAGAGCCGGCCCCCGACCGAGACCTCCGCCAGCCGGTCGGGCTCCCGCTCCACCCGGCTCTCGATGCTGCGGACCTCCACCCCGTCGGCGCCGGTGTCGAGCTCCTCGAGCATCTCCTCGCCGTCGCTCATCAGGTCCACGCCGTCGGCCGGCAGCCAGGCCGGGACGTGCCAGGGCGCCAGGTGGACCTCCGCCCGCACCGGACCGCGGTGGAACTCCGCGGACAGCAGCGGGATGGCCAGTCGCTCCCCGAAGGAGCTCGGGTCCTCGAGGTCGTAGGGGTTCACCACGTCGACCGGGTGGAAGCCGGACGCCACCCCCCAGTTGAGCTTGCGGGCACCGACGACCAGGTCCAGCCCGTCCAGTCCGAGGTCGTAGAGACCGACCCAGGCGTCGTGGACCTTCAGGCTCACCGGCTGCTGGGTGTCCGGATCGCCGGCGTCCTCCAGCCAGGCCACCCCGGACGGGCCGTGGAGGCGGGCGTCCAGCGCCAGCTTCGCCGCCGCCCGGTCTCCCTGGCGAGCCTCGACATGCCCCCCGGCCACGGCGAAGTCGTGCAGATCGAGCCAGGGGCAGTCCCCGAAGTAGGGCACGACCTGGCAGCTCAGCCCGAGCCGGAGGTTCGCCTCGACGAACCCCCCGGCCTCGACCTCCTGGGCCTGCGCGGGCGACAGCCCCAGGAGGAGGAGAATCATCTCAGTCCGCGTCGGCCGCCTGGTTCGCGCCGGTCAGCGACAGGGTGATGTCACAGGAGTCGTCGGTGTCCAGGGTCACCGCCGGGCAGTCGTCGTGCTCGAAGCCGGAGGTGGTGAGCACCGCCGAGGCCTCGATGTTGTCGGCGTCGAGCACGGTGACGTCGACGTTGACGACCATGTCCACCGTGCAGTCGCCGTAGCTGTCCGCGTCGAGCACGACGTCGATCTGGGTGGCGTCGGCGATGACGATCTGGTCCTCGGCGTCGCCCTGCTCCCAGGTCACGTCGAGATCGGAGAAGGGGTCCTGCAGCGTGACGGTGCTGTCGGCCGGCAGGTCCTCGAAGGCGGGCAGGTCGACCGCGTTCTGGAAGTCGGTGGGGGTGCCCTCGGGCATGAAGATGACGCTGAAGGTGCCGTCGTAGCAGTCGTCCTTCACGTCCTGGATGGTGATGGTGAAGGTACCGCCCTCATAGGCGGCCTCGGTGTCGTCTTCGGTGCAGCCGCCGATGAGGGCGAGCAGGGTGAGGCTGAGCATGGTTCGTCTCCTGGGTTCTCAGCGTTGGAGGTTGGTCAGGGTGAAGACCTCGTCGTGCAGTCCGAGATCGGTCTCGGCGCTGGACACGGTGGCCACGGTGAGACCGCCATCGGTGAGGTCGTGGACCTCGAAGCGGTGGGCGAGCTGGCGGCTGCCGACGAGGCGGAAGTCGGACATCTCCAGGCGCCGCAGGGCGGTGCCCTCGCCGTCGAGCACCTCGATGCGGGCGGCGAGGTGGTCCTCGGCACGGATCCAGAGGCGCACCGGGTCCTCCTCGGAGGGGTCACGAGGCGTGAGGCTGAGCTCGACGAGGCCCTCGTCACGCCCCGCGACCTCGGCGGTGAAGTCCTCGGACCAGCTCAGCCGGGCGAGGTCCTCCACCGAGAAGTCGGTGCCCAGGAAGGCGTCGTCCCGCCGCTCACCGACGACCCGACGCGCCCGGCCGTAGGCCGGCATGTAGAGGTAGACCGTGTCCCCGTCCGGCACGAGCAGCCCGGTGCCCGCCAGGCGAGCGGGCGCGGTGTAGCGGACCAGGCGCATCTCTCCGCCCTTCTGCCAGATCTCGAGGGTGCGCTCCGCGGTGTTGCCGCGCCGGTCGGTGACCTCCAGGTCCATCACGACGTGGCCGTCCACCGCCGCGGCCTGGGCGGCGTCGCAGCGGGCCAGCAGGGCACTGCCGTCCTCGGCGAAGCTCAGCGAGAAGAGGGCGAACAGCACCGACATCGGGAGAGGCTAACGTGCGCGGCTATGCTGTCCGCATGACCGTCGGAGAACCCAGCGCCGCCGCCCGGGCGATGGTCCAGGTCCTGCGCGCAGCCCTGCGCAGGGTTCCAGCCCCCGTGCGGCGTCGCCTGGACGACCGCGTCTTCTACGCGGTCCACCAGCTCACGAGGGTGACCAACGACCACTACCCCGGGGCGACCCCGTCACCGGGGGACGGGGGTGACCTCACTCGGTGACCCAGCCCCCGGTGTCGTCTCCGCCGGTGCCCGTCTCGGTGTCGGTGCCCCCGCCGCCCGACCAGGCCGCCGGCGAGCCGACGTGGGCGTCGAGGGTCAGGCGGAGCACGCCGCTGTTGCTGGCCGCGTCCCCGAGCACCGTCGCGGTCACGTCGTCCACGAAGCCCTCGCTGACCTGGACCGTGCCGCCGGTGGCGAAGGTGCCCTCGGTCCACTCCAGCTCCCCCTTGGTGACCCGAGCCGTGAGGTCGTCCTCCCCGAAGACGTGGGTGGCGTTCACGCTGGGGACCGTGAGCTCCACGACCCCCGCCGCGGCGTCCTCGTAGGTCACAGCGATCGACAGGCGGTCGCCGCGCGCCGTGCGGCAGGCGAGGCCCGCCGTCGGTGCGTGGTCGACATCGTCGATGCTGAAGCGGTAGACCGTGAACGTGGCCTCGCCCGGCCACAGCCCCTCGGTGCAGGGGTTGTCGGCGATGTCGTAGCCGCTGTCCCCACCCGCGGAGCCACCGCAGGCCATCCACACCGCCCAGACGAGCATGCCGACTCCTCGGGGCCCAGGTTAGCTCGACTCGGGCACCGGAGGTCGCATGTTGTCGTTTGCCGAGCGCCTCCAGGCCGCCGTCGAGCGCACGGCGCCGGTCTGCGTGGGCCTCGATCCCCGCCTGGAGCTGCTGCCCCGCCCCCTGCGGGAGCGCTTCGAGCACAAGTCGGGCGAGGCCCGTCGCCTCGCCGCCGCCGAGGCGCTGGCGGACTGGTGCGCCGTGGTCATCGACGAGGTGGTCGACCGCGTGCCGGCGATCAAGCCCCAGGTCGCCTTCTTCGAGCAGCTCGGAGCGGCGGGATGGGCGGTGCTCGAGGTCACCGTAGCCGCCGCTCGGCGGCGGGGACTGCTGGTGATCCTCGACGCCAAGCGCGGGGACATCGGGTCCACGGCCGAGGGCTATGCGCGGGCCCTGCTGGACGACGGCGGCCCGATCGGCGCCGACGCCCTGACCGTGTCTCCCTACCTGGGCCAGGACTCCCTGGAGCCCTTCGTGGACCGCGCCCGGGCGGGCAAGGGGCTCTTCGTGCTCCTGCGGACCTCGAACCCCGGGGGCACCGCCCTGCAGCGGGGCGCCCTGTCGGAGCAGGTCGCCACCTGGATCCGAGGCTGGAACGAAGAGCTGGCCGGAGCCTCCGGCTATGGACCCGTGGGAGCGGTGGTCGGCGCCACCCTGGCCGAGGAGATCCCCCACTGGCGCGCCTCGATGCCCCGAACCTGGTTCCTCGTGCCGGGCTACGGCGCCCAGGGCGCGAGCGCTGCGGACTGCCGCCCCTGCTTCGATGCCCGCGGCCTGGGAGCCCTCGTGAACAGCTCCCGGGGCGTGACCTTCCCCACTCCCGCCGAGCGCGATTGGTACGACGAGGCGCCAAGACCTGTCCTGCGCCGCCATCTGGACGCATTGTTGGCGGACTTCGCCCCCTAAGACTCCCTGCACGATAGGGCATCGCCAGGAGGTCACCATGACACGTCTCCCCGCGATCCTCCTCTTCAGCCTGGGGCTGGTCGGCTGCGTCCCGCGCGGCACCTTCTCCGCCGTCCTCACCGACGGACTCTCCGGCGAGCCGGTCTCCGAGCTCCGGGTCCTGGCCCGGGCCGAGACCGACGACCTGACCTGCAAGGTCCTGGAGGGCAAGACCAACGCCCAGGGCCAGGTCACCATCGAGGGGACCTGCGGCGACGCCACCTACCGGGTGGAGGCCGCGGACCGCACCTGGGTGATCGCCGACGTCCCGGACTTCGAGGGCTCGGCGGGCCTGGTCGACGGTGCCTTCAAGACCTGGCGGGCACCGAAGGGCAGCGGCGTCTACCTGCTCACCGATGACTCCCTGTCACCGGTCCGGACCGCCAGCGACATGAGCACCCTCGACCTCTGGGAGACCGAAGAGCAGGTGCGCTACCCCGAGGGCATCCCCCGTCGCGTCTCCAAGGTCGAGGACGGCAGCCACCTGCTGATCGTCGGCGCCGACGACGTGGGCCGCCTGGAGTGGCAGCCCCTCATCAAGCACGACGGAGAGCTGCGCTTCGGCAACAAGGAGCACTACTTCGACATGGACCCCTGGTGGTACGTCGGCATGCGCTTCACCACCAAGACCGAGCACGAGAGGGTCGAAGCCACCCTCGACACCGGCAAGGTCATCGACGTGGAGACCGGTGACCGGGCCTTCCGCTACGTCGCCGGTGGCGCCCTGCCCGCCGGCCGCTACGCGCTGGTCGGTCCCGAGGATCGGCGGACCTATATCCTGGACTTCTAGCGTGGGTTAGACGGCACCGTGACAGGAGCCTGACCATGTTCGAAGTCCCGCGCCTCAAGCAGCTCATCGAAGAGGGCATCGGCGACTGCACGGCCCATGTGCAGTCCGACGACGGAGAGCACTTCTCCGCCCAGGTTGTGAGCGCCCGCTTCGAGGGCCTGAACCGGGTGAAGCAGCACCAACTGGTCTACGGAGCCATCGGTGCCTACATCGGCCGCGAGATCCACGCCCTGGCCCTGGCCACCTTCACCCCAGGGGCGTGGAGCGCCCGACCCGGCAAGGAGTAGCCCGTGACCGACGACCTCAAGGTCCGCATCGACAGCCTCGTCCAGGACAACACAGTCCTCCTCTTCATGAAGGGCAACAAGTTCTTCCCCCAGTGCGGCTTCTCGGCCCGCGCCGTGAGCATCCTCCAGCAGCTCAGCGTCCCGTTCCACACGGTCGACGTGCTGCAGGACCCGGAGATCCGGCAGGGCATCAAGGAGTACGGAAACTGGCCGACCATCCCCCAGCTCTACGTGAAGGGCGAGCTGGTCGGAGGCTCCGACATCCTGATGGAGATGTACCAGACCGGCGAGCTGCAGACCCTGGTGCAGGGCGAGCAGGGGTGACGACCACCATCCCGGGCCTCGTGGTCTCGGGGTTCCTGGGCAGCGGCAAGACCACCCTGGTCCGCCACCTGCTGTCCCAGGCCCAGGCCACGGGTGTGCGGGTCGCGGTGGTGTCCAACGAATTCGGCGAGCTGGGCATCGACCAGGCCCTGCTCGGCGACGGTGGGGAGGCCTATGTCGAGCTCGACGGCGGCTGCGTCTGCTGCCGCCTGAGCGACGAGCTGATCGACACCCTCCAGATGCTCTGGGAGCGTGTCCAGCCCGACCGCATCATCGTCGAGACCTCGGGGGTCGCGCTGCCCTTCGAGACCCAGCTCAACTTCTGGCGGGAGCCCGTGAGCGCCTGGATCGACGACGACATGGCCCTGGTGGTGGTCGACGCCGAACAGGTCCACCTGGACCGGGACCTGGCCGGGACCTTCGAGGACCAGGTCTCCTCGGCGGACCTGCTGGTGGTCAACAAGATCGACCGGGTTCCCCCCGAGGCCCTGGCCGCCGTCCAGGCCCGGCTGGAGGAGATGGCCCCCGACACGCCCCAGGTCACCTGCACCTTCGGGCAGGTCGTCGAGGAGGTGCTCTTCCCACCCGACCCGGAGGGGCTGCGAGCCGCCCGGCGCGCCGCTCCCGCCCGTCCCCGGCCCCACACCCACGAGCACTTCACCACCGAAGAGCTGCGGTTCGAGGACGGCATCGACCCCGACGTGCTCGAACAACGCCTGCGCGACCTGGGCGCCCTGCGGGCCAAGGGCTTCGTGCGCACCGCCGCCGGTCCGCGCCTGGTCCAGGGCGTCGGCCGCCGCCTGGACCTCGCCGAGACCCGGGTCGAGCCCCCCCCCGAGCTCTGGGGTCGCGTGGTGGTCATCCGGCGGGCCCCGGGTCGCGTCCCCCACGAGTGAGCGACGACGACCGACGCCTCCCCCTGGTGCGCCGGCCGCCTCAGCTACCGGCGGCGATCGAGTCCGCCTGGCTCCAGCTCCAGCGCCTCCAGGGGCGCCCGCTCACGGTGGACATGGACGTGTGGGAGGGACTGGCCTATGGCGACGACCCGGCCCAGGTGCTCGACGTCTGGGAGCTGAACGACCTCGCCCCCCGGGAGGGCTGGCCCGCCGTGCTCTTCCTCCACGGCGGCGGCTGGGAGAGCGGCCACCGCGACGCCTTCCGGGTCCAGGCCCCCCTGCTGGCCAGGCGGGGCATCCTCACGGCTTCGGCCGGCTATCGACTCGCCCCCGCCCACCGCTGGCCGGCGCCACTGGAGGACGCCCTCGCTGCCATCGAGCTCCTGAAGCAGCTCCAGATCGACCCGTCGCGCATCGCCCTGTGGGGCCTGAGCGCCGGGGGCCAGATCGCGCTGCGGGCAGCCCAGGAGCTCGGACCCTCCGAGATCCGGGCGGTCGTGACCCTGGGGGCACCGACGGACCTGCCGGCCCTGGGTCCCTGGCCGGAGCTGGCCCAGGCCTTCTCGCCGGACCAGCTCGTGGACGCGAGCCCGGCTCTGTCGGGCCGTCCCCTGCCGCCGACCCTCGCTCTGCACGGTCGGCGGGATCGCTCCGTGCCTCTCTCGCAGCTCCACGCGCTCCTGGACCGCCACCCGGAGGTCACGCCGCTGGAGGTCGCGAGGGGGGACCACATGCTCCGCCTCCCACCCGGCGTGGGCTTCCGTCCCCTGCGACAGGCCCGTCGCTGGCTGGCTGCCCGGCTCGCGGACAAGCCGCGGGGGAGCAAGTGGCGCATCCGCAAGAAGGAGGAGCGGTAGCATCGCGGTCTCCGTGAGCCTGGATCGGCCCGATCTTCGTTGCCTGGCAGCCCTGGCCGTCCTCTGGGTCCCGTGGGCCGGCGCGGTGGAGCCGGACCGCCCCGCGGCCGCCCTGCAGGTGCTCGTCGAGGACGCGGGCTTCGAGCCGGTGCCCGGTGACATGACGCTGGAGGAACCGGTCCACCCGGACGCGAACCACACGGCGGCCCCCCCCGGGGCGGCGGGGGGGCGCGCGGGGCGGCCCCACGGGCCCCGGGTCCCCGCCCAGCCGGACGCCCTGCCCCCCGCGGAGGGCCGGCCGGACGCGACCACCCCGGACCCGGGACCGGGGAGGCCCTTCGTGCTCCGGATCCACGGGCTGGACGACGACCGGGCGCCGCCGGCGAGCATCGGCGACACGGTGATCCCCCTCGCCGACCGCGGCGCCCCCCCGGACGAGACGCCCCGCGACGGCACCTGGACGGCGCTCGCGGAGGCCTACGCGAGCGGGGACACGCTCCGGCTCGGGCTCCCGGACGGCCGGGTGGTCACCTGGCTCGTCGAGCTGGGAGAGGGGGACCGGCCGAGGACCGTGGACCTCGACCTGGCCGGAAGGCCCACCCTCGAGGTGCGAGCCGGCCCGGACCTCGTGCATCGCCAGCGCCTCGACGCGGTGGCCGTGGTCGACCTCGCCCCAGAGACCGGGGAGCCCTCGGAGGTCCCCCACGACGCGCCACCGCCCGCCGAGACCAGCCGCACGCCGACCTCCAGCACCCCCGCGGTCCTGCTGGCGGTCCTGGTCGCCGGTCTCGCCGCCGGGCTGGGCCTGTGGCTGCGAAGACGTCGGAGCTGAGGCCTACTCCTCCACGACCGCCCCCCGCAGAGCGGCGAGCTGCGCCGGGCGGATGCGCTCCTCGGCCGGTGCCGCCGGCCCCGTGCGCCGCTCGACGAGCTGCCGGTGCAGCTCACGAGCGAGCTCGGGCCGGGCCGCCAGCAGGTCCTCGGTGCCCGTCGGATCCACCGCCAGGTCGTGGAGCTGGAAGGCCCCGCCCGGCTCCAGGGTCGCCTCCAGCAGCGCCCTGGTGAGCGCCGGGTCCAGCGGCGAGATCTGCCCCAGGCGGTGGCGGAAGGTCAGCCGATGGTCACCGACGCGCAGCGACAGGCGTCCCCGGTCCTCGGTGTAGGCCCCGACCCCGTCCCCGTCGGTCAGCAGGTTCCGCCCCGGTCGACTGGCCTCTGGCAGACCACCGGCGAGGGCCACCAGGCTCGGCAGGAGGTCAACCAGCTCGACGGGGGTGTCCAGCTCGCCTCGCACGGGCACCTCCGGGGGTCCGAACAGCGTCAGCGGCACATGGGTCGGATCGCGGTCGCCGTCCCCCACCGTCCCGGTGAGCACCACCCAGAGCGGCTGCGGATTGCCGGTCTGGGAGAGCTCGCCGACCAGCCCGCCGGCCCACTGGGCGAGGTCTTCGGGGTCGATGGCGTCCGCCAGCACAAGGACGAGCAGCCGGGGCTGGCCCGCTCGGCCCGACCACCAGGTGAGGGCGTCGCGGTGTGCCTCGGCCAGGGTCTCCGCGGAGGCCACCGGCACGACCAGGCCCCCGACCGCATAGCCGACCTCCTCCAGCACCCGCGGCAGGGTCGGCACACCCTCCGGCAGGCTCTCGCACCACCCCGTCTTCGCAGGATCGGCTCCCAGGCCACACAGGGGCACGGCGGAGGGGTAGAGGCCGGTCAGCAGCGAGCCCAGGCTCGCCGTCCTCCGCGTGGTCTGCGCGTGGGCCGCCGTGAAGCGGACGGTGGGCGGTCGCTCCAGCACCTCCACCAGGGCCTGCTCGACCCCCCGGACCTCCGAGCCCACACCCAGCCCCGTGGTCACCAGGACGAGCTGATCCCGGCCCGGGGCCCGGACCCCGAACTCGGTCCCCCCGGCCCCCGGCAAGGCCAGCGCCTCGGCATCCAGGCCGGCGAGCCGCTCCCCGAGGTCGAACACCGCCATGCGGTAGGCCGACGGGACCTCGTCGTCCCCCAGGGCCACCTTCTGGGCCGACCAGGGCACCCGGGCCGCCCTGCGCTGGACCGGATTGCCCGGGTAGTCGACCCAGGCCAGGTCCCGGGCGGGCTCCCCCTCCACACCGAGCCAGGTCTCCAGCGAGGCGACGGCCGCGTCGAAGAGCTCGCCCCCTCGCCGCGGATCCACGAGGTAGTAGCCCCGCTCGTGGACCACCACGTGGCGGTAGGAGCCCGAGACGAGCAGGCGATCGAGGTCCTCCTCCGGCACCGCGCCGAGGTCCACCTCCGCCGGGTCCCGGGAGAGCTGCACGAGGGCCTCGCCCGCCGGGTCCCCGACCGGGTCCTGGCTGGCCAGGTGTCGCAGGAGCTCACCGGCCAGGCCGACCCGCTCCTCTCCCCGGAGGAAGGGCGGGAGGGCTCCTGCCGTGGCCCAGCTCCGGTAGACCTTGCGCTGGTGGTAGCGCTGGAAGAAGCAGAGCAGGTCCTGCTGCTGGTCGAGGGGCAGCTCGATCAGCCCCTCCGGCTCCCCGACGGGCAGCTCCTGGTAGAAGGGCGGGACCTGGAGGGGAGACACCGCCAACGGCGCCCGGAGGCGACTGGGACGCGCCGCGCTGTCCGGTCCCAGCTCCACCCGCCACCGCGTGGTCACCTGGACCAGGCTGCCGGCGATGACCAGGGCCGCCACCACACGGCGAACCACCACCCGTGCCGACAGGCGCCCCAGCCCCAGGGCGAGCAGCGCCACGCTCGCCACCACCACCAGCGCACCGAGACGGTAGGGGCCGAACATGCGGCTCATGCCCGGGATCCAGCGGTACATCCAGGTCCAGGGGAGGCGCACGGCCTGGTCCCCGAGCAGGACCACCGCCGCGGCGTCCGCCTGGCCGCCAGGGGCCTTGAGGAAGGGCCCCAGGGTCCCGAGAAAGAAGACCGTGAAGACGAGCAACCAGATCATCGACGTGCGATCGCGGAAGCGCCTCGACAACGCCAGGGGCAGCACCCCGAGCAGCGCCACGGCGAGGGGGAAGGCCCGACCGTGGAAGGGATTGACCAGGTAGTCCGGAGACCAGGACGACATGATCGCCCGGTTCAGCGACGACAGCAGGTTCTCGTCCGGTGTCATCGGCCGCAGCGGCACCTCCCGGACGACCTCGTAGGCCGGGTAGGCCTCGAACAGGCGCAGCTCGGGAAGCGCCACCGAGCCGGTGCCCGCCGCCCGGCCCAGGCCCTCCAGGTAGGGCCACATCAGCGGCAGGCTGACCAGGACGGTGGTGACGGCCAGCACGCCGAGCCAGGGCAGCTCGCGGACCCAGGCGCGCCCCTGCCCGCGCCTCCACAGACCGGCGCCGACCCGGAGGACGACGAAGATCCCGGCGAAGAGCCCGTAGAACCAGTAGAACCCCCCAGCGAGGCCCCAGAGCAGGCCAGCGAGGCCCGCCTGGCGCAGGCTGCGGGTCTCCAGGGCCCTGGCGAGGGGGATCGGCAGCAGGAGCAGCCACCACAGCAGGACCTGCCGCAGCCCCGACGCCTCCACGTCCTGGAGCACCATCGGGTTGATCATCGCCACCAGGCCAGCGGCCGCCGCCACCACCGGGTCGTCGACCAGGCTGCGGGCGAGCAGGGCCCCACAGAGCCCGTTGCCCACGAGGACGAGCAGGACCTCGAGGTTGTACCCCAGGGGCAAGCCGAAGAGGCCCTGGAGCGGACCCGCCAGCAGCAGCACGTCGAGGACGTTCCCCGTCTCCGGGAAGCGGCCCAGCGACACGAAGGCCTCGGCCGCTGCGACCGGACCCAGGTCGGCAGCCGCCAGGGCCTCCAGCTCCGTGACGTGCCACCAGTGGCGCCAGAGCCAGCCGCCGAGCTCCCCTCCCCCGATGATCACCTCGTCCAGGTGGGCCACGGCCGGCCACGTGAGCGCGCCGGCCACCGCGGTGAAGAGCAGCAGCGTGCCGGACCACCACAGGACCGCCGCACGGCCCCCCGCGGACCGGTTCACTCCGGCACGGGCACCGGCTCCGCCACGCAGCGAAAGCCGATGGTCCCGACGAAGTCGTGGAGGTGATCGAGGGAGCCCGGCGCGAGGGCGCAGCCGAACTCGCTGCCGGTGTACCAGGCACAGCCGCGCTTGTCGGGAACGGTCGCTCCCTCCGCCCGCCACAGCACCAGCACGGGCCAGGTCCCCTCCAGCGGCGGGTCGCCCTCCTCCAGGGGGCCCACGTCGAACCACACCGGTAGGAAGGCCTCGCCGTCGGTGCCCGAAGCCACGAGGTAGCCGGAGAAGTCGATGCCGTAGGCCCGGGAGTCGAAGCTCTCCCCGGCCAGCTCCAGGCGGCCGTCGGCGTCGAGCTGGAGCGACGGTTCGACCAGGCCCTGCATGCGGAGCTGCAGCAGCTCGGGGTCTCCCACCGACAGGGTGAGACCGTCGTCGGACTCGATGGTCACCTCCAGCCCGGACGTCGACACGGAGGCGAGCCAGTCGTCGACGTCGAGCACGATGCCGCTGTCGGTCCACTCCCAGGCGTTGCCGATCAGGTCGTAGACCCCGTCCGGGCTCACACACTGGGGGAAGCTGCCGGTGGGCTGGAGGCCGTCGAGCACGACCTCTCCCGAGGCCGCCGGTGTGGCGCAGGCGCCTTCGATCCAGTCGTCGCCATAGGGCAGGCGGGTGCCCCCCTCCCCGAGCACGCCATCGCCCGCGTCCTCCCACTCGCTCGCCGTCGGCAGCCGCTTGCGGCCCACCTCGACACCGTCGAGGTCGTAGACCGGGGTGTTGGCGCAGGCGGCGACCGCCTGGCCGTAGGAGACCAGGTCGGTGGGCAGCACGCCGGCCTCGACGAGGGTGGTGGCCGTGGTCAGCGCCGCGCCAGGGCTGAGCTGGTCGAAGTCGCCCAGGTCGCCCAGGACCGTGACCTCGTAGGGGTCGATGCAGTAGGCGGGAGGCTCACCCGCCGCGGCGCCGACGGACACCATGTCCGACGGACAGACCCGGTCGGTGGTCCCCGTCGAGCCCGTGTCGTCGACCGGTCCCGTGTCGTCGACCGGTCCCGTGTCGTCGACCGGTCCTGTGTCGTCGGGCCCACCGGAGTCGATGACCGTGCCCACCGTGTCCGGCGGATCGGGCAGGTCGTCGCCCCCGCAGGCCACCAGGCACAGGACCCCGATCACAGGGCCCGCCGCCACAGCCCGGCGCGCGGGATGGCCGCCCACGCCGTGGTGCCCGCGGTGTCGATCGCCACCCCCACCAGGAACTGGTCCTCGACGAGGACGAAGTCCTCCAGGTCCTGGTCCCAGCGGTCCCAGGTCTCGCCGTGGTCGTCGCTGCGGTACAGCCCGTCCTGCTGGTCGAAGACCAGCACGGTGCCCTGGCCCTGGCAAGCCCACGCCAGGCAAAGGAAGGTGGTAGGGTGGAACCGCTCCCACCAACCCCCCCCCAAGAACCATAACTGGACGCCGGTCGTGGTGGCGGCGTAGATGCGGCCGTCACACTCGGCGAAGCCCGCCACGTCGAGGGAGTCCTCCAGGTCCACCACCGTCCAGCTCCGGCCGCGATCGACGCTGCGGAAGAGCCCGATGCCCGGAGGCCCGTTGTGGGCGATGTCGCCACCGCGGAAGGTCCCGAGCAGGACCACGTCCGGCTCCAGGCGGGAGAAGTGCAGCGCGTGGGCGGACCACTCCCCGTCCGGGAGGCCCTCGCTGGAGTCCTGCCAGCGCCAGCCGTCGTCGTCGGTCCGGTAGACCCGCGGTCGGTCGTCCTGGAAGGTCCCCGAGCCCACCGAGCCGATGAGCACCGTGCCCGGGTGGTGGGGATCGAGATCGAGGCCGTGGAAGTGGGCCTCGAGCGAGGCCGGCACGCCGATCTCCCAGCTCGCCCCCAGGTCGCTCGTCCGGTGCACCCGGTCGTCGCTGGTGACCCACAGGGTGTTGGGGTCGAAGGGGTCCTCGACAGCCACCATCACGTAGTGCATGTAGGTCGGTGCCGGCGTCAGGTCATGGCCCCCGTTGCTGCTCGTGAAGCCGCCCCCCTCGCACTGGGTCCCGATGAAGAGGAAGTCCTCGCACTGGCTGTGGGTCAGCACCACCGCCGGGTCGTCGTCGTCCAGACCCTCGCCGCTGGCGGCCCAGGTCAGGCCCCCGTCCTGGGAGCGGGCCACGCCCTCGGTGTGGCCCAGCAACAGGTCGCCGTCGGCGAGCCGCACCGCCGACTTGATGCGCTCGACCCCGCCCTCCGGCACCGCCCATGGCTCGAACTCCCCGTCCGCGAACCGCCGCACGGTGGACTCGGTGAACAGCAGCAGGTCGCCGTCGCCGTTGACCACCGAGGCCAGGAAGCGCTGGCCGTCCTCGTCGTGCTCGTCGAAGCGCTCGCCCCCGTCCTCGGAGTAGAAGAACCGGTCCTGGGTCGCGTACCAGGCGCGGTCGCCGTCGGCGCCGAGGGAGCCCCCCTCCACGGGGCCACCTCCGGGCAGGTCGCCCCAGGTCTCGCCCCCATCCGCGGAGCGCCACACGGCGACACCGTGCCGGGCGGCGAAGACCGTGGAGCCCGAGGAGGCCAGGAACCAGTAGCTGTCGTTGAGCTCGTAGAAGACCTTGTGGCGCTGGTCGTCGATCGAGGCCAGGAGCTCGAAGGTCCGGCCCTCGTCGCCGGAGCGGTGCAGCTCGCCGTTGGACAGCACCGCCAGCAGGTCGCCCTCCACCCAGGTGAGGCCCTTGACGTAGCGTTGCTGGTCGAAGCGATCGCCGAGCCCGGTGAAGGTCCAGGTCTGGCCCCCGTCTTCGGTGCGGTAGAGCTCGCCGACGGAGTGGAAGGCCACGTCCGGATCGTCAGGCGAGACCGAGGCCTGGGCCAGGATGTGGGTGATGTGGGTCGGCAGGGTCTTCCAGGCGTGTCCACCGTCGTCGGAGCGGAAGGCTCCGTTGATGGCGGAGACGGTGTAGATGACGTCCGGTGCGGTGGGCGAGACCGCGAAGTCGATGAAGTCGCCGGCCGGCGCCGGCGGCATCAGCTCCCAGTTCGCGGAGACCTCCGTGCCCTCGGTGGCCTCGGGACAGGTGATGGGTGTGTCGACCGTGCCGCTGTCGCCGGTGGGCAGCGTGCCGGAGTCCGTGGTGGTGGTGGTGTCGTCGCCACAGGCGAAGAGCAGGCTGGAGAGGGCGACCGACAGCACCGAAGGCACTCCTTGGAGGGTGAGCGCATGATGACACGTCGCGGGTGGGGCCCCCGGAGCCCGTCGTGCGGCGACGGGCGGTGGGGCCGCACCACCGGATAGGGGTCCTCCCGGAGGAACCCATGATCTGGCTCGCCGTCGCCCTCGCCTGCTCCAGCCCCGACGAGGTGGTGGGGACCCAGGACCCCGCCGCGACGGGGCCCGTCGACGGCGACACCCTCGTCATCGCCGTGCCCTTCGATCCGGGCATCCTCAACCCGCTGGTGGCCCCCTACGCCCTGTCCGGCTGGTACACCCTGGCGACCCAGCCGGGGCTGGTGGAGCGCAAGATCACCGTCGACGGCCTGGTCTACGAGCCCAAGCTCGCGGAGAGCTTCGCCTGGAGTGAGGACGGTCGCTCCCTGACCTATGTGCTCCAGGAGGGCCTGACCTGGGACGACGGCACGCCGCTGACCACCGCCGACGTGGTCTTCACCCAGGAGCTGATCGCCGACCCCGCGGTGGCCTCGAACTGGCACGGCGACGCCAAGCAGATCGAGCGCATCGAGGTCCACGACGAGCGCTCCCTCACCTTCCACTTCGTGCACGCCGGCAACCCGATCATCCTCCAGGGAGCCACGATGCGGGGCATCGTGCCCCAGCACGTCCTGGAGAGCGCCGATCGGGCCTCGATGCGCGGCCACCCCTACTCCAAGGCGCCCTCGGCCTCCGGACCCTGGAAGGTCGGCGCCTGGTCCCCCGGCGAGACCCTGGTGCTGGAGCCCAACACGGCCCAGAGCGTGTTCCCCAGGCCGCACCTGGACCGCATCGTGACCCGGGTGATCCCCGAGTACTCCACGCGGCTGCTGGAGCTCCAGAACGGCACCAACGACATGGTGGTCGGCGTCGAGACCCACGACGTGCCCCACCTCAAGGCCGACTACCCCCACATCCGGCTGATCCGGTCCGAGGCCGAGTCCATGCAGTACCTCGGGTACAACATGGCCGACCCGCACTTCGCCGACGCCCGCGTGCGCCGGGCGATGAGCCTGGCCATCGATCGCGACAAGCTGGTCCAGGACCACTACGCGGAGGCCGGCGAAGTCTATGCCCGACCCTGCGTGGGCACGGTCGGCCCGACCCTGGGGGCCTGGCACGCCGACGAGATCGAGCCGCTGCCCCACGACGTCGAGCAGGCCAGGAAGCTGCTCGCCGAGGCCGGCTGGGCGGACGCCAACGGCGACGGCGTGCTCGAGCGAGACGGGGAGCCGTTCCAGGTCGAGGTCATCGTCCAGAACGGGGTGCTGATCCTGAAGAACCTCTCGGTGTCGCTCCAGGCCCAGCTCAAGGCCGTCGGCATCGATCTGCAGATCCGGCTGCTGGAGCCCAATCGCTTCAGCCAGCTCGCCCGGGACCACCAGTTCGAGGTCATCTTGTGGTCCTTCGGCAACAACCCCAAGGTCGACCCCTACATCCAGTGGCACACGGACGGTCAGTACAACTGGATGCAGTACAGCGATCCGGAGACCGACCGGCTGCTGCAGGGCGCCCGCGAGGCCTCCTCGATGGAGGAGGCCCAGCGCCTGGTTCGCGAGGCCCAGGTGCGGGTCTACGACGCCCAGCCGGCCACCTTCCTGTTCTGGGAGGACGAGATCGTCGGCATCCACGAGCGGTTCCGGGACACGAAGATGAACACCTTCACCGTGTTGGAGGACGCGGAGCGGTGGTGGGTGCCGGCCGCCGAGCAGAAATACTAGCTGACCCCGGCGATGACACCGCGATGTCATCCAGGGCCCCCAGACGCAAGGATCCGCGGCCCCGGGGGTACCGTGTGAGCAGGAGATCATCACCGGTACCTGCCCATGGACGACACCACCCGCCACACGCCCGCCTGCCCGCCTCCGTGCAACGGTGTGCGGCGCGGTCTGCGCCTGTTGCTCGTCGAGGACAGCCCGATCATCCAGCGCATGGCCGCCACCATCCTCCGTCATGCCGGACACCGCGTCCTGACCGCGAGCGACGGCGCCGAGGCCGTCGAGATCTTCCGCCGGAACGCGGCCCGGATCGACCTCGTGGTGCTCGATCTGCTCATCCCCCGGCTCGACGGCCAGGCCGTGCTCGACGAGGTCCGCTCCCGCCGGGACGACCTGCCCGTGCTGCTCACGACGGGCTGGTCCGACCTCGCGACCCTGCACAGGGTGCGGACCGATCCGCACTGCCGGCTGCTGTCGAAGCCCTACCGGGCCGAGCAGCTCACCTCCGCCGTGGCGGGCCTCGCCTCCGGCTGACCCGGCCGGCCCCCCACAGCGGCAACAGCACCCAGGCGCTGCCGCCTCTCCCACAGCCACAGTCCTGCTCCTCGGCGCAGTCCCCCGTGCCGGCCTCCAGGTCGGGGCAGGCGAGGGTGCCCACGTCGGTCGGCGCCCCCTCGGCCACCAGCACCAGGCCCCCGTCGGATCCAAAGTCGACGCCCTCCGCCCGAGGCAGCGCCGGCGTGCTCCAGCTCTGCGGCGAGTGAACCCAGTGGCCGTGGGGGTCGCAGGGATCCGTCTCCCACTCCAGCAGCCGCTCGCGGGCCCGCAGCACGAGGCGCTCCCCCTCGGCGTCCCAGGCCCCGCCGGTCACCAGCCGGTCCCCCTCGTCGTCCCCGAGCAGGGCCACGGTCGCCACCACCTCGAGGGTGGCGATGCCGGCCCCCGGGTCCTCCGGCAGGCGCCCGATGGCCGACACCCCGGTGCTGTCCTTGGAGACCAGCGAGACCCGCCCGGTCCCGGGATGGACCAGCAGCGTCTCGGCGTCGCGGGGCCCGTCGGGCCACTGGGCCCGCCACTGGTCGAGCACGTCGACGATGCCCCCCGGCGGGGGCTCGGCCACGACGTAGACCGAGATCCAGGTCCGGGAGGCGTCGTTGTCGCCGATGTCGCCGAGGAAGAGGCAGTGCCCGCCGTCGGGACAGGGCCCGGCGGCGATGTCCTCCCAGTCGACCAGGTCGACTCCGGACACCGGGTGGGTCTCGATCCAGCCCGCCTCCAGGTCGAAGGCATGGAGCTCGGGCTCCCCCCCGTCGTCGTGGGTGTAGTAGACACCGGGCCGGGAGCGGGAGGACGCCAGCCCCGAGGCCTCCGTCGGCCCGTCCGACCCCAGGTCGAGCGCCACGACCGCGGCGCCGTACTCGGGGCAGGATCCGGCCCAGGCCACGGCGCCCAGGGCGAGCCACATCACCGGGGCGGGTCCTCGGGACGCTCCAGCGCCCGGGCCTCGTCGATGTCCATGCGCCCGGGGGCGACCTCCAGGCGATCGCCGAAGAGCAGCGGCGGCACGGGCCGGCCGAGCGAGCTCGGGTCGCGGGTGCGGGTGATGGTGCGCAGCCAGGCCCGCCGCCGCGGGTGCCGCTCTCCCAGGTCCACGGCCACCGGGGTCGGCAGCCAGTCGCCGTCCTCGTCGGTCAGGACCAGCACGCGGGGGCGCTCCAGCGGCCGCAGCCCCCGCCCGGGCCCGAGCACCAGCCCCCGCTCCCCCGTGTCCAGCTCGACCAGCGAGCCCGGGGGGTAGCGGCCGACGAGTCTCACCAGGGTCCGCACGAGCACCGGGTCGAGCTGCCCCCGGGAGCGTCGCAGGACGAGCTTGATCGCCTGGTCCGGAGGCCAGGCCGCCCGCCAGGGGCGATCCTGGGCCAGGGCGTCGAAGACGTCCGCCACGGCGATGATGCGCGAGAAGAGGTGGCCCGGGCGCCCGCTGCGGTAGGGATAGCCGCCCAGTCCCCCGTGGTGGACGTGGTGCTCCATGGCGACCAGGGCCCGCTCGAGGCTCGGCGCCGCGAAGCCGTGGTGGTGCAGCACGTGGACCGCGCCCCGCAGGGTGTGGGCCTCCACCTCGTCGCGCTCGCCCGGCGACAGCTCGTCCTGCCTGGCGAAGAGCTCGGGCTCGACGAGGGCCTCTCCGAGGTTGTGGCTCAGAGCCGCCACCCCCAGCCGGACCAGGGAGCGCCGGGAGAGGTCGAGCTGTCGGCCCAGGGCCACCGCGTAGATGCAGACCATCAGGTTGTGCGCCTGGGGTGGCAGGCTCGGGTCCCGCATCGCGGTCAGGCCGAGGATCTCTTCGGGGCTCTCCTCGCAGAGCGCCACCAGCCGCTTCACCAGCGCCCGCTGGCGCCTCCGCAGGAAGAGGTCGAGCTGGGCCAGGTCCTCGCCGGTGACCGCGAGCAGGCCATCCCGGAACAGGTCCACGGCCTCCTCGCGGGCCAGGCCTCGCCCCATGCGCGCCCGGTCGGCGGCGGTGGGCATCGGCAGCATGCGCACGCCCTCGAGGGCCTCGACCCGACGCAGGGCGACCTCGCTGTCCTCGCCACGCCGAGGACGCCGCAGGACCTGGGCGAGTCCGAGCAGCACCTCGTCGGAGATGCCCTCGTCGAGCACCAGCCCCCGGGCCGACAGCTCCTCCAGGCGCTCGGTGAGGTTGACCGCCGCCTCCCACGTCCGGCGGCTCGCCCGGACCCAGACCCCGTTGACGAAGGCATGGCCATCGGCGAACGCCAGGGCGATCTCCCCGGTCTCCGCCTGGAGCGCCCGGACGTCGTGGACGAGGCGCTCCAGGGACTGGCGCACGGCGGCGTTGGTGGCGTCGTGCACGGCGAGCTGCCGCCCCATCGCGTCGAGGTGGAGCAGGAGCTCCCGGGCGAGCTGGACGACGCGAGCCCGGGCCCGGCGATCTGCGGCCGCGCCTTCGCCGACGACCAGGCCGGTCGGACGGTCGCTCATCGTCGTGGCCCCGCCAGCGCCGCCAGGGCGGCCAGGCAGGCCTTCTTGCGGGCCGGTGCCCAGGCCTTCGACCCCTTCACCAGGACCAGCCGCGCCGGCTCGCTGCCGACCGCGACCAGCCCCTGGGCCGCCGGCTCGGCGTCGCGGTGGTCGCTGCCCTCCAGGAGCGTGCGCAGGGGCTCGACCGCCCGGCCGCGGCAGGCGCGACCGAAGGTCACGCAGAGCCGTCGACGCACCGCCGGGTCCCGGGCCGACCAGTCCTTGGAGGCGAGCTGGCGCCGGAACCAGGCCAGCGCCGCCGGCGGGGCCAGCTCGGCCACGACCCGGGACGCCGCGGCGCGGACCTGCGCCCGCCGGTCCAGGAGCGCTGCGAGCACCGCGGCGGCCTCGGAGTCCGGGAGGTCGTCCCCGTACCAGGCGAGCACCCCGACCCGCACCGCGGCCGAGGGATGGGCCAGCAGGGGGGCGCGGTGGCGACGTCCGGCCTCCGAGCCAGCCGCCCGCAGGAGCCGCAGGGTCGGCACGAGGCGCTCCACCGGGGTGCGGAGTCCGTCCTCGAGCCAGGCCACGAGGCGCGGCTCGGCGACGGTGCCCAGCAGCCGGTACAGGCCCCAGGTCGACGGGTCGGCGGGATCGACGAGCTCCCGGTCCAGGGCGACCAGCAGCTCCTGGAGGGCCGAGTCGCCCAGGCGCTCCACGAGCCGACCGGTCGCACGCTGGCTGGGCGGAGAGAAGTCCCGCAGGGCCACCAACATGCCGGTCACGCGGGCGGGGTTTGCGAGCTGCTCCTCGGTGCGCTGCAGGGCCGCGATCACGTCCCGGGCGCCGTCGCGGTGCTCGTGGACGAGCTGGGCCAGCTCCTCGACCACGAGCATCAGCGCCTGGGGGGTACCGCGGCGGAAGAGCTCGGCGACCACGGCCTCGGCCAGCCCGATCGCCTCCGCGGCGGGGACCTCGTGGTGGTCGGCGGCCGCGAGACGCAGCAGCGTGATCGCCATGCGAGCGAGGAGCTGCCCGTCCCCTTCCCCCTCCACCTCGTGCCTCATCCCGGCCACCGCCTCGGCATCCCGAGCGTCGACCTGCTGGAGGCGCACCTCCCAGGGCCGACCGGGTTCGGCGGCGCTGTCCGAGGCGCTCTCGGCGGCGATGTCCTCGGCCTCGGCACGGCCCAGCTCGCGCAGTCCCGAGGCAGCGACCGCCCGTGTCAGGGTGTCTTCGCCCACCTGTCCGGCGAGCGTGGCGCCGAGCAGGCCATCCAGCGCCCGGCCCGCCCGGCTCCCGTCGAGCACCGCCCGGGCGTCGCCGGAGATCGCCTCCGCCTCGCGCAGCGCTCCGACGGCCCTGAAGTGGATGCGCTCCAGCCGCTTCTGCCACAGGAGGTCTTCCAGAGTCTCCTCCTCGTGGTCCGGCAGCTCGAAGTTGATGCGCAGCACGTCGAGCAGCTCGAGGAGCTCGCGCAGCGTCAGCTCCGGCAAGAAGGTCAGGCTGGAGATGCCCTCCCGGTGGAGCTGCCGCCCCAGCCCCTGGTGCTCGTCGTCCTCTCGCACCAGCAGGTGCTGCTTCCAGGAGAGGCCGTCCACGGTGGCCTCGACGCGCACGTGGCCCACGATCCGGAGGACCTCCCCCAAGGACCGATGGGCCCGCTCCGCCGACCGGGACGTCTCCGGGTGGAGGTGTCCATAGAGGCGGGCGCTGGCCAGGGCCGCGGAGAGGGTCTCGACGGCCTCGACGACGTGGTCGAGCCCCTTGGGCTCCTCGCCACCTCTCATCCACCCCCCCGGGAGGCGGCGGCGTCGATGGCCGAGCGCCGAGACTCGACCTGTCCCCGCTCGAGCACCCGCTCCACGTAGGGCGCGAAGTGGGCGTCGAGCAGGCGCACGCCGGACTCGTAGACGTAGTCGTTGACGTCCTCGAGCATCTCCAGGGCCGACGGATAGCGATCGGCCGGGTCGGAGGCGAGCCCCTTGAGCAGGATGCTCTCGATCCCCTCGGGGATCGTGAGGTCCCGCTCCAGCAGCTCCCCGATGTCGAAGGAGAGGACCTGGTCCCGGATCCGGTGGAAGGAGAGCCGCCGGTCGAACAGGGGACGCACCGTCATCAGCTCGTAGAAGGCCACGCACATCGCGAAGACGTCGGAGGCGACCGAAGCCAGGCCACCGCGGAACAGCTCGGGGGCGAAGTAGTGGACCTTGCCGGCCAGGCCCGCCTTGCCCGTGGCCCTCAGCGCCTTGGCCACGCCGAAGTCGGTGAGCTTCACCGCACCCTGGCGGGACAGGAGCAGGTTCTCCGGCGAGACGTCCCGGTGCACGATGTTCAGGGGCTCGCCGTCCGCGTCCAGCGCCGAGTGGGCGTGGTGGAGGCCCTGGAGCGCCTCCCGCAGGATGTAGAGCACGTGGCTGAGCGGGATCTCCACCGCGCGCCGCCGAGCCTCTCGCAGCAGCTCCCGTCCGTCCAGGCCGTCGATGTGCTCCATGACCAGGTAGAGCCGCTGGTCCACCTCGCCGACGTCGAGGATGCTGACGATGTTGGGGTGGGAGAGCCCGGCGACGATCCGGGCCTCGTTGAGGAAGCGGCGCCGGAAGCGGGCCTGGGCGTCCTGGCCGGGCAGGATGGTCTTGACCACGCAGGGGACCACGATGCCGGTGCTGCCCACCCGCTCGGCCAGGTAGACCTCCCCCATGCCGCCGTGACCGAGGGGCCTCTTGATGCGGTAGCCCGGAACCTCCAGGGGCACCGTGAAGGGCTCGCTGGGTCGCCCGCCGCGCGCGGGACCCTGCTCGGTGACCTCGTCGGTCCCGGTGAGGGTCTCCGTGGCCCCGGGGTGGGTGTGGGGAGTGGCCATCGGCGACGTGTCCGAGCGTGCCGGGGTCGAGCCCTCCCAGGGATTGCCCCCGGCGAAGTCATAGGTCTGCCCGGGCTCGGTCTCGCGCTCGTCGGTCTCTCCGGGGTCCGGCGTGCTGGTCGAACCGGGTCGCTCGTCCCTGGACATCGCCATCCTCGCGTGGCCGAGAAGATACCGGCAGATGGAGGACGCTACAAGCCGGCCTCGGCACACGGACGGAGCACCGCCAGGAACAGCGACGGGCCCTGGGCGGTGGGGTCAGGGGGGAGCACCCGCCAGTGGTGCACCTCCAGCCCCGCCTCGCTGGCGAGCCCCTCGAAGGCCTCTCGCGCGAAGCCCAGGTGGACGTGGCCCATGGTCCGGCGGTAGCTCTCCCGGTCGTGGGCCACCATGTCCAGCACCAGGAGCCGACCGGTCGGCCTGAGCACCCGGCGGGCCTCCGCCAGGACCGTGCCCGGATCGACGACGTGGTGGAGCACCAGCATGCACAGCGCCGCGTCGAGGTGGGCATCCGGCAGGGGGAGGTCCTCCAGGGGGCCCTGGCGCAGCTCGACGTTGTCGCAGTCGGCCGTGTGCTGGCGGGCGGCCGACAACATCGACTCTTCCCGGTCGATGCCCACGATCCGCGCCACGGCCGGTGAGAGCGCCGCCAGCGTGTCGCCCGTGCCACAGCCAAGGTCGCCGATCACCTGGTCCCCGGGCAGCAGGGCGAGCAGGGTCGGCAGCAGGAAGTCCCCCCCGTAGAGCTCCTGGCGGAGGTGGTCCCAGTCCCCTCCCAGGCGACCGAAGAACTCCCGCGAGTCCACGGGGCGCTGGGCGAGCACGGCCCGGAGCCGGCGCAGGTCCTCGGCACAGGTGCCGTCGACCTGGTCCCGCACGGCCTCCCAGAGGGCCTGCCCGCCCTCGGGCAGCTCCAGCCGGGCGGAGAACAGGTTCGCGGTGCCCGCCGAGCGCTTCTCCAGCCAGCCCCGCTGGAGCAGGATCTTCAGGTGCCGGCTCACGGTGGACTGGGGCGACTGGATCACCCGCGCCAGCTCGCCGACGCCGAGCTCCTCGCGCTCCAGCACGCGCAGCAGCCGCACGCGGAGCGGCTCGGAGAGGGTGTTCAGGTGGTCGTAGACGGGGGCGGTCATCCGTGGAGGTGCCTATCCGCTCGGGACCCGCGAGGGCGCCGGGGTCAGGTCACCCCGCGCGCCGATGACGGGCCCGGCAGAGCTCCTCGTAGCTGGCCTCGCTGAGACCGCTGGCCTCCAGGATGATGCGTCCCCGCGACCTCCTGGCGAGGCGCACCTGGAGGAAGCAGGCGCGGCCGGTGGGCAGCACCAGCGTCAGGGCGAGCAGCTCTCCGACCGGAGCGTCGAGCGAGTCCGCGACGACGAGCTGCAGCCAGTCCTGGCCGAGGCGAGCGGACCGGCGCCAGAGAGCCGGGCAGTCGAAGCGAGCGACGAGCTGCCGGCCCCGATCGTCCTCGACCTGGGCCTGCACCAGCTCCTCGACTCGCAGACCGACCGCGGTCCCCGCCCTCCTCGGAGGTCGGCGCTCCCGGATGACCGCGCCCCGGTTGCTGGGCTGGACCACCTTGGGCACCCGGGCCGGACGGCGTCGCTGTGGCGTCAGCCGAGGCTTGGCGGGCCTCGCCTGGGGAGGGGGCTCGGGCCTGGCAGGGCGTCTCGGTGTGGCCACCGGCTCGTTGGGAAGCTGCAACGGGGCCGTGCCCGGGTTCACGCGCCGAAGCAGGCTGTCGAACTCCCGGATCGCCGGAGGAGGAACCTCGACCGCACACAGGTGCAGGATCGACGGGCCGGTCCCCTCGCACGGCGTGGCCTCGACGACCAGGACCTTGGCGAAGAGCTTCACCGGACGATCCGGGCCGCACAGACGCAGTCGGCACTCCACGTCTCTGGGGAGCCGCTTGTGGAGCAGGACGTGCACGCGCCCCGGCTCGATCCAGACCGCCTCTCCCCAGTGCCGGCTCCCCTCGATCCAGAACTCCGCCGGCAGGGTCTGGCCCATGCGCCGGTGGAGGATCCGCTCGACAGGCCCTGACACGGGAAGGTCCTCCTCTGGTCAGGTCGAGGATCGGATCCGGCGGACCAGACCTGTACCGATTCTGGCGGGTTTTCCCCGGGAAACCTCCGGTCCACCCTCAGCGCCCGTTGCTCGCCGGCATGTAGACATTCCTCTGAAGAGCCTCAGGACCTGCCCCGGAAAAAGTCAGGTGCTCCTCATGGGCCCGGATGCCAACTCATCCCAGACCCCTTGACGCCGGACGACCAGCTGAGCCCCAGAGATCCCCCCCACCCGTGAATGGCCGGGTCGGTCGTCCTCAGGCGCTGCCGCATCGCTGGAGGCTGATGGCCTCACGCTCCTCGGCCTTGGGTGCGCTGAGTGACCGCTGCTCGAAGGTCGGCAGCGCGGGCTCATCCCACCGCATCGATCCGCTATGATAGCCGATCTACGACTTCGGCCACTAGAGACCAGATCAAATGTGTGATCTCCAGGCTGGAGGACCTTGACGCGGCCCGTCGGGAGATGTAGAACACGGACATGTTGCGGAACGATCTCGTTGCGGAATGGATGGGTCGCGATAAGGATGTTCGGACGGCCTGGACCGAACTGGAACGTCGCTCCTTCCTCCTCATCGGCCCTCGCCGAATCGGCAAGACCGAGTTGCTCAAACACCTGACGGTCCACCCCCGCGCAGGGTGGAACGTGTTGCGCGTCGATGTACAAGCTGCCCGAACGCCCGCCGACGGCATCAACCGTGTCATTCGCGCCCTCGATCGAGCCGCTTCAGGTGCCAGCCGCGCTCGACAGGTTGCTGGCCGCATCGAGTCAGTCCAGATCGTCGGAACCGCTGTGTCTCTTGGACAGGGCGGGCAGGTCGACCCCTGGGAAGAACTGGGCGAACGGCTTGGGAGGGTGGTCAAGGCCATGAGGGACCGGGAAAGGCTCGTCATCGCACTGGACGAGGTCCCGTGGTGGGTGGGCGAGATCCGTGCCACGGAAGGAGACTTGGCCGCGCGGGCCGCTCTGAGCGGGCTCCGATACCTTCGGCAGCGAGACGACCTCGCGGGTCGGCTGCGCTGGATCCTCACCGGTTCGATCAGCCTGGGTGGCATGGCCCGGTCCCTGAACGCCTCGGCGGAGATCAACGACCTTCACCCAGCAGTGCAACTCGGTCCCTTGCCGGACCTGGCTGGGAGGACCCTGTTCGAAGTGCTAGTCACCGGCCGTGGCCTGGCTTGCCAACCCGAGGCGGCAGCGCTCGCCTGCCAGGAGGCTGGTGGTAGTCCGCACTGGATTCACTGGATGGCCGGGAGGGCAGCGGCTCACGCGGACCTCGCCGACACGGAGGCCGGCGTGACGACCGAGGTCGTACGGCGAGCCCTCGCCGACATCGAACACCCCCGGACAGGGCGTGATCTGTTCGACGACGAAGGACGCATCCATCTTGTCAAGTCGCACGGCCACGAAGACGCCCGGACGATGAAGGCAATTCTCGGTGCTGTAGCCGCGGCCTCGGGCCCCGCCACCGAGATCCAGGTTCAGGCCGTGGCCCAGGCAAACATGAAGCGGCCGGACCGGGCGAAGGCACGAGAGCTGATATCCGCGCTGGTGGACGATTGGTACCTGGACCAGGACCTCAATGGCAGGCTGCGCTTCGTAAACCCCCTGTTCCGGCGCTGGTGGCAACGCTTTGGGGAGGCGCCGTGAGCCTGCCCCAGGACGTCTACACGCCGTGGAGGGATGACCCGGGAGGACTAGAAGCCCGTCACGTGGGTCGGGAAGCCGAACTCGCCGCGCTCGTCGGGACCCTGCGGGCCTTTGCGGGAGGACAGCGGACCCTGCCCATCTTCCTCCATGGTCCCAGAGGCTTCGGCAAGAGCCACCTCCTGGCGCTGGCCCGCCACCAGGTCAAGCAAGCCCTCGCGGCGGCCGGCGTTGGCGTCCGTGTCGTGCCGGAAGACATTCCGGCTCTCCATCGAGCGCGGGACCTACTGAGTCGATTCGAAGCCGGGGATCGGCCTGGCTGGATGGGCCGGTCCGACTTGCCCCAAGCCTCACCGGCCCGCCGGGTGATCTTCGTCGAGGGCATAGACAAACACCTCGCCAGAATGGATGCGTCCGAACAGCGCTCCCTGCGAGGCTGGATAGCAAACCGACCGGAGATCTTGGTCCTCGCCACCGGCGTAACGGTGCCCCCAGCCTTCGGGCGTGACGGCGCGTTCTACGGCACCTTTGATCCCCATCCCCTCCAGCCGATGACCCCTTCCGAGGCAGTCCATCTCCTAGAGCGGCTCGTTCCTACCGACCTGCGAGGTACTTCTCACTGGGACCGGCGGAAGAAGGCACTCATGGCCCTATCAGGTGGCAGCCCGCGAACTCTTGTGGCCCTGGCACGCTCTTGCGCCAGCCACCCGGAGGCCCTGGCCTCCGAACATCTCCTCGCAGTCGTACGGTCGTTCACGGCCCACTACCAGATGCGCTTTGCTGACCTGTCCAGCCAGGAGCAAGTTGTCGTCGAGCGGCTCGCCTTGGCCCCCCGCGAGCGATCACCGACCGAGCTCGGGCAGGCCTTGGAGCGCACCGCCTCCCACGCATCCCAGGTCGCACGTCGCCTGGAGAACGCCGGGGTCCTGCACTCCCGGTCGGAGGGACGCTCCACGTGGTATCGACTCGCTGAGCCCTTGTTCCGCCACTGGTACGAATATCGCACAGCACCCTGGGACCAAGCCCGGGCGAGCTTGGTTGGGCGCCTCCTCGAGGCGGTCCTCAGCCCGGAGGAACTGGTGGCGGCCTGGTGGGGCAACCCCGACAGCCAGGTACGGCAAGCCGCTGCCGAGGCCATCGGTCGCGACTGGGAACGCTCCACGGCTGCTTGGCAGCGAGTTCTCGATAACCTACACCCGAGGCCGGGTCCCGGGGACCTCCAACGGCGTATCGCCCAGGTCCGCCGAGCAAGGGAACTATCTTCCAATCCCTCTTGGGCGGGGATTCTGGCCAGACAAGTCCACTGGTGGCAGCAATGGGAGCTCGCTGCGGAGGTCCGGCCGATCCTAGAAGACACAAGCCTCGATGCGGTCCTCGTCGCCTGGGACTTCCACGACGACATCGTGGCCGGGGCGTGGCCCCGGGACGCGTTGCGTCGCGCAATTCCCCGCTTGGTGCGCGTTGCGAACCAGCGCTCCGGGAAGCACCGGGGCCAGTGGCTCATCGCTCTGGAGGCCGTCCTCGGTACCCTCCAGCGCATCGAACAGCGTGGGCACCCCTGGCGTCTGAGCGACAGAGAGCGCCCACAACTAGCCCAGATCCCTGCCTTCCGCTCGGCCTTTTTGCTACGAGGAAAACGCCCGGGGGACGATCCGCTGATCACTCCGGCAGATCTACTCAGCGAGGGGCTGGCTCGCCCACTCCCCGACGGCGCCGAGCTGCTGGTCGCCTCGGCCCGGCGCCGCCACGCAGTCCTCTTCGAAATAGTCCTGGATGCCCTCGGGCCCAAGGGCCTGAATCCATGGAGCATCCCCCCCGCTCCTGAACCCTCCCGTCCGTGCCCCTCCGGCCAAGACAAGCTCGCCGCCCTGTTGGTCCATTCACTGGACTCACCCTACGGGCCAAGCTCGCCTGCCGTCGTACTGACCTGGTCGGCCTCGTTCGGTCACATCTCCGAAGAAGTCTGGGAAGAGCTGCTGGCCACAATCACAAGGACCCGTGGCGACGTGGACGAGCAGGTCAACCGTTTTCTTCCCGCGGTCGAGACAGGCCTCGTGGCCCTGGGAACGATCCACCCTGGGCGGCTCGCACAGCTCATCTCTCACCTGTCCGCTCCCGGTGACCTTCACCGAGCAGCTTGGCGGGCGAAGGCCCTGGCTGAGCAGCTCATGCAGCGGACGAAGGCTCGCCTGCACCCCGAGCTGGAGCGCGTCGTGGCCGAACTGGGGCTTGGCGGTGAGAGTCCGGACGGGTCGCGGGGGGTCTAGGAGGGTGTGGGGCATTGCCGTACGGTCCCTCCCTGCGGGAGGGCTTTCGCCCGCGCTCCGCGCCCCCGTCGCCTGGCTTGCTCACGTGATTTCAGGCACTTCCGCTCGTCAGTCGGGTGCTACAGCACCCTCCATCCTACCGCGTCAGACAACGGTTGCTGGAGTGACCCCAGAGGTGGATATCGAGGC
>CAZCVP010000003.1:0-10279 GCA_964501915.1 uncultured Enterobacterales bacterium
CCACGAAGGTGAAGCCGTTGGCCAGGGTGAAGGCGAGCTGGCTGATGGGGTTCGCTCCCGCCTCGGCGATGTGGTACCCGCTGATCGACACCGAGTAGAAGTTCCGCACGTCGTTGGCGATGAACCACTCCTGGATGTCGCCCATCATCCCGAGGGCGAACTCGGTGCTGAAGATGCAGGTGTTCTGGGCCTGGTCCTCCTTGAGGATGTCGGCCTGGACCGTGCCTCGCACCGTGCGCAGGGCCCGGGCCCTCACCGCCTGGGGGTCCTCGTCCGGGCAGGCCTGGAGCTGCTGGTCGATCGCGGTGTTGAGGAACATCGCCAGCAGCATCGGAGCCGGTCCGTTGATGGTCATCGACACCGACGTGGTGGGGGCGCAGAGATCGAAGCCCCCGTAGAGGATCTTCATGTCGTCGAGGTGGGGCACGCTCACGCCGGCCTCACCGACCTTGCCGTAGATGTCGGGCCGGGGATGGGGGTCCTCGCCGTAGAGCGTGACCGAGTCGAAGGCCGTGGAGAGCCGGGCCACCGGCTCGTCCTGGCAGAGGAAGTGAAAGCGGGCGTTGGTCCGGGCGGGTCCCCCTTCGCCGGCGAACATGCGCTTGGGCAGCTCGCCGAGGCGCTTCAGGGGGAACACGCCCGCCGTGTAGGGGAATTCCCCGGGTACGTTCTCGCGCAGGCCCCAGCGCAGCCGCTCCGCCGCACTCCGGAGCTGGGGGAAGGCCACTCGAGGGATGCGCTGGTGCGAGAGGCTCTCGTGGAACATCGGCTGCCGGATCTCGCGACCGCGGACCGAGTAGACGTACTCGTCGGCCCGGTAGCGGGCCTGTTGTGCCTCCCAGCCGTCCAGGATGCCGCGGGACCGGGGGGTCAGCTCACCGGACAGGGTCTCGGCGACCCGGAGGGCGTCCGCGGAGGCCTCGGCGGGCAGCTCGTCCGCTGCGAGCTCCAGCGCCTCGACCCGCCTTGCCAGGTCCACCTGGACCTCGACTGCCGCGTGGTAGTCGCGGACCGTGGTCGCGATCTCACCCAGGTAGTCGGCCCGCTTGGGGGGCACCACGGGGCGCCAGGCGGGCGTCGCGCGCGAGCCGGGGTCCGGGAGGCGGGTCGACCACACCTGCCCGGTGCGCGCCGCCAGGCACTCCAACAGGAAGCGGTAGACGGCCGTGACGCCCGGATCGTTGAACTGGGCCGCGATGGTCCCGAAGACCGGCAGCTCCTCGTCGGGCGTCGTCCACAGCTCCCGGTTGCGCTTGACCTGCTTGCGCACGTCGCGGAAGGCGTCCTCGGCGCCCCGTCGCTCGAACTTGTTGATCACCACCAGGTCCGCGAAGTCGAGCATGTCGATCTTCTCGAGCTGACTCGGAGCGCCGTACTCGGCCGTCATCACGTAGAGGCCGAGATCCGCCACGTCCATCACCGCCGAGTTGCCCTGGCCGATCCCGGAGGTCTCGACGAGGACCAGCCCCGCCCCGGCCGCCTTGACCACCGCGATCGCATCGCCGATGCCGCGCGACAGCTCACCGCGGCCGTCCCGGGTGGCCATCGAGCGCATGTAGACCGCGTCGCCCTCGATGGCGTTCATCCGGATGCGATCGCCGAGCAGCGCACCCCCCGTCCGCTTGCGGGTCGGGTCGACGCTCAAGACGGCGATGCGCAGCGACCGCTGGTCGGCCCGCAGGCGGAGCACCAGCTCGTCCGTCAGCGAGGACTTGCCCGCTCCGCCGGTCCCCGTGACCCCCACCACCACGGGCTGGGGGGCCGCCGCGGCTTCGTCGAGGAGCTCGCGCCACCCCCCGGGCAGCGGCTCCGGCGCCTCCACCGCCTGCTCGACCCAGGAGATCGCCCGGGCGATGGCCACGTGGTCCCAGCTCCGGAGCGCCTTCATCGTCGGCATCCCCAGCTCGAGGGTGTCGTAGTCGCAGCGCGAGAGCAGGTCTCCGATCATGCCCTCGAGCCCCATGCGGCGGCCGTGCTCGGGGTGGTAGATCCGGGTGATGCCGTAGTCCTCCAGCGCCCGGATCTCCTCGGGGATGATCACGCCACCTCCCCCCCCGAAGATGCGGACGTGGGGGGCACCGCGCTCGACCAGCAGGTCCTTCAGGTAGCGGAAGTACTCGTTGTGACCGCCCTGGTAGCTCGACACCGCGACGGCCTGGGCGTCCTCCTGGACGGCGGCCTGGACGATCTCCGACACGCTGCGGTTGTGGCCGAGGTGGATGACCTCGGCCCCCAGGGACTGGAGGATGCGCCGCATCACGTTGATCGCCGCGTCGTGGCCGTCGAAGAGGCTCGCGGCCGTCACGACCCGGAGCTTGTGGGTCGGGCTGTAGGGGGCGGTCGCGGGGGCGGCTTCGAGCATCGAGGACCTCCTGGCCCTCATCTATCCCACCGCTCGTGCGTCCCCAGGTAGCCCGAGAGCAGGCGATTGAACCGCGGTGCGTCCTCGACGTGGGGGCTGTGTCCCACGCCCGGGAGCAGCCGCAGCATCGACCCGCGGATGCCCGCGGCCAGCCGGCGGGCGTTGGCCACCGAACAGAGCACGTCGTCCTCTCCCTGGAGGATCAGGGTGGGCACGTCGATCTCGGCGAGTCGATCACAGCACTGGAAGCCCTCGTAGGCCTCCCACTGCCAGCGCAGCCCCACGGGGTCCGACGGGAGGCGGGCCCGGCTCCTGGCGAAGACCTCCAGCCGCTTCGCCTCACGAGCGATGTAGCGGGGGCCGAACAGCACCGGCACGACCTGGTCCAGCCAGCCCCGCTCGTCGAGGCTGGGAGCCCGACGCAGGGCGTCGTGGGCCGGCCCAGCCTGGGCCGGGCCACAGGCGGTGGCCACGAGCACCAGGCCCTCCACCCGCTCCGGGTGGCTGAGGACCACCTGCTGGGCGATGCGGCCCCCGAAGGAGATGCCGACGAGGGTCACGCGCTCCAGCCCCACGTGGTCGAGCAGGTCCACCACGTCCTGGCCGAAGTCCGCCATGGTGGTCGGCACGTCCAGGGCCTGGGAGGCACCCGCACCGCGGCTGTCGAAGGTGAGGATGCGGTGGTGCTCCTTGAGGTGGCGGACCTGGTAGAACCAGGCCTCCTTCACACCCCCCAGACCGTTGAGGAAGACCAGCGCCTTCGACCGGGCTGGGCCGGCGAGGGCATAGGAGAGCGACGGGACGCCGGGGGTGTAGGGCATGGCTGAGGAGTCCGGAGGGGTGCGGGGGAGTCAGATCGCCGGGCTGGAGCGCGTCACCCGGCGGGGATCGCCTCGTTCCATGACCTGAACCTCGTGCATGGGCTGTGCCCAACAGAATGCGTGGACCACGGAGTCCGGATTCCTGACCCGCGTCATATCACCCAATTCGATGTGTTTTCTGCCACAGATCTTGTCCGGGGGCCTCTGGAGGACTAAGGCGGGGCCGTGGAGACCTGGCTCGAGCTTCAGGAGTATCTGCGCTTCGACGACGACAACGTCGCGCTCCTCCGCCGCTTTGCGCCGCTGGCACGCCCCCACCTCCACGGGATCGTCGACCTCTTCTACGAGAGAGTGCTCTCCGACCAGGTCACGCGGGCCGTGCTCGAGGAAGCGGCCGACGTCGAGCGCCTGAAGGTCACGCTGCATCGCTGGCTGGTCGAGCTGCTGGAAGGGCCTCACGACAAGGCCTACTGGCAGCGGAGGCACCGGATCGGCCAGGCCCACGTCAAGGTGCGCCTGCCCAACCGCTACGTCTTCGGGGCGATGAACGTGATCCGCGCCTCCCTCGTGGACCTCGCTCGCGAACAGCTACCACCCGAGACGATGTGGCCCACCTGCCGGGCCATCCAGCGCATCACGGACCTGGAGCTCGCCATGATGAGCAGCGCCTACATGGACGCTCACGAGGCCCGCGAGCTCCGGGATCTCCAGGCCCTCATCGTCGAGAACCTGCCCGTCACCGTGCTCTGCCTGGACGGCGAGCACCGGGTCACGGCCGCCTCTCGCCCCCCCCGCGGCGAAGGCGACGCCGATGCCCACTCCGTCGCCGCCTACGTCGACCCCGAGCTGCTGGAGGTCGCGGATCTCGTGGACCACATCGGGCGCTCGATGTCCTCGGGCCTGCAGGTCTCGATCCCCCGGATCGTGACCGACGCCGGACGCCACTTCCGGGTGACCCTGTTGCCGCTGGACCATCCCCTCGCCAGGCTCCTCGTCCACGTGGACGAGGTCACGGACACGGTCCAGGTGGAGTCACGCCTGCGCGAGGCCGAGCACCTGGCTCGCATCGGCAGCCTGGCCGCCAACGTCGCCCACGAGATCCGCAATCCGCTCGCAGCCATCTCCTCGACCCTCCAGGTGATCGGCAGCAGTCTCCCGGTCGAAGACCAGCGCCGAGGCGTCCTCGACAAGGTCCAGCAGAACGTGGTCCGGCTCGACCGCCTGGTCAACGACCTGCTGAGCTACGCGCGGCCGGCCGCCGTGCGGCTGGTCGAGCTGGACCTCGCGGCCACGGCGCGGGACGCGCTGAGCAGCAGCGGGGTCCGGGCCGGGCTGGTCGAGGACGGCGAGCTCACCACCTCGCGGGGTGACACCTTCTTCGCCCAGCAGATCCTGGTGAACCTCCTGCAGAACGCGCGCGACGCCGCGGGTGACGACGAGCAGGTGGAGCTCGTGGTGGGACCCGGTCCCTACCTGAGGGTGCGCGACGGGGGGCCGGGCATCGACCCGGACTTCCGGGGTCGACTCTTCGAGCCCTTCGTCACCACCAAGACCCGTGGCACGGGACTGGGACTGGCGATCTCCCGAAAACTCGCCCGTGCCATGGGGGCGACCCTGGAGCTCGAGTCGTCGAACTGCGAGTTGGGCGGGGCCTGCTTCGTGCTCAGCCTGGCGGAATCGTCGAGGACTTGAGCATCCCGTACTTCTCCAGCCGGTAGCGCAGGGCATAGCGGCTGATGCTGAGCAGGCGGGCAGCAGCGGACTGGTTGCCCTCGGTCCGCTCCATCGCCTGGATCAGCAGGGAGCGCTCGACCGCCTCCAGATCCACCCCCTCGACAGGGAGCGTGAAGGGCGCCTTGGCGCTCGTCGCCCCGTGGCCTCCGTAGCGGATCTCCGGCGGCAGATGCTCGAGCGAGAGCACGCCTTCCTCGGCGCCTTCGAGGATCACGATGCGCTCGATGACGTTGCGCAGCTCGCGCACGTTGCCCGGCCAGTGCCAGGCCTGCATGGCCCGCGTGGCCTCCTCGGAGATGCCACGGATGCCGCGCCCGAACTCCCCGTTGAAGCGCCGGACGAAGTGGCTGGCCAGGGCCGGGATGTCCTCGCGGCGCTCGCGCAGTGCGGGCACGTCGATGCGGATCACGTTGAGGCGGAAGAAGAGGTCCTCGCGGAAGCGGCCCTCCCGGACCTCGGACCCCAGGTCGCGGTTGGTCGCAGCGATGACACCTGCGTCGAGGGTGATCTCCGAGAGGCCTCCGACCCGCTTGAAGCGCCGATTCTCCAGCGCCCGCAGGAGCTTGGCCTGGGTGGCGAGGGACATCTCGGCGATCTCGTCGAGGAAGATGGTCCCCCGGCGGGCCACCTCGAACAGGCCCCTCTTGGTGGCCTTGGCGTCGGTGAAGGAGCCGCGCTCGTGGCCGAAGAGCTCGGACTCGATGAGCTGGTCGGGCAGGCTCGCACAGTCGACCTCCATGAACGGGCCGTTCTGACGCGGTCCACGCTCGTGGATCGCCCGGGCGATCAGGTCCTTGCCCGTGCCCGACCCGCCCATCACGAGCACGGTCGGGGCGTCGACGTCCTCCAGCTTGCGGAGGGTCTCGAAGAGCCGGTTCATGGCCCGGGAGTCGCCCAGGATCTTCCCGTAGGCGCCGCCTTCGCGACGACGGAGGTAGTGCACCTCGCCCTCGAGCCGGCTGGCCTCCAGCACCCGCTCGACAGCGAGGCTGATCTCGCGGAGATCGAACGGCTTCTGGAGGTACTCCTTGGCCCCCATCCGGGTGGCCTCGATGGCCGAGTCCACGCCACCGTGGGCGGTGAGCACGATCACCGGGAGGTCACGTCCCTTCTCCTGGAGGGTGCGTAGCACCCCCAGACCATCGAGCCGTGGCATCTTCATGTCGGTGATGAGCAGATCCGGTGCTCGGGCCTCCACCTGCTCCAGGCAGGCGATGCCGTCCTCTGCTTCGAGCACCTGGTAGCCCTCACCGCGCAGGTGCTCGGTGAGCGACCACCGAATCAGCTCCTCGTCGTCACAGACCAGGATGACCTGGGTTCCTGGCACGGGTCCTCCCCGAGGTGTGGCACCTCGCACACCTCATAGCCCCCCAGGGGCCCCTATGCACCCGCAGACCCCCGTCCCAGCGGCCATCCAGCAATCGGCACGGTCCTTGCTTCGGGTCAGGGTTGGAACATGCCCAGGGAAGTGTCATGATCGCTACGCCCCCCTCCCCCGCCCGCACCCGCTTCGCAGCGGCCTCTTCATCGCCCCAGACCCTGCTTCGGGAGGTCGGAGATCGCTTCCGGTTCCGGCGCCGGGAGATCCTCTGGCGCGAAGGAGACCCCGCCGATCACCTGATCCTGGTCGGGTCCGGCGCGATCAAGCTGGTCCGCCCCCTGATCCACGGCCGCCCCGGAATCCTGGACCTGGTCGCCCGCGGCGACATCGTCGGCGAGGAGTCCGCGGTCTACGGCGGCATCTACCGCAACGACTGCCAGGCGGTCGTCGCCGGCCACGGCTGGCGCCTGGAGAGCACCGAGCTCCAGCGTCTCGCCCGGCGTGATCCCGCGCTCCTCGGTGAGCTCCTCGAGCTCTCCATGATGCGTGCCGGCCGCTTCTCGGAGCGCCTCCGGGACTTCCTGGACGGCGAGGTCGAGCAGCGCCTCGCCCGCGTGCTGCTCCGCCTCGGCAAGGAGCAGGGCATGACCGACGCCCGTGGGACCTTCGTGCCCCTGCCGCTGACCCGGAAGGAGCTCTCCGAGATGGTCGGTTGCCGCAGCGAGACCGCGATCCGGACCATGTCCCGGTGGACCCGGGACGACCTCGTCCAGGTCCAGAAGGAAGGCCTGGTTCTTCGCGACCTCGAAGCCCTGCGCAAGCTGACGGTGTGACGCAGATCTGTGGGGTTTCCCACATTCTCCTGGGCCAACACCCCCGAAGAAGCTGACGGGGGTCAAGCCTGGGAGCCCCCACCCCCAAGACCCTGCTCCGACCTGCTGGAGTGGGGGCGGACCTGGCATGTCTCCACACGAGATCGACCTGCACATCGCCGCGCTCACGGAGAGCCTCTCGCTGCTCTGTGGCGAAGATGCGCCCCTGGTTCGCGAGGTGCAGGTCCGCATCCCCCGCGGACTGGATGCGGACGGCGTCCTGGCGCCCCTGTACCGATCGCTGGCGGGGAGCCGGTTCAGCCACGTGGCCGTGCGCATCGCTCGCCGCGCCGGGCCCTTGGGTGTGATCCATACCCCGGTCACGATGCGGCCATGGAGTGCGACCCCGGCTGCGCGGATCCGGCCATAGGCGCCAGCAACCCGCGGAAACAGGCGGTTCCTCTCGTCTGCCCGGGCGGCGCATGTGGCGCTCGCGACCGGGGTATGCATCTCACCCGGGCCCTTCACCATCGCCTCCATCGACTACGCTCTGAACCAGGATCCGTGAGGCGATCGTCCAGATGGGGTACCCTCCCCGGGTCACCCGCGCGAAAGCCGACGGGGGCGGACGCCAGATCATCGTCACGGGAACCCACCACGCCCAGGCGTGGCGGGGGCTCCCTCGCGTCGACCGGTCGGAGGTGTGGTCCTGGCCCCTGGGGTGCTTAGTCTCACCGACCGATCAACCCCCCTGGAGACAGACATGATCGTCCGCCAGCTCATGAGCCGGGACCCCATCACCATCGGCCCCGATGACACGGTCGCCCAGGCTCTGGAGCAGATGCTGCGCTACGACGTCCGGGAGCTGCCCGTCGTGGCCGACAGCTCGCTCATCGGGATCGTGACCGACCGGGACGTGAAGAGCCTGCTCGGCCCCGGGACCGCCGACCTCGACGAGCGGCGCATGCCCGTGGCCGGCCTCCAGGCCTCGATCAGCGAGCTCATGTCGGAGAGGGTGGAGACCCTGCTGCCCACGGTCAACGCGTCGGAGGCCTGCCGTCTGCTGGTCGAGTACAAGGTCGGGGCGATGCCCGTGGTCGATCTCACCGGCGAGCTCCTGGGGATCTGCAGCGTCACCGACCTGCTGGCCGAGGCGGCCCGTCTCTTCGAGCGGGAGGAGTAGCACCGTGGCACTGCAGCCGACCCTGGCGGGCATCTCGCGGCCCCCCGTCACCATCCCGGGGAGCGCGACCGCTGCGGCCTGCGCCTACAAGATGACCTGGGACGGCGAGCGCCACCTGCTGGCCGTCGACGAGGACAACCGGCTGATCGGCGTGGTCCACGACTACGCCCTGTTCGCCCTGGAGTCCGAGTTCAGGCCCCAGGCCGGGCACCCCGAGGCCAAGGTGCTGGCGGACTGCCCCTGGACGGCGGCCGACATCGCGGTCCCGGCACAGATCCTCCTCGCCGAGGGCACCTCGACCTCCACGGCCCTCCAGCGGCTCGCCAGCAGCCTCGACGACCTCGCCGTGACCGTGGACGAGCAGCGCAGGCCCGCCTCGATCTTCACCGAGGAAGACGCCGTCCTGCTGGCGATCGACCACCTGGGTCCAGAGGCCACCACCGAGGACTATGCGGGCCGGGAGGTGATCTGCCTGGCCCCCCACGAGCCCGTCCTGCTCGCCCAGCTCCTGCTCGACACGGCCCGTGTCCGACACCTGCCGCTCGTGGAAGACGGCCGCGTCGTGGGCGTGGTCTCTCGGCGGGACCTCTCCCGCATCGGTGTCGCGCGCCTCCCCGACGGCGTGAGCCGTCGGGTCGACTCCGACGCGCCAGTCGGCGACCTGATCGGGCGGCCTCCGGAGACGATCGGGCGGCACGTCGCGCTGAGGGCCGCGGCCCAGCGCATGGCGGCCCTCACGATCGGCTGCCTGCCCATCGTCGAGGAGGACAGCCTCCTCGTCGGTATGGTGAGCCGCACGGACCTCGTGAGGGCCCTGGACCGGCTGCTGGGCGAGGCGCCCGCGGCCCCCTGAGCCCTTCCCGGCCGCTGGCCCGCGTTCGCTGCGTGCCGACGCCTCGCCACCGGCCGATCAGACATGACGATCCACACGCTGGGGGGTTCGGCGAGATCCGGATCCGAGACTCGCCCCCCGCGCCCACGCACGGAGGGCGCACGCCACCGACCCCGGGAGGCTCGACGTGGTCCCGCGGCGTCATGCAAGCCGAACACCTGGGCCCCGGAGCGTCGAGCGCCCGACCTGCCCCGAGGGGGACACCCGCCAAGCCAGGGGAAGACGCACGTTACTTCAGAATCGATGGACTTCTCAGAGACACCCTGATAGTCCTAGCGCTGCCCTCAAGGAATGGGGGCTTCCGGCTCCCGGTGAGGGGGGAGCTCTACCCAAAGCACGAGTCACCAATCACATGCCGCGTCCCAACAAAGCAAATGCCATCCTGAAGAAGCTCGAGCTTCTCTTCGGGCAGGTCCCCGATCACGAGATCGCCAAGCAGGCCGACCTCTCGATCAGCACCGTCGGCAAGTACCGCCGCACCAACAACTTCCCCGCCTACGAGGGCTACAAGTTCAGGAAGGGGGAGCTGCCACCTCCGCGAACGGGGAAGGCGAAGAAGGAGCGGGCCAAGGTCGCCGCGGCCAAGAAGGCTCCCAAGAAGGCCGCGAAGGGCAAGGTCGACGCTCCCAAGCAGAAGCGCTTCCGCAAGAGCAAGCTCGACCCGTATGCCCACCTGATCGGCAAGATGCCCGACAAGGAGGTCGCGGCCATGGCCGGCACCACGCCCGACGGCGTCCGCATGTACCGCCTGCGTCACGGCATCCCCGCCGTCTCCCACACCCGTGGCCGCCCGCGCAAGGTCGACGCTCCGGCCCCGAAGAAGACCAAGGCCGCACCCGAGGCCGCCGCACCCGAGGCCGCTGCCCCCAAGGCCGCCGCCCCCAAGGCCGCCGCCCCCAAGGCGTCCAAGGCGATCTCCACGGCCCAGGCCTTCGAGGTCCTCGTGCGGGCAAAGGGCGACGACAAGACCTACATCGTCGTGGCCGGTGACATCGTCGGGGCCGCCCAGCAGTCGAGCGCTGCGGGCAAGGGCACCGTCGTCGGCATCCGCCACCTGGCAGAGGCCCTGGTCGCCCCCTGATCGTCCTCTGGGCGGTGATCGCCTGTAGCGGCGGCCGGGGCGACCCCCCCGCCCCCCCCCCCCCCCCCCCCCC
>CAZCVP010000003.1:10289-96589 GCA_964501915.1 uncultured Enterobacterales bacterium
CCGGGCCCGGGGCCCCCCGGGGGGGGGGGGGGGGGGTTTCCCGGGGGGGGGGGGGGGGGGCCCCCCCCCGGCCCCCCCCCCCCCCGTCGCGCGCCCACCTCCCTCCTTCGTCCCGCTCTCCGACCAGCCCGCCACCGGCGACTGGGGCCTGGCTCCTTCGCCCTGCCCGCCCGGCATGCTCTTCGTCGAGGCTGGCACCTACACCACCGGCATGGTGCCCCCGCTGCCCTACGCCCCCATCGACACCACCAAGATGGCCGTGGTGGAGGCCCCGGAGCGGGGGTGTCCAGCGGCCCTGTCCGCGAGTCCAGACACCGAGGTCTGCTGGATCCAGACAGACCTGAGGGACCCCGTGGTGACCGCCCACGAGGTCGAGGTCGGTGGCTACTGCATGGAGCGGCTGCCCTTCCCCGGCGGTGGCCCCTACCCCCCCGACGGCATGACCACCTACGACGCATCGCGCTTCGACGAGCTGCTCGCGAGCGGCGCCTTCGGACCCCGACGACTGTGCACCTACACGGAGTACGAGCTGGCTGTGTCCGGCGTGGAGGCCAATCATCGCTACGTCTACGGCGACGAGCCCGCACCCGAGCGGTGTCCCGACACCGAGGGAGCCACCATCGGCAGCCACCCCGGTTGTGCCGATCCGAACACGGGTATCGCTGAGTACGGGGCCGTGATCTCCCAGTGGGTCCTGAACGACGAGGCCCTGGTCTCCTGGGCCTGCGGCCGGGAGCAGGGCTGCCCGGCCTCCGGTGGCGCCCGTCTCGACGAGCGGGGCCCGGATGGCAGCTTCAAGACCCGCTACCTGGTCGCCGGCGGGACACGGCGCATCCAGACCCGCCAGGCCCCCTACACGCCCCACACCTACCACGACCACGGGCAGGTCTCCGGTCCCGGCGGCTGCGACGCCTGGGGCTGGGACGATGGCCCCGCGGTCTGCGCCGACCCCGATCCGCGCTACGAACGCTGCGTCGCGGCCCCGGACGGAGAGGGTTGTCGGGCCCTGCAGCGCCAGGAGCTCGACTGGAAGGGGCTGGTGACCTTCTGCCAGGGGCGGCACATGACCGAGTGCCTCTCGCGCGGACTCTCGGCGCTGAAGGGTGAGCCGGTGGAGGTCTGTCCGGAGAGCGACCTCAGCCTGGGTCCGGGCCAGGGCCGGTAGCGGACCGCCGCCAGAGCCCCCAGTCCGCCTCCTGGTAGCGCAGGACCCAGTCCGGCCGCTCCAGGCGCTCGACGAAGGGATGGTCCCGGGGCAGCACGACCACGTCGAGCACGTCGAGCGAGATGGGCCAGGCCGCGGTCCAGTGCGGGGGCTGACCCTCCTCCAGGTACATGTGGTTCACGTTCCACAGCACCTCTCGGCCGCTCAGGGCCGCCATCAGCTTGTACTCCGTGGCGACCCGGTCCTGCGGTCCCACGTGCTGGATGAGCCGGTGCAGGGCCGCTGTCTCGGCGCCGGCCGCCTCCGCGTGCAGGGTCTCGGCACGGGCCTGGAGCCGCTCCCGTTCGGCGCGGAAGGTCACCAGGTTGCCGATCACCAGCCAGGCCCCGAGCGGCCACGCCAGCCGGGACCACCGCCGGGCCACCCACCCGGCTCCGACGATCCCGGCCCCTGCCCAGAGGGGCAACAGCGCCGAGCGCAGGTAGACGGTGGTGCCGATGACGCCGTGCCACTCGCGCTGCACGTCGGTCCAGAGCCACCAGACGGGCCCCGCGGACATGGCGAGCGGCGCAGGGGCCGCGGGTCCCAGCGCATAGCCTCCGGCCAGGGAGTGCAGCGCGTAGCTCCAGCGATCGTCCAACAGCTCGGGGGAGGGCCGGGGCGCGACGCTCAGGTTCTCCAGCACCCGGATCGGGTGGAAGTGGAAGAAGAAGTTGCCCTTCAGGGCCAGCAGGACCCCGAGCCAGCCCAGGCCGAGGGCCACCAGGCCGAGGCCATGCCGACGCCGCCAGCCCCCGAACGGGAACACGAGCAGGAAGAGACCACACAGCGGGAGCACGTAGGCGGACTCCTCGCGGCTCAGGCACACGACCAGCGCCGCAGGCACCCAGGTCTTCCAGGACCCCCGGTAGAGCCCGAGCAGCATCCAGGCCAGGGCCGGCACCCAGAAGGCCATCGGCCGGAAGTCGGCTCCGGCCGCCGACTCGGCAGGCACCCACACCAGGAAGGAGAGTCCGGCCAGCAGCCCGAACCACGCCCGACCCGAAGAGGCCCGGCCGAGCTCGGCCAGGGGCCAGGCCGCCACCACCACCGCCAGCACGTTGAGCAGCACGAGCGTCTGCGTCCCGGGCACCAGCGCGTAGATGGGCAGCACCAGGGCGAACACCGGGTGGAAGTGGACCATCTCGAAGAAGCCGGTGGGCTCGAGCAGGATCGGCGAGGTCCAGGGACCACCCGCGGAGGCGGAGTGGAGGATCTGGTTGAAGAAGGCCAGGTCCTGGGCCCACTGCTCCCGGAAGACCTCCAGCGCGAGGAGCTGGCGGGAACCCCACGTCCACGCCGCCGCGGCCATGGCCACCGCGAGCAGCAGACGTGGCCCCCGATCGGACATCGCCGAACCCTACCGCAGCGGACCGCCCGGCTCGACTCCAACGCGGCGCGGCGATAGCGGGGCGCGGTGCGGAGTACCTGATGAAGCGAGTTCTTTCCTTCCTGTTTGCGTTCTTCATCCTCTCCTTCGGCCCCGCCTCGGCGGCCGAGCCCAACGAGAAGTCCGGCTACGAGAAGTTCGACGAGGCCTTCGCAGAGTGGGTGGTGACGCCCTTCTACAGGGTGCTCTTCTGGGACCTGGTCTTCTGGGACAACAAGCTGCCGGAGGGCGAGGGCGTCGGCACCGTCATCGACGGGGGCACCGTGACCGCGTGGGACGCGGGGTCCGGGACGTACACGCTCCAGACGGAGAGCCCGGTCCCCAGGAGCAGCGTGATCGCCGCGCCCGCGGAGCCGGTCACCCAGACCTTCGGCAAGCTGGAGGTCGCGATCTCCTCGGGCCCCAAGGGCCTGCGCGGCCAGATCCAGGCGCGAACCCTCGACCCGGTGGCCGAGGACATCCCCGTGACCGCGGACGGTGCACCCGGTGGCCAGGCCCTGGCGGACTGGATCGGCCCGGCCTTCGATCTCGGCGACCTGTCGGCGACCGACACGGACCTGTGGGTGGTCAAGGGACTGGCGCCCTTCGCCGCAGTGGTCCTCGTCAAGGACGGCCTGTGGGAGGTGGCGAGCGTCGGCATCGACCTCGCCGACGACGCCCTGCCGATCGCCGTGGGCGGTCGGGTCAGGTCCGGCGACCTGCTGGGCGAGGTCACCGCCCTGGACGGAGACCAGGTGACCATCCGGTCGGAGGCCACCACGACCCACGAGGGGCGCCTGGCGAACCCCGGTGCCCTGAGCGCCCCCATCGTCGTGGTCTGGCTGATCATCGGGGCGGTGTTCTTCACCCTGCGCATGAGCTTCATCAACCTGCGCGGCTTCGGTCACTCGATCCAGGTGACGTCGGGCAAGTTCGACGACCCGGACGACCCGGGTGAGGTCACCCACTTCCAGGCCCTGTCCGCCGCCCTGTCGGCCACCGTCGGCCTGGGCAACATCGCCGGTGTCGCCGTGGCCGTCGGAGTAGGAGGTCCCGGTGCGATCTTCTGGATGATCTGCGCCGGCTTCCTGGGCATGTCCTCCAAGTTCGTGGAGTGCACCCTGGGCCAGATGTACCGGATCGAGGACGAGCTGGGCAACATCCGCGGCGGCCCGATGCAGTACCTCAGCAACGGCCTCGCCGAGTACGGCATGGGCGGTCTGGGCAAGGTCCTGGCGGTGGTCTTCGCCGTGATGTGCATCGGCGGCAGCCTGGGCGGCGGCAACATGTTCCAGGCCAACCAGTCCTTCGCGGCCGTCAAGGAGATCGTCCCGCTCTTCGAGACCTACCCGATCGCCTACGGGCTCATCCTGGCCTTCTGCGTCGGCCTGGTCATCATCGGCGGCATCCGTCGCATCGGCGCGGCCGCCAGCAAGATCGTGCCCCTGATGTGCGGCATCTACGTGCTCGCCGCCGCCTACATCCTGCTGGTGAACGCCCAGCACATTCCCGATGCCTTCGCCAAGATCATCGGCGAGGCCTTCTCTCCCGAGGCCGGTCGCGGCGGGCTGGTCGGGGTGCTCATCATCGGCTTCCAGCGAGCGGCCTTCTCGAACGAGGCCGGCGTCGGCTCCGCGGCCATCGCCCACTCCGCGGCCTCCACCGACGAGCCGGTCCGCGAGGGCATCGTCGCCCTGATGGGGCCGTTCATCGACACCCTCATCGTCTGCACGATGACGGGCCTGGTGGTGGTGATCACCGGCGCCTACATCGAGCTGCCGAACGAGGGGGCCGTCATGACCTCCTGGGCCTTCGAGCAGACCCTGAGCTGGTTCCCGCTGATCCTCGCCACCGCGACCGTGATGTTCGCCTTCAGCACGATGATCTCCTGGAGCTACTACGGCGAGCGCTGCTGGACCTACCTCTTCGGTCCCAGGAACTCGATGATCTACAAGGTGGGCTTCGTGCTCTGCGTGGTCATCGGCAGCGTGATCAGCCTGGGCAGCGTGCTCGACTTCTCGGACCTGATGATCCTCGGCATGGCCTTCCCCAACATCTTCGGGCTCGTGGTCCTGTCGAGCAAGGTCCGCCGGGCACTCGACGACTACTGGTCCCGGTACAGGGCCGGGGACTTCGACGTGCCGAAGAAGGCGGCCTAGCGCAGCTCAGGGGACCCCATGGACCGGGCGGACATCGCCATCGTCGGAGGCGGCCTCTGTGGTGTGGCCATCGCCGAGGCGTTGGCGTCGTCGGCGGCCGTGCGAGTCCTGGAACAGGGGGAGCTGCTGGGATCGGAGGCCTCGGCCCAGAACGCCGGCATGGTCCGCCGCCTCGCCCTCGATCCGGTCGAGCGGGACCTCGCCTGCCGCTCGGCGGAGGCGATGGCCGAGCTGCCGTACAGCGAGGCGACCCGGGTCACGGGAGCGGTGATCGCCTGCGCCCGCAGCTCCGAGGTCCACCGGGCCGCCGCGGCCGACCTGCGACGACGTGGCATCCCGATCGCACCGATCCCCACCACGGACCTGGCGAGCTGTGCGCCGGCCCTGGCGGGCTCCAAGGTAGCGGCCGCGTGGCACCTCCCTCGCGAGACGGTGGCGGACTCCTGGGGGGTGCTCACGGCCCTCTGGAGAAAGGCGCGCGACGCCGGCGCTCGCCTGGAAACCTCCCGGCAGGTCCTCGAGGTCGTGGTCGAGGGAGGCCGCGTCGTCGGGCTCGAGACCGAGCGCGGCCGGGTGCGGGCCGACGTCGTCGTGCTCGCCACGGCGGCCTGGAGCCACACCCTCGCCGGGGACCTCGGTCTGGACCGCCCGCTCGTCCCCCTGGCCCGCCACCTCCTCCTCACCACCCCTCACCCCGCCGCCCGGCCCGACCACCCCTGGTGCTGGATCGACGACGCCGGGGTCTACGCCCGCCCGGAGGGAGGCGGCTGGCTGTGCAGCCCCTGCGACGAGGCCCTGCGCAGTCCCGGCCGCGGCCCCGGATCACGGGGCCCGGCGGAGCCCCTCGGCTACGCGCGGGTCCAGGACCTGCTCGAGCGCTGGTTCCCCGCCCTCGGTCCGGTGCGCTTCTCTGGCGGGTGGACCGGTCTGCGCACCTTCACGCCGGATCGACGTCCCCTGGTCGGACCGGACCCGGAGGTGGAGGGCCTCTGGTGGGCCACCGGCTTCGGCGGCTTCGGGCTCACCTGCTCCCTGGCGCTCGGGCCGCTCTTCCGGGACCTGCTCGCGGGGGCACCGGTCGACTGGGTGGATGCCGCGGCCCTGGCTCCCGGCCGGAGCTTTCCCGACTGGGACCTGCCGCAGGCGTGCCGGACCTGGACGACCCCGCGCAGAGATGGCACGGCCCTTGCTCCATAGGAGAGCATCCAGGAGCCGACATGAGCCCCCAGCCCCTACCGGCAAAGCGCGCCGACAACGACTGGATGCTGTTCCTGACGCTCTTCACGGCGATCTCGGTCGCCGGGTTGGAGTGGGTCTGGCCGCTGCTCTTCTGAGCAGACAGCATCCCTGGGAAACGCTCTGCGTTCCGCAGAGATGCGGATCCGGTGCGGGAGCCCTCGTGACGAGCAGGAAGGAGTAGGGTTCGGGGACTGCCGAGGAGCCCCGTGAGCCTCCCCCTCGCCGTCATCTTCATCCTGCTGGTCCTGTTCGCGGCCGGTCTGCTCGTGCGGGGCTGGGTCTTCGCGCCCCCTCCCCCCGACCCCGAGCGGCTGGCCCGGGCGGCAGCCTGGCGGGAGGGGATCATCGAGGCCGCCCTGGCGGACCTGGAGCCCGAGGTCCGCGGGACCTTCCGGGTCGAGCACGGCACGAGCTTCGGCCGGCCCCGGTTCACCGTGTGCTTCCCGTCCCAGGCGGCGCTGGAGACCTCCGAGCGCCACGGCCTCCAGCTCGAGCTCACCGCGGCCTTCATGGAAGCCATCGCCAGCCAGGTCCCGCACGGCGAGGCCCGGGGTCCCGAAGCGCACCCCGATGTGCGCTTCGTCGCGGTCGGAGACCACCCGTCCTGATCGGCGTATCATCCGCGCCGTGCAGGCCCACAAGCGCTACCTGGAGCAGCGCCTCGCCCAGACCGAGGCCAGGCCCGAGCTGCACCCGCACCAGCGCAGGGCCCTGCGCGAGCTGCTCACCCTCGCTCGCACCGGGATCGAGCCGCTGGACTATGTCGCCCGCACCCGGGGGCTGTTCGTGCTCAGCCAGGCGGAGTACCGGGACCGCCACGAGAACCGTCGCCGCTTCTGGTCGGCGATCGGCGACGATCGCCTCGTCTGGGTCGCGGGGCAGCATGCCGCCGCGGCTGGCCGGGCCACCGGCCCCGAGGACCTCCCCGGCCACCTGTGGGACGCCCAGCAGGCCACGAGCGCCGTGGAGCTGGCGGCCCTGGCCAGCCAGGCCCAGGTGTCCCGGGTGGTGCTCGCCCTGTGGCGGTGGGGCACGGCGGGCACAAAGCGCGGACGCCTCGTGTGTCGCCCCCTGGTCGAGGTGACCTGGCGCCACCTCCAGGCCAACGACCCCGGCATCACCTGGGAGCGCCTCTGCGCGACACCTCCCTACCGGGCCCAGCTCCCCTTCCCCGACGCCCGCCTGGGTCGCTTCGGGGCCTGGCTGGAGGAGGCCGTCGGACCCACCCTCACGGTGGTGGAGCCGCCGCCCCCCATCCCCCTGCCCCCGCGTCCGCCGGCCGGGACCTGGGGTCCGCCCCGCATGCCGTCGGTGGCCGAGGCCGCGAGCGGCTTCCACGCCGCCTTCGAAGGCCTCGGCGACCGGCCCGAGCTCGCCGAGGTCGCCAGAGTCTACGAGCGCATCTTCGCGCTGGAGCGGACCGCGGTGACCAGCACCGCATTCCTCGCCGCCGTGGAGGAAGAGGACCTGAGCTGCGAGATCGCCCGCGCCTGGCAGCGCGTCCGTGCCGCCGATCACCTGGAGCGGGCCCGGGGGGCTTCGCAGCCGCACCTGGAGGCCCACGCGGGGCTGCTGCGAGCGGCGGTGGACGGCGCCCACAGCCTGGCGGAGATCGAGCTCGAGGTCCTGCGCCACGAGACCTGCCTGCGCTTCGAGGCGACCTGGAACCGGATCCTGCTGCACGTGGCCTTCCGCCCGGTGATCTGCGCCCTCGCACTGGACTTCGACGGCAGCGAGGAGCGCCGCGCGGAGCTGCTGGCCAGCGCACGGGCCACCGCCGAGCTGCTCGGCGCGGCCTGGGGAGAGCTCTTCACGGTCCCCCGGCTCTGGGACTTCTTCGCCGAGTTCCTCTTCACCCGTGGCCAGGGGCTGCTGGACATGACCCGCCGTCATCCGGTCGTGACCAGCGGCGAGGTCGGCTACGGCCTGCTCAGCGGCCTGGGGCCGGACCTGCTGCACGCCACCATCGCCCAGGTCCGGGCCCGGCGCGGGCCGGCTCCCTTCGAGCAGCTCCGAGCCGACGCCGAGGCCCGCCTGGACGCTCGACGCTTCTTCACCCCCGAGCAGATGCGGGACCAGCTCTCGAGCCGGTTCGCGGCCCTGACGGGTACGGAGGCGATCCCCAAGGGGCCCGCCTCCCACCGTGTCCTCACCCTCTGGGGTCGGGAGGTCGCGCTGGAGCACGTCCACGAGGCCGTGATCCACCCCGATCGCCCGGCACCCTGAGGGCCCCTCCGAGCGGGCCCTGGGCGTGCTATGGTCCGCTCGTCTCCCCCGGCCACGGAGCTGCTGTGAGCACACCTGCCACCCAACTCGATCTCGACCACGGACGCACCGCCGAGCTCACCTCCGACGGGTCCACCCAGACCCTGGAGGTGCGGAGTGAAGGCGGCACCGTCGAGCTCCGCATCCGCATCACCGAAGACGGTCCCGTGCTGGTCATGGAGGGGGCTCGGGTCCAGATCCAGGCCACGGAGTCCATCGAGATGCAGTGCAAGACCTTCTCCGTCGCCGCCAGCGAGAGCCTGGACCTCGGCAGCGAAGGCACCCTGGACGTGCACTCCAGCGGCGAGCTCAAGGTCACCACCGAAGAGGACTGCCGGGTCGTCGGCAAGATGATCTGGTTGAACTAGGAGGCGAGATCATGCCAGCAGCCGCCCGCATGACCGACATGATGAAGCAGGACGCGCCCCACTGCCACGCGCCGATCCACCCGGCCGCACCCGTGCCCACCCCGGTCGCCCACCCCGCCCTGCCGCTGACCATCACCTCCGCCTGTGCGGCCACGGTGATGATCAACAAGATGCAGGCCGCCGTCGTGGGCGCCATGAGCACCCCCTGCATGCTGCCGAGCTGTGTGCCCGCCGGTCCCGGCACGGTGGCGATGGGCTCCTCGACGGTGATGATCACCAGCTTGCCCGCCGGACGCTCGGGGGACATGACCGCCCACTCGAGCTGCGTGGCCCCGATCCCGGGCCCGACCGGCACCATCCAGTCCCCCTGCTCCACCGACGTCACGATCGGCGGGTGAGCCGGAAGCCCCGTTGAGGCCCGAGCACCTCTCCCGGTTCCAGCCGGTCTGCCCCACATGCCGCCAGGCCGGCCGGTCGCTGGACGTGCTGGAGCTGGGTCCGGTCGTGCGCGAGGTGGACGGCGACGTGATCGAGGGCGTGCTGCTCTGCCCCGAGCCCACGTGTCGCAGGGAGCACCCCATCGTCGACGGCGTGCCGATCGTGGTGTCCGACATCCAGGCCTTCCTCACCAGCCAGCTCGACGCCATCCTGGCCCGGGAGGACCTCTCCCACCGGACCCGGTCGATGCTCGGCGACGGCCTGGCAGGCGACGCCTGGTTCCACGCGGATCGCAACATCGTCAGCTCCTACGCCCGCAGCCACTACGCCTCCCCCCGAAGAGGGGTCATGGAGCTGCTCACCGCCGGCCTGGAGCTGCTCGGGAACCCTCCGAGCGGGCTCTGGCTCGACGCCGGGTGCTCGGTGGGCCGCACCGCCTTCGAGCTCGCGGCCCGCACCGCTGAGCCCGTGCTGGCCGTCGATCTCAGCTTCTCGATGCTGCGGGTGGCCCGCCGGCTCCAGGTCCACGGCGAGACGAGGGTGCCCCTGCGTCGTGGGGGACTGGTCTGCGACGAGGTCCGGCTCACGGTGGAGACCCCCCACCGGGACCAGGTGAGCTTCTGGGCCTGCGATGCCACCGCGCTGCCGTTTCCCAACGCTCGCTTCGACGGCGCCGTCAGCCTCAACGTCGTGGACTGCGTCCTGTCCCCGGTGACCCACCTCGCCGAGCTGGGGCGGGTGCTCGTCCCCGGAGGAGCGGCGATCCTCACCACCCCCTACGACTGGACCGGCGGCGTGTCCCCGGTGGCCGGGTGGATCGGCGGCCACTCCCAGCGCTCCGAGAGCGGCGGGGACAGCGTGGTGGAGCTGCGTCGCCTGCTGTCGGAGGCCTCCCCGCCCGAGCTGGGCATCCGGCTCCGGCTGGAGTCGGACCGGGAGCGCATCCCCTGGCGCGTCCAGGTCCACGACCGCTCAGCGATGGACTACGAGGTCCACCTGGTGCTGGCCCGCTCCAGGGGGTGATCAGGCCCGCCGGGCCAGCTCCCCGATGTGGTCCGTGGCCGCCGCCACCCGCTCGGCGGAGGCCGTGGGGTCCAGGCGGGCCCGGTAGCGGCGCTCTCGCAGCGTCGTGAGCTGATCATAGGCCTCGCGAATGTCGTCGGGGGACAGCCCGGGCAGCCGCAGGATCGACTGGCGGTGGTTGGCCTCGAGGTCCAGGTAGTCCTCGGGCAGGTAGCCCTCGGTGCGACAGACCTGGAAGAGGTGCGTGCCCGGGTAGGGGTAGAAGACGAAGTACCCGAAGTCGAGCACCTCGAGCTCGCTCGCCAGCGCCACCGTCTCCTGGAGCTCCTCGCGGGTCTCCCCCGGCAGGCCGAGCATGTAGTTGGCGGTGACCATGATGCCGGCCTCCCGGGTCCAGCGGAAGACGTCCCGGAAGCGCTGGTTGCTCACCGGGCGCCGCATCACCTGGCGCCGGACCCGCTCGCTGCCGGCCTCCACGCCGTAGGTGATCTGCCTGCAGCCGGCCGCGGCGAGCATGCTCAGCAGCTCCTCGTTCACCGTCTCGACCCGAGCGTGCAGCGCGAACGGCGTGCCCAGCCGCTCCCCGTAGACCCGACAGAACTCCCTCACCCAGCCGTGGTGGATGGTGAAGGTGTCGTCGAGGAAGATGACGTAGGCGAGCTTGTCGGCGTCGCGGAGGACGAACAGCTCCTCCAGCACGCTGTCGTGGGAGCGGCGTCGACCGTAGCCTCCCCCCTCGGCCTGGTAGAGCTCGTCGTACATGCGAGCTCCGCAGTAGGTGCAGGGAAAGGGGCAGCCGCGCTGGGTGGCTACGTGGATCACGCCCGGACGCTCGTCGAGCAGGTCGCGGGCGACGAAGGGCAGGTCGTCCAGGGGCGCGAAGGGCGGCCGGAGCCTCGGTCTCGGGCCGCCGGGAAGCTGCAGGTTGGGCAGGCCCGCCGGGGATCGACCCGCCTCCAGGGCCTCCACGAGGTCCAGCAGCGGCCCCTCGCCTTCGCCGAGGCAGACGAAGTCGACACCGGGGTTGGCGAGCACCGCGTCGGGGGAGAAGGTCGGGTGGAGCCCGCCAGCCACCACCGGGACCGACACCCGCTGCCGCAGACTCCGCAACAGCCGGCGGGCCCGCTGCCACTGGCGGGTCGTGAGGGAGACGCCGATGAGGTCCGGGCCCAGGGCGGCGACCTGCGCGGCGACCTCGTCGGGGCCGGTGTCGAGGCCCACGCGGCGGAAGTGGACCTCGTGGCCGTGCGCCCTCAGGAACGCGGCCAACAGGCCCGGCCCGAAGGAGGCCAGCGCCCAGGAGCGCTCGGTGTCGATCTCCAGGAAGAGCACACGCATCGGCTCAGCCTATGTCGATCAGAGGTCCAGCGTCTCCGGGACCCAGTCGCCGCTGCCCTGGTCGACCACCACGTGGATCCGCGGTCCCTCGAGCTGCAGGCTGCGCAGTCGGGGTGACGCGGTGCCCTGGCAGTCGGCCGAGGCTTCGCCGCCGAGCGAGCAGACGACGGCCTCGCCCCGCTCGGCGTCCCAGGCCCCGAACACGACCTCGTGGCCGCGGGCCACGGGGGCGAGGTGGGGCAGGAGGGGCGGGATCTCGGCCGGCACCTCGGTCTGTTGCCAGGTCCGGCCTCCGTCCGCCGAGCGGGCCCGCACGAGCCACGTGGTGTCCTGACCCTGGCCGACGGCCGCGACGTGCACGATGCCGTCGGTGTCCACCGAGAGGCTGGGGTGCTCGATGCGCCAGCTCCAGTCGTCGCCGGGAGCCTCCAGCTCCAGGCGGGACAGCGGCGACCAGGTCCCCGTCTCCAGCGAGAGTCGGGCCACGTAGAGCCGCCGCGCATGGCGGGACTCCCGCCCGGGCTCCCCGGCCGCCACCACCGCCACGATCTCGCTGCCGGCGCGGACCGCCGTCACGTCGGTGGCGAAGCTCACGAGCACGTGCAGGTCCATCCGCTCCCAGGCGCCGTCGTGCCACCAGGCGGCTCGCAGGGCCTCGTCGCCCTCCTTGCCGCCGACGACGGTGCCCTCGGGGTTGTGGGACCACAGGGCCACGAGGCCTTCGTCGCCGTCCGAGAGCAGCGCCGGCCTCCAGTGCGGTGCGACCTCCGTCCAGGGCAGGGCCAGGTCCTCGACCGGACCGTCGCCGACCCGGGCGTGGCAGGCCGCCACCCAGGGGGCGGTGCTGGCGTCGGCATCCAGGGCCATCGAGCGGTGGCAGAGCCAGTCCCGATCCCCGTCCTGCAGGCCCGCCAGGCCGCCGGCGAGCACCGCCTCCGGGGGACTGAGCCGCTCACCGTCCAGGCGGACCTCGCTCCGATGATCCCGGTCGTCCAGGAACACCACCTCGGCCACCGAGTCCTCCAGCACCACCCGCTCCGCCACGCCGGTGCGATCCACGGGCAGGTCCTGGCTGAAGAAGTCCCGGGCGACGCGTCCCTCGGCCCAGGGCAGGTCGATGTCCAGCAGGGCTGCGGCCGTCGGGGCCAGGTCCTCGAGCAGCAGGGGCGTGTCCAGAGCACGGTCCGCCTCGACCCCGGGGCCCATCACGAACCAGGGGATGCCGCGGCAGCCCAGGCAGGCGTCGCCGTGGCTCTGCCAGGGCGGATCCGTCCCCGCCTCGTGGTGACGCCCGTGGTCGGAGACGACGAAGACCCAGGCGTCCTCCTGGGTGGCCCTGCGCTCGTAGAGCCAGGCGACGAAGTCCGGCAGGCGCTGGTCGAGGATCTCCAGGTGATCGGCGTAGGTGTGCTCGCCGACCCCGTGGGTGGCGCGATCGACCTGGTGGAGGTTGGCCACGAGCAGGGCCGGCTGGCGGCGGCTCACCAGGGTCTCCAGCACGTCGAAGACCACGTTGTCCTTGGTTCCCCCGCGCTCGACGTCCACGTCGGGGGCCTGGTCACCGACGAGCCGGAAGTTGGCGCCCAGCTCGTAGCCCATGCCCGGAGTGTTGCTGCTGGCCATCGGCTGGACCAGCGACGCGTTGGCGGCAAAGGACACGCGCTGCTTGGAGATGCCCTTCTGGATCCTCAGCTCCTCGAAGATCGTCGGCAGCTCCGGGCGGTAGGCGCCGGGCTCGTCCAGGACCTCGTAGTTGCCGAAGGCCTGGCGCACGCCGCTGAGCATCGTGGCGTGGCCGGGCCCGGTCAGGGTGAGGCCGGCGGAGTGCACGTGGGTGGCCCGGGAGCCCTGGGGAACGAGCTGCTCCCAGGTCCGTGGCATCAGCTCCGACGGGGGGCCGTCGACCACCTGGGACCAGGTGTCCCCGAAGGACTCCTCGTCGCGGACCCCGTCGAGGACCAGCACGACGACCCGCGGGCCGTCATAGGGACTGTGCTCCACGGCAGGCCGACAGCCGCCGAGCGCGATGGCAAGGAAGAGGCTCGTCATCCCGACCCCGGGGAAGTGGGGCGAACGATAGCCGAGGGCCCGGCGGGGCCGTGGTAACAACAGCGGGGAGGATCGCGGTGCGGGTCCTGTTCCTCGAGATCGACACCGAGGCCGACTGGGCGGTCGCCTCGATGGGTCCCGGCTGTGTGGGAGCCTTCCTGCGGCGAGGGGGCCACGAGGCCGGCCTGCTCCGGGCTCCCTACGGCACCAGCGCCGAGGCGCTGAGGTCCCGGGTCGTCGCGCACGAGCCCGACGTGCTGGCCCTGTCCTTGGTGTCCAAGCAGTGGCCCGAGGCCCGGCGCCTGGTGGCCGAGCTGCGACCGCTCCTCGAGCTGCCGGTGGTCGCCGGAGGACTCCACCCCACGTTCTCGCCGGAGCAGGTCCTGGCCAGCCCTGGCTTCGACTATGTCTGCCTCGGCGAGGGCGAAGAGCCGATGCTGGACCTGGTGGAGGCGCTGGCCGGCGGCGCACCCACCGCCGGCATCGCCAACATCTGGAAGGCCGGGGCCCCACGACCCGCGCTCCGGCCCCCGTTCGAGCCGATCGACGACTTCCCCTGGATGGCCCGGGACCTGCTCGACGAGAGGCCCGGCGTGATCCACATGTTCACGCAGCGCGGCTGCCCCTTCGACTGCACCTACTGCGCGGCTCGCACCTGGGCCGACCTCTACGAGGACAGCGGCGCCTCCTACGGCCGTCGCCGGTCGACCGGGGACGTGCTCGCCGAGCTGCGGTCGATCCGCGACAGCGGTCCTGTGGTCTGGGTGAGCTTCCTCGACGACACCTTCACGATCCACCAGGGCTGGCTGCGGGACTTCTGCGCCCGCTACCGGACCGAGATCGGGGTGGACTTCTCCGTGCTGGCTCGCGTGGAGACCGTGGACCAGCGCGGCATCGAGCGCCTCGCCGAAGCGGGCTGCAAGATGATCACCTACGGCATCGAGAGCGGCAGCTACCGCGTCCGCAAGCGCATCATGCACCGCCCGGCCACCAACGCCCGCATCGCCGACGTGATCCGTTGGACCCAGGAGGCGGGCATCCTGTCGATCTGCGGCTACATGCTCGGCCTGCCGGGCGAGACGCGGGACGACCTGGAGGCCACCCTCGACTTCGCGCGAGAGCTCAACGCCTACGACCTCGCCTGCTACGTCTTCTACCCCTTCCGGGGGACCGAGCTGCACCGGGTCTGCGAGCAGGAGGGCCTGCTGCCCCCGGACTTCGACGACCTCCCCGCCAACCACCGGAGGTCGATCCTGAACCTGCCGGACCTCACACCCGAGGACATCGAAGACACCTACCAGCGCTTCGCAGCCCTGCGGCTCGAGACCTGGACGGCCCGCCTGGGCGAAGCGCCCGACAGCGCACACACAGGCGCGATCGCCGCCCATGTGGAGAAGATCGCGACCACGTTCTGACCGCTCCGGTTCAGAGGCCCTGCGGCGCCTCGTGGTCCACGAAGACCGCCGCCCGCTCGACCTCCTGCCTCATCCGCTCCACGAGGCAGCCCTTGCCGGGCAGGCCCTCGCTCATGCGGTCGGTCGCCTCGTGGGGATCCGTGGAGGCGTCGAAGAGCCTCCAGCGACCCGACCAGTCATAGAGCAGGCGCAGCTTGTCGCGCTCCAGCGACAGCCCGGGCGATCCCTCTGGGGAGTGGTGGAAGGAGAGCCGGTAGCGATCGGCGGGGGCGGTGCCGACGGGGACGCCGGTGAACCCGTCGCGGGGGGGCAGGTCCGCCGCCGCGAACAGCGTCGGCAAGAGGTCGATCGTGGAGACCGGACCCTCCCAGCGAAGCGGCTCCGACCCCGGCACCCGGATGGCGGCGATGCCCGCCAGCTCCTCGACGTGCAGGCTCTTGGCGTGGCGGAAGCGGTGGTGCTCCCAGAACTGCTCGCCGTGGTCGCTGAACAACGCCACGACCGTGTGCTCGAGCGCCCCCCTCGCCTCCAGGTCGTCGAAGAGGCGGCCCAGGTGGTCGTCCAGGTCGCGGATCTCCCCGGCGTAGCGCACCTCGATGTGCTGGAGCACCAGCGCCTGGGTGTCGGCGTCGAGCAGGGGGTAGATGTCCTGGATGACGGAGACGTCGCCGGCGTCTCCGAGATCCCAGTCCAGCGGCTCCAGGTCCTCGAGGGCCTCCAGGTAGGCCTCCGGGGGGTCGTAGGGGTCGTGGGGCTCCACGTAGTGCAGGTGCAGCATCCAGGGCGCGTCGGGGGCCTGGGCCTCCAGGGTGTCGAGGGTCTCCAGGGCCGCCGTGTGGATGGCACCGGCGTCGAGCCCGAGGGCGCTGGCGTCCAGGTCGTGGCCGGCGCCGGTGGCGTAGCGGCGGCTCATGTAGGGGCTGGCCGAGACCAGGCCGGTGACGTAGCCCCCCTCGGACCACCAGACCGGCGCGAGCACGGTGTCGTCCGGCAGGCCCTTGTCCGGGGTGTTCGGTCGGATGTCGAGCCCCAGGTCGATGGCGGTCTGGCCGCCCTGGGCACAGGCCATCGCACCCAGGGTCCAATTCGAGCAGGACCGGAAGTCGTCGAAGCGGATCGCGCTCTCCAGGAAGCCGTCGAGGAAGGGGCTGACGTCGGTGCCGGCGTAGAGACCCACCCGGTCGCGCCGCAGGGTGTCGATGGAGATCACCAGCACGTCGTAGGGCTCGCCCTCCGAAGGCGACACGAGCGCCTCGCCCCCCTGGCCGACCACCTCGCAGGGGGTCGGGTGGGCGGTGTCCGAAGCGCCGCCCTGGCAGCCGAGGAGCGCGGTGAGCAGGAGCGGGATCACGAGAGGTCTCGGGTGCGGACGTCAGAACCGTCCGGTGATCCCGACCCCGTTGCCGCTGAAGTGGACGCGGGCGCCGCGCTCGCCGTCGGTGAGCTTGATGCCTGTCATGCTGGCCCCCAGCGCGATGTGGACCAGGCCCACGACCGCCACGCCGTGCAGGACCAGCTCCACGGTGTCGCCGGATCGACTCGCCGCGGCTTCGGCGGCGGCCGTGATCACGACGCCGGTGCCGAGCAGGCCGAGTCCCGTCAAGAACCAGGCCTCCTCGGAGCCGAAGAGCAGCACCAGCTCCACGCCGGAGTCCCAGTCGTCGTCGTAGGTGCCATGGCCCTTGTTGGCCTCGGGCTCCGGCGAGATCCGCACCGGGACCGAGGCCACCTGGCCGGAGAGAGCGCAGTCGTAGCGCCCGAGGGGGCCGTAGTGCACCGCCTGGACGAAGGACGGATCGCCGAGGAGCGTGTCCATGGCCTCGAGCCAGGTGGCTCGGGAGGCCTCGGCGGGATCCGGACCCACACCGCGGGACTCGGTCTGCCAGACCGGGTCGTTGCCGGGCACCATGAGGTGCCAGCGGACCCAGGCCGAGCAGTGGACCTGCCCCCGGCGCTCGGTGCAGCCGGAGGCTACGACCGTGGGACGCAGCCGCAGCTCGGCGGTGGAGTCCGGCTCGACGACGTGGCCGGCCTGCCGCATCCGGGAGGTCATGTCCCCCCGCCAGCCGGCGGGGATCTGGAGGCGGACTCCGTGCCCCTCCAGCTCGACCTGGGGAGACGCCAGGGCGACCGACGCGGTGTGGCCCGACTCGACCTCGATGGCCGCCGCCAGCGCGGCGCTCAGGGCGAACGTCCAGACCACCGACCGGCCCTCCTCCCCGCAGCGTAGCCGATTCCGCTAAGCTTCGGCCGCCGATGCCCAAGCTCACTCGCCGTGGTTTTCTCAAGGCGGGCCTGGGGGTCTCTGCCGTCGCGGCAGGGAGCGCCCGGGCCCAGGACGACACCTCTCCGGCCCCCACGGCACCGGCAGAGGACGTCCGCGTCGACCTGTCCGTCAACGGGGAGGCCCACCGCCTGCTCGTCGACGCCGACACCACCGCCCTGGAGGTGGTCCGGGAGCACCTGGGGCTCACGGGCACCAAGCAGGCCTGCGGCCATGGAGCCTGTGGGGCCTGCGCCGTCCGCGTCGACGACACCCCGGTCTGTGCCTGCGTGCTGCCGGCGACGGCGCTGCACCGCACCGAGGTCACCACGATCGAAGGCCTCGGCACCACCGAAGCCCTGCACCCGGTCCAGGAGGCCTTCCTGTCCGAAGACGCCCTGCAGTGCGGCTTCTGCACGCCGGGCTTCGTGGTCGAGGCCACCGCCTTCTTCGATCGCTGGCGGGCCGAGCACGGGACCGCCGAGCCGACGACCGACCAGGTCGCCGACGCGCTCGCGGGCCACCTCTGCCGCTGCGGCGCCTATCCGGCCATCTACCGGGCCGTGCAGGGTGCCTGTGCCGGCCGCTTCGACGAGGGCCCGGCCGACCGGCCCCGCTACGACGGCCTGCCCAAGGTCACCGGCGCGGCGAAGTACACCTTCGACATCCAGCTCGAAGGGCAGCTCGATGGACGCATCTTCCGCTCCACCCACGGCCACGGGATCGTCCGGAAGCTCGACACCTCGGCGGCGGAGGCCCTCGACGGGGTGAAGGCCGTCGTCCCCCTGGCCGCGGTGGGCAACAAGGTCCGCTTCGCCGGACAGGAGCTCGTCGCCCTCGCCGCGGTGGACCACCGCACCCTCGACGCGGCCTGCGCGGCGATCGTGCTCGAGCTGGAGCCGCTGCCTGTCCTGGTCGGCTACGAGGCGGCCCTGGCAGAAGGGGCTCCGCTGATCTACCCGGAGAAGAAGCCCAACAAGGTGGCCCCCAGCGCCGCCGAGGGACCTCCTCTGCCGGCCGGCTGGCGCGGCAACCTGCGCGGTCCCCTCACCAGCTCGCTCCTGTCCCGGCCCCGGAAGGCCCGCAAGGTGCCGGCCAGGCTGGCGGAGGAGGGGCTGGTGCTCGAGCACACCCTCGAGACCCAGGTCCAGATCCACACGGCACTGGAGACCCACGCCTGCGTGGCCCACTGGGAGTCCGCGGACCGCCTGACCGTCTACCTGTCCACCCAGAGCTGCACGGACTCGGCCAACGACATCGCCGAGCTCTTCGGGCTGCCCCAGGAGAACGTGACGCTGCGTGCGGACTACGTCGGAGGTGGCTTCGGCGCCAAGGCCCTGGTCCAGCCCCACACCCGGGCCTGCATCGAGCTGGCCCGGTCCGCCGGGGCCCCGGTCCGCCTGGTGCTCTCCCGGGAGGAGGAGCTGGTGGTCGGCGGGCACCGTCCGGCGGAGCGCATGGACGGGCTGCTGGCCGTCGACGCCGACGGCCAGCCGGCCGCGATGAACCTCACCGCCCTGGCCGACTCCGGCGTGGCGGTCTCCAACAACATCGGCTTGCTGTGGCGCATCGCCTACCACCAGGTGCCGATGCACATCGAGGACTTCGACGTCGTCACCAACGGGCCACCGGGCAAGCCCTTCCGGGGCCCCGGCGGGCCCCAGGCCCACTGGTCCCTGGAGACCCTGATCGACGAGGCGGCCCTGGAGCTGGGAGAGGACCCGCTGGCGCTGCGCAAGCGCTGGGATCCCAACCCCCACCGCCAGCGGCTCTACGGCTGGGCCGAAGCGCTGCCGACCTGGTCCGGGCGCGGCCAGGTGGCCGCCGACACCGGTCGCTACCGGCGCGGCGTCGGCCTCGCGGGCGCGGTGTGGTTCTACCTGGTCCAGCCCAGCACCGAGTGCCAGCTCACCGTGGGTCCCGACGGCATCGTGGTCTCCACGGCCTGCCAGGACATGGGCAACGGCTCGCGCAGCGTGCCCGCCTGGACCGCGGCCGAGGCCTTCGGCGTCACGCCCCAGGAGATCACGGTCCGCTTCGGCAACAGCCAGTACGTGACGGGCCCCCTCTCGGGCGGCTCGCGCACCACCGCGTCGCTGGCGCCGCCCGTCTGGGAGGCCTGCCAGCTCGCCATCGCCGACCTGGTGGACTTCGCGGAGGCCCACTTCGGTCTCCAGGACGCCGCAGCGGGAGCCGGGGGGGTCCAGCACGCGGGCGGCCTGCTGGCCTGGGAGGAGGTGCTCCGCTCGGCACCGCGTCGGACCTACACGACGAAGCGGCAGCGGGACGAAGGGGGCTTCTTCATCCCCTTCGAGGTCGGCGGCTTCACCGTCGGCATGAGCATTCCCGGCGGCGTGCAGGTCACCGAGCTCACCGTCGACACCCGGCTCGGCCGGGTGGTGGTGGACAGGGTCCACCTCGGGCTGGCGGTGGGCCGCATCCGGGTCCCGCCCCTGGCCCGCAGCCAGGTCGAGGGCGCCGTCATCCAGTCGACCAGCTACGCCCTCTACGAGGAGCGCCGGCTCGACCCCCTGACCGGCGTGAACCTCACCCACAACCTCGAGGACTACCGGCTGCTGGGCATCGGGGACACCCCGTCCATCGACGTGCACTTCGACGAGACGCCCTGGGAGCACGTGCCGAGCAAGGGCGTCGGCCTCTCCGAGCTGGCCACCATCCCCGGCCTGGCCTCGATCGCCAACGCCGTCCACCACGCCACCGGCTGGCGGCCCGAGACGATGCCGCTGTCCATGGACCGCGTCCTGGCGGGGGTGACGACATGATCACCTTCCCCCGCACCATCGCCGAAGCCGCCGCCGCCACCGGGGAGCTCCGGGCCGGCGGCACCGACCTCACCCACCGCCGCCAGCGCGGGCTCGCGAGCGGCGACCTCGTGGACCTCCGCGAGTGCGCCGGCCTGAGCCTGCTGGGCTGGAAGGCCGAGGGCTTCTACACCGGAGCCCGGGTGACCGTGGCCCGGCTGGCCGCCGACGTGGACTGTCAGCGGGGCCTGCCCGGACTGGCCGCGGCGGCCGGCGGGCTGGCCACGCCGCAGCTTCGCGCCGTCGGCACCGTGGGGGGCAACCTGCTCCAGCAGGTGCGCTGCCCCTACTACCGGGCCCCGGAGCTGGTCTGCGCCCGCAAGGGGGGAGCGATGTGCCTGGCCCGCATGGGCGTGCACACCAACCACGTCATCTTCGAGCGCAGCCTGTGCGCGGCGCCCAGCGTGAGCACCCTGGCGGTGGCCCTCTCGGCCTACGACGCCCTGGTCCTCGTCGAGGGCCGGGAGCCGCTGACCCTGGACGAGCTCTACGCCAACAGCGCCGACCACACCCGCATCTCCGTGCTGGAGCCCGGCGAGGTGCTGGTGGGTGTGGTCGTGCCGCGTCCGCCGGCCGGGGAGCGGGCCGCGACCTTCCGCAGCACCCACCGCTCGCGGGCCGAGTGGCCCGTGGTGGAGTGCACGGCCCGGATCGTCAGCGACGGCGTGGTGCGCTCGGCAGCGGTCGCCGTCGGCGCCGTGGCCCGGGTGCCCCTGAGGCTGCCCGCCGTCGAGCAGGCCCTGGTCGGCCAGGAGCCGACCGACGAGCGGCTCGCGGCGGCGGCGGCGCTCGCCACCGAAGGGGCGACACCCCTGCCGCAGACCGGCTGGAAGGTCCGGGTGCTGGCCGAGACCGTGCGCACCACCCTGGAACTGGCCCTGGGGAGGGCGTGATGGAGCTCTGTCGCTGGATGCGCTGGAAGACCTTCTACGGGCAGCTCTGGCAGACCCGGGCCGAGCTGGCGGCGATCTTCGCCACCAACGACGTGCCGTACCAGTGCCTGAAGACCTGCCAGGCCTGGGGGCCCGACGACGAGGTGGCCTCGCCGGAGTGCTGTGGTTCGCACAGGGTGTGCTTCGAGCCTTCGGCGAAGCTTCCGCGGGCGCAGTCGTAGCGGTCCGAGGTGACGAACGTCCGCAAGTAGGACGATCGTCACCCACCTGGCCAGCAGCGGCGGTGAGGCGGGGTTCGTGAGACGTGCTCGTCCACGTGCACGTGGGACGTGAACCGCCCCTTCGATATGCGACGTGCGGGCGCAGCCCGTAGGTGTCGGAGGCAACCGAGAGAACCGCTCGGGACACCGCCAAGCCCATGCCCCACCTACTCGACGCCGGGCCGACTCGATGGCTGGGGCCGGAGGAGCAAGAGTTCCACTTGCATCTGCATCAACCTGCCGGGGGCGCGATCCCCCGAAGACGCCTTCGCCGCGATCGGTGCGGAGATCAGCCCCCACCACGTGCCGCAGGCCGCCCCGTGGTGGGCAGCCACCCGCGGGGGTGGCCACAACAGGCATTCCCCGCTGCCCCCGTCCGAGGGGCAGCTACGGTCTGCTCGGTGCCTGGCGGCTGCGGCAGGCCAGAGTCGCAGCGACCATCCACTCGGCCTCGCCGGTGTCGGGACGACCAGGCGAACGACCTCCGACTGCTGACGTCCGAATACCGACTACCGCCGAGCGGCCAGGAGCTCGCTCAGTGCCTCCTCAGCCTCTTCCTTCGGGAAACGGCTCCGCAGCATCTCGAAGCGGGAGCGCTGGTCCGCCACGGAGTCAACTGCCGCAGCTCGTGTCAGTGCGTACACCACGTACTGATTCATCGACACACCTTCAGCCTCTGCCCGACGGCGGAGCTCATCGTGCAGGGACTCAGGCAGTCTCAAGGTCACGCGGGCCATCCGGGCACCTCCTGATCAAGATCTTCAAGAAACTCATCCGGGGTCCGCACAACGATCCCCAGGCTCGCGCCAGCGGCCTTCAGGTCCTTCAGATTCCGAGTCACCACCACGGCCCCTGAGTTGTACGCCGCTTCCAGCACGAAGTCGTCGTCCGGGTCCGGGGACGCTGGCCTCACCCGGTAGTGGATCGGCACGAACTGCGCTCGGTCCAGCAGTGCTTGAAGGGCCTTCAGGGCCGCCGGGCCCTTCTTTGCTCCCAACTTGTTGGTCAGCACCTCCTCGTACTCGAGGGCCAGCGCTGTGGACACGCAGGGCACAAATCGCCGCTCGACCCAGGCGTCCATGACCTGGCTCGCTGCTGACAGCGATGTGAGACCCTCGAAGACCACGTTGGTGTCAACCACGGCGCGAATCATGACGTCATTATAGCACCGCATACGGTGTCACTCATCCAGTACATTGGACGGGTCACCAGCCCAGTCGGGCCACAACCAGGTCACATCACCCGCACCGCTTCTTCACCTCCGAGCCCGTCCACTCCACGCTGCTGACGACCAGGCACCAGGAGTCGGCCATCGCCTCGTCCCGGACGGCGATGAAGCGTTCCGCCCTCGACTCATCCTTGGTGACCAGCGCACCATCCAGGGTTGGCATGCGACCGCCTTTCCCGACCCACGCCGCCGCCTGCCGGCAGTCTCCAGACCTGCTGGTCACCAGGATGTCTCCGCGGATCCGGAGGACATCGTCGAAGTTCAGTTCCTCGGGGAGCCATGCGTAGAAGCGCGGGTCGCCGAAGCCGCGATCCCCCGCGATGATCACCCGGACGCCGGCCGGCACGGCATCGCCAAACCGGAGGAGCAACTCGTCCTCGATGTCATTCCACTTGTCGACGAGCCCCTTGACGGCCGCCAGACCGCGCCCGATGGCGTGGATGCTGAGCGCCGCGCTCTGGAGAGTCCCAGTCGTGGCGTTGGCGAGCGAAGCCACCCTGGCGGCGTGCATGTCCTGGCCGAAGAGCTCATCTACGAAGGCATGAGCCGGCTTGGGGGCCACCACCGGCTTCTCTCGCCGCCTTCGGCTTCGCTGCTGCCGCCTGCTCGTGCTCTTCTTCCGCTTCTTGCTGCTCGCCATCGACCACCTCCCGGGACAGGTCGATGGGTTCCCATTGACCGCTACCAGATCCACAAGGACGGTCGTCCGAGGCGCTCAGAAGACGAGGGGATCACTCAGGACGAGCACCCGCCGGGGGACTGGGGGAGCTCGACGACGCCGGGACGCGAGGAACCCCGGTCCGGGGTTCACCGCACGCTGCTAGGACGGCCAACACCTCCGGTGGTGGTCGACGATCTGGCGCGCCGACTCGAGCCACTCCGTGGGCAGGTCGGGCAGCGGCGTGTCCTCGCCGAACACCCGGTCCGCGAACGGCCCCTCGGCGCTCAGCAGCCCGGCCGTGATCTCCTCGGGGAAGAAGGTCCGGGCCTCGGGATGGCCGAGGCGGGCCGCCGTGGCGATCGAGGCGATGGCCACCAGGTAGACCTGTCGCTCGGCGGTGTTCTCGGGGTCCGGCCCGGCGTCCAGGTAGAGGTTGGAAAAGCGCTCCCGGCCCCAGAGGTAGAGCGCCGGTGCATGGCCCGCGTCGGCGGCCTCGCGGACGGCCTGGAGCCCCCACAGGTAGTCCCAGCCCACCGGGTGCTCGCCGACCATCGACGCCGCGATGAGCGCCTCCCCCTCCGCCAGCCGAGCGACGGGGTCCGGCGCGCCCCGCGGGCAGTCCGGCGGCAGCGCGGGGCCCACCACAGGAGGAGCCTCGGCCCGGGCCGCACAGGCGACCAGCAGACCGAGGGCGGGACCCGCCAGCAGACGTGACATCGCGGCATCCTACCGCCACTTGCGCACCCCGACCGACACGGCCCGTCTCTCACCCCACGCGATCGAAGGCCACGAGCCGCCGCCGGTCATCGGTCACGAGCCGAAAGGTGCCGAACACCCCGCTCGGCGTCACGTGCCGGCGCAACGCAGCAGCAGGGAAGGTGACGGTGCGGCCATCCACGCTCTCCGCGTGGACCTGTTGCGCCTCCCCCCGGTAGTACCTGAGCACCTCGTCCCGGGTCAGCCGGAGTCGCAGGGTGAGGGTCATGCCCCTCTGTCGGCCGGCCGGATCCGGTCCTTGAGGATCTCCACGCCGGCCCTGTGAGACCGAAACAGACGTTGGAGCGGCCCCGGAGGCCCGATCGGAATAGGAGCCGGTGTTCCGACACGGAGGTCCACATGGCCGGCATCAGCAACGACCAGCTCCTGCTTCAGCGCTTCTACAACCACGCCAAGACCCGCCCCGGTGCGGTCTACATGCACCAGCCCCACGACGGCGGCCAGGTCACCACCTACTCCTGGGGCCAGGTGCTCGACCACGCCAGCCGCATGGCGAACCACCTCAAGGGCCTGGAGCTGGAGCCCCAGTCCCACGTCGCGATCATCTCCAAGAACTGTGCCCAGTTCATCATCGCCGACCTCGCCATCTGGATGGCCGGCCACGTCTCGGTCGCCCTCTACCCGACCCTGAACGAGGAGACGGTGGCCTACATCCTCGACCACAGCGACGCGAAGCTGGTCTTCGTCGGCAAGCTCGACACCTGGGACGAGGTCAAGAAGGGCGTGCCCGCCGACCTGCCCGCCATCGCCTTCCCCCAGGCCCCGCCCACCGACTACACCAAGTGGGACGACATCATCGCCAGCACCGAGCCCATCGAGGGCCAGCCGGTGCGCGACGCCGACGACCAGGCCCTGATCATCTACACCTCCGGCAGCACCGGTCAGCCCAAGGGCGTCATCCACAGCTTCCGCACGATCACCACCCCCACGGTCGGCCTGGCGGAGATGCTGAACGTCAACCCGACGGACCGCACCCTGTCGTACCTGCCCCTGGCCCACGGCATGGACCGCTGGCTGTCCGAGTGCCTCTCGCTCTACGCCGGCGGCCAGATCTTCTTCGCCGAGAGCCTCAAGACCTTCGTGAAGGACCTCGCCCGGGCCCGCCCGACGCTGTTCGCCTCCGTGCCGCGGCTCTGGCTCAAGTTCCAGCTCGGCGTCTTCGCCAAGATGCCCAAGAAGAAGCTCGACACCTTCCTCAAGATCCCGATCCTCTCCGGCATCGTGAAGAAGAAGATCCTCGGCAACCTCGGGCTGGACTGCGTGCGCTTCGCCGGCAGCGGCTCGGCGCCGATCCCCGCCGAGCTGCTCGCCTGGTACCGCAACCTCGGCCTCGAGCTGCTCGAGGGCTACGGCATGAGCGAGAACTTCAACTACAGCCACATCACGATGCCCGGCAAGGGCCGCCCCGGCTACATCGGCCATCCCTACGCCGACGTCGACTGCCGGCTGTCCGAGTCCGGCGAGATCGAGGTCAAGAGCCCCGGCACGATGGTCGGCTACTACAAGGCCGACGACAAGACCGCCAAGGTGATGACCCCCGACGGCTACCTCAAGACCGGTGACCGCGGCGAGATCGACGACACCGGCCGCCTCCGCATCACCGGCCGGGTGAAGGAGCTCTTCAAGACCTCCAAGGGCAAGTACGTCGCCCCGGCCCCGATCGAGAACCTGATCAACATCGACACCAACGTCGAGCTCTCCCTGGTGGCCGGCAACGGCCAGCCCGCCACCCACGCGGTCGTGCAGCTCGCCGAGGACCTGCTGCCGAAGCTCAAGGACGCGGCGGTCAAGGACCAGGTCACCAAGGCGCTGGAGGGCCTGCTCGATGACGTCAACGACAAGATCGAGGCCTTCGAGAAGCTCGGCTTCATCGTGGTCGCCAAGCAGCCCTGGACCATCGAAGCCGGCCAGCTCACCCCCACCATGAAGATCCGCCGCGGCGCCATCGAGAGCCTCTACGCGGACAACATGGAGGAGTGGTACGGCAAGGGCCAGAAGGTGATCTGGGAGTAGGGTCCGCCGCTCAGGCCTCGGCCACCTCGCGAAGCGGACCGGGAACGTCTCCCAGGGCTCCGATCAGCTCCACCAGCCCCTGGAGACCTGCGGCCTGCCGGTCGTACTCCCAGCGCAGCAGGGCCAGGTGCCGGGCCAGCGCCGGCTCCAGCGTGGGGGGGATCTGTGCGAGAGCCTCGGCCCCGGCTCGCGCCAGCGCCGACCAGACCGCCGCGACGTCCTCCCAGTCCAGCAGCAGATCCTCCAGGAGCCCACACACGACCTCCGGCTCCACCCCGGCCGCGGCCGGGTCGGTGAGCACCTCCCCGAGGTCTCTCACCTGGCGCCAGAACTCCCCCGCGACGGCCAGGTAGCGCTTCAGGGCCTCGTCGAAGGCCTCGAAGCACGACGTGGACAAGACGGCCAGGGCATCTCGGAGCGGATCACGCACGCGAACCTCGGTGGACAGGTCGACTACGTCGCCGGGCCCTTGCGCATTTCACCCGGGCAGTCAGTCCCCGAGGGCCAGCCACCAGTCGACGAGCTCCGAGGCCTCCTGGGCGCTGACGCCGTGTCCGCCGGGGTAGATGCGCACCTCCGGTGCCGGGTAGCCCGCCGCCTCCACGGCCTCTGCGTGGCCGTAGATCTCCTCCGGTGTGCGCAGGGTGTCGTCCTCGCCGGTGGAGAACCAGCCCGCTGTGCGGTTGTCCCCCATGCCGGTCGGGAACACGCCCCCGTGGAGGGAGGCATAGGCGATGAAGCGGTCGTCGTTGGTGGCCATGTAGGGCGCGCTGCTGGCCCCTCCGGAGAACCCGGTCCCCAGCACCCGGCCCTCGTCGATGTCCAGGCCGAGCGCCTCCGCCTCGTCCAGCAGCGCCAGGGTGTGGAGCATGTCCTCGGTGACCTCGCCGGCGTCGCCCACCTCCCAGGTCCACTCCCCGCTGGGGGACTGGCGAGAGTCCGGGGCGACGATCGCGAAGGACTGCTCGGCGGCGAGCTGCCGGAATTGCACGACCTGCTGCGCCCCGTCGCCACCGGTGCCGTGGTAGCCGACCAGCACCGGCAGCGGACCCAGGTTCCAGCCCTCCGGCAGGTAGTAGGAGCCCGTGCGGCCGGCGGAATTGGTGGTCTCGAAGGTCCCCTCGAGCGCGGGCTCAGGGTCCGGCTCGGCGAAGGCCGTGTCCTCCGTCGCCGTGTCCTCCGGGGCCGGACAGCCGATGAAGGCCAGCAGTGCGAGGGTGGTCATGTCCAGAGCGTACCGTCAGGGTGGTTAGGAGCCCACCCAGGATGCGCCTGCTCCACCGACGACGACCGCGCCTGGCTGCCGAGCTGATCACCGGTCACCGCACCGTGGACGAGGTCAAGACCGCGCGCCTGCTGGAGCGCCTCTACCACACCAGCCAGGATCGCTCCTGGGACGGTCGCCAGGTCCTCAGCGAGCTGCTGGAGCAGCACGGGGCCATCGACCTGCCACCCCAGCAGCGACGAGCCCTGGGGCGCCTGTTCACCATCGCCCTGGTCGGTGAGCTGGCCGCCTGGAAGGTGGCGGCGGCGATGGCGCTCGACCTGGACACGGTCGAAGCCCGCATGGCCGCCACCGCCCAGGCCCACGACGAGGCCCGGCACTTCTACGTGCTGCACGACTACCTGGGGCTGCTCGGCCACGAGCCGCAGCCCCTTCCCCCGGCCGTCGAGCGCGTCCTCGACGAGGTGCTCAACACCCGGGACCCCGTGCGCCGTGTGCTCGGCATGGAGCTGATGGTGGAGCCGGTGGCCCTCACGCTCTATGCCCTCGTGCGGGAGAGCGGCCTGGAGCCGATCCTGGTCGACCTGCTGGCCTGGTTCGAGCGGGACGGCACCAGCCACCTGGTGCTGGGTCAGCGGCTGGTGCCACAGCTCATGGAGGCCTCCAGTCCCGCGCGCCGCCTCCGTCTCTTCGCCTGGCACGCCCGCATGGCGATGCTCCAGCTCGACAGCATGGTGGAGGTCGCCGACGACCTGGCCACCCTCGGCTTCGACGTCCGCCAGGTGGTGCTGGAGGGTCAGCGCCGTCAGATGCAGGCCGCCCGGGAGCTCTTCCGCCTCGAAGGGGGGCCACTCCTCGGACAGGACGCACTGGTCAACCTCGTCGAGGCCCGGATCCAGTGGCACTGGCCCGAGCAGCAGGCCCCCGACGACCTCGGTCGACGGGTCCGCCGCGCCGTGAACGGCCTGGCCCGCGGCCCCGACCCGAGCCGGCGGGCGAGCCTCGTGGCGGCCCAGCCGAGCCTCTGATCGTCAGGACGCGCCCAGCTCCTCCAGCACCCAGACCGCGCCGTCGGTGTTCTCCAGCAACCAGAGGAGGTAGCGGATGTCGGCGTGGATCGACCGGGTGAGCTGGGGCACGTACTGCCAGTCGGCGGCCATGGACTCGTAGTTGCGGTCGAAGACCAGCGCCACCAGTCGCCCCTGGGCGTCCAGGGTGGCGGAGCCGGAGTTGCCGCCGGTGTTGTCCAGGTCACTGAGGAAGTTCACCGGGACCTGTCCCAGGCTCTCGTCGACCCAGCGACTCCCGACCGCGTCGGCGATCCGCGCCAGCACCTCGGGGGGAACCGCGAAGGGGGGCTCGCCGTGCTTGGCCACCAGCCCGTTCAGAGTGGTCTGCGGCGTGTAGACGACCGCCTCGGCCGGCGAGTAGCCCTTGACCTGGCCGAACGAGACCCGCAGGGTGCCATTGGCGTCGCTGTAGACGGGCGAGGTGCCGCGCCCGATGCGGGCCTGGTGGTAGAGCGGTCGCAGGCGAAGCAGAGCCCCCTCGTGGGCCCGTGTCGCCGGCTCCTGCTCATCCAGCCAGAGCTCGAGGGCCAGGGCGAGCTGGATCCAGGGGTCCTCGGAGGCCTGGAGCTCGGCCAGGCTGGCGCCCATCAGCGCCTCTCGTGCCGTGGCCTCCGCCAGCGCAGGGGAGGCGAAGAGACGCTCCAGGGCCGCAGGGATGGTCCCGACCTCGGCGATGAAGGCATCCAGCGGCGGGATGCGCTCCTCCGCCGGGAGGTCCTGGCTGCGCTGGAGGATCCAGGCGAGCACGTCCTGCTCAGCCGGCAGATACAGGGTGTTGTCGAGCTGGGCGAGGGAGTCACGCAGCCGCTGCTCGTCGCGGGCCTGGAAGCCCGGCTTGCGGGCAGCGTCGTCCTCCTCGCGCTCGATGGCGAGCCTCACGCCGGTGCGAGCGGTGCGAAGGAGCTGAGGGAACCAGTTGGTGAGGCGCACCAGGCGATCCCGGCTGGCGTGGACCTGCCAGTCGGCGATCTCGCCGTCGAGCTCGTCCAGCGCGCTGCCGTAGCGCTTCCGTCGCTGCTTGTCGGCAGCGATCCACTCCCGCAGGGCCTGCTCTTCGGCGGCCTTGCGGGCGGCGAAGTCCGAGGCGGCGAAGTTGTCCAGCATGCCCTGCTGGTTCTTGCGGGCGTTCTCCAGGCCGAAGATGTAGGGTCCGAGGCGCTGCTCGGCGAGCGGATCCACCTTGGCGAGCTGCCGGAAGATGTCCAGCAGGTCGTCGTAGATGGAGATGCTCTCCGGGTAGCGGTGGACCTGGGCGTGGCGGATCTCTCCCGCTGTCAGCGACCGAAAGGTCCGGGCCGGGAAGCCGGCGATGGCCACGAAGTCCCCGGGGGAGACCCCATCGGTCGAGACCTCCAGGTGGAACGGCGGCTCGAAGGGCACGTTGTCGTCGGAGTGGCCCGCAGGGGCACCGTCGGGGCCGACATAGGCCCGGACCAGGGCGAAGTCCGCCGTGTGACGTGGCCACATCCAGTTGTCGACGTCGCCGCCGAAGGTGACCAGCGCATCGGACGGCACGTAGACCAGCCGCAGATCCCGGAGCTCGCGAGCGATGACCAGGCGGTACTCCAGGCCCCCGTGGAAGCTCTCCACCGCGCACACCCGGTCGGTGTCGGCCTCGCACTCGGCCACGATGTCCTTGCGGGCCTGCTCGATCGCCTTGGCACGGCGCGCGTCCTTGGTGCGTCGACCCACGGCTCCGAGCACCTGGCCGGTGACGTCCTCGCTGGACTCGACCACCCTCACCCGCGCCCCCGGTCCGGCCCACAGCTCCTCGTCGCGGGAAGAGGCGACCACGCCGTCGGCTACCCGGTCGTGCTCGTCGTCGCTGGCGAAGGCCAGCCAGCGCCGGACGCAGTGACCGTTGGTGATCATCAGGCCGTCCGCGGACACGAAGCTGCCGGAGCAGTGCCCGAGATCGACCACGGCGCCGAGCGGCGCACTGTCGAGGCGGGCCAGCTCGGTGGCGGCGATCTCCAGTCCCAGACCGTCCAGGTGGGCGCCCATCTCCGTGAGGTCCTCGGGCAACCACATGCCCTCTTCGGCGTGGATCGGAGCGGCCGTCAGGCAGAGCAGGAGACCTGTGATCATGGATGTCCTCGCGAGCGCGCAGGGGATGGTACTGCTTCGAGCCCCCTCAGGTGACGAGGCAGCGCGGCAGCGCCTCTCGAAGCTGGCGACGTCCCCGCTCCGTGACCCGCGTTCCGACCAGCCTCAGGCTGCGCAGACCCGGGAGCAACCGCAGCGCCTTGGCCCCCTGGTCGCTCAGCCGGGTGCCCTCGAGGTTGAGGCTCTCGAGGTTGGAGAGCGTCATCAGGTGGCGCATGCCCTTGTCGGTCACGTGGGTGTTGGCCAGGTCCAGCGTGCGCAGGGCGTAGAGGTTCCCGAGCACGGGCAGCCCGAAGTCGTCGACCCGCGTGCCCCCCAGCTCCAGGCGCTCCAGCCGGCTCGCGCCTCGCAGGTGGAGCAGCCCCCCTCCCGTGGCGCGGGTGTTGCGGAGGTCGAGGCGCTCCAGATCGGGGAGGTCCGAGAGGCGAGACAGCCCCAGGTCCCCCACCTCGGTGTCGCAGAGGTTGACGTCGCGGAGCTTGCCCAGGAAGGCGGCGAAGTCCATCGCCTCGTCGTCGACGGCCGTGTGGCTGAGGTCCAGGGTCTTGAGCCCCGGGCAGTGGGACAGGGCGCTCAGGCCACGTCCACCGACCTGAGTGTGTTCCAGGGTCAGGACCTCCAGGTTGCTGAGAGCCGGGAGCAGCCCCACGCCCTTGTTCGTCACCCGGGTCCCGCCCAGGTAGAGCACCCGCAGGTTGCGCAGCGGACGCAGCGCGCCGACGCCGTCGTCGCCGACCTCGGTGCCCCCGAGGTGGAGGACCTGCAGTCGGCCGAGGTTCGCCAGGTACGCCAGCCCCCGATCCCCCACCTTGGCGTTGCACAGGGTCAGCTCGACCAGGCCCGCCAGGCGGGCGACCGCCATCAAGCCCTCCGCCGTGACGGTCTCGGGGAGCTCGAGGTGTTGGAGCAGGGGCTGGTGGACGAGGTAGCGGAGCCCCACGTCCGTGACCCTCGTGTCCTCGAGGTCCAGGCTCACCAGGGTGCCGAGCGCCGCGAGGTGCTTCAGGCCGGAGTCGCCCACGCGGGTCCCTTCCAGGCCCAGGAAGCGCAGGCCCGTCAGCCCGCCGAGGTGGACCATCGCCGAGTCCCCGACCCGGGACCAGCTCAGGTCGAGGAACTGGAGGTCCTGGAGCGGCTCGAGGTGGACGAGGCTGGTCGAGCGGACCTTGGTGCCCCCCAGGTCCAGCCGACGCAGGCGGCCGAGCCGGGTGAGATGGGCCAGCCCCGACCCGTTGATGCGCGTGGCCCGCAGCACGAGCTTGCGCAGGTGGACCAGCGGCGCCAGCTCGGCCAGCTCCGCGTCCTGGATGTCCGTGCTCGCCAGGTTCAGGGTCTGGAGGTGCTGCAGCGAGCCCAGGCAGCGCAGCTTCTCCGGCGTGAGCATCATGCCCTGGAGCGTCAGGGCCTCCAGGCCGGGTAGCTGCCGGATGCCGTGCGAGAGCCCGTTCAGGGTCACGAAGGTCCCGGAGAGATCCAGCTCCCGCACGTCGGTGCGACCACGCAGGGCGATCAGCTTCGCGTCGGTGTTGCCGGGGCCCGAGAGATCGAGCCGCGGGGTCTGGATCCAGGCGGTGTTCACGGATCTGGACTTACCACCAGATGGCCGCGTCTTCGAACCCCAGACCTTCGCAGGGGTCCACTTCGAACAGGATCGTGACCTCTCCGTAGGTCTGGCCGGTGACGTAGTCGGCCACCGTGGTGGTGAAGTCACCGCTGAAGGTCTGCTCGGTGAGGTCGTGGGTGAGCTCGGCGTCGCCCTGGTCGCTGGCGTAGCGGTCGAGGTGCTCCGGGCCGGCGTAGCTCATGCCGGTCTGGTGGCCGAAGCGCCCCTGGATCTCCCCGCTGCGGGCGTCGCGATCCCAGTCGGCGCCCGAGACGCGGAGCTCCGTGAAGCCGCCCTCCTGGACGAGGAACTCCAGCACGACCTGCCAGGACTCGGTCGGGAGGTGGGTGGCGAAGGCCTGTCGGGCCTCCGTCTCGAACTCCTCGGGGGTGAGCTCCTCGGCGGCGTAGGCCTCCTCCAGGGCGTCCTGGTCGGCGTGGTAGTCGAGCAGGGCCTGGCAGCCGTCCTCGAAGTCGGCCAGCACGACCCGGTACTGGGGGTGGACCGTGCCGTCGATGGAGACGTACTGGGTCCACCAGGCGCTGGCGATGGTGACCTCCGTGCCGTCGATGGCGCCGTCGATCTCGTTGATCGGCTCGCAGGCCGTGAGCATGGCGAAGAGCGGGATCACGCCGCCAACGTATCCCAGGAGGGTGGCATCATGCGCCCATGCCGAGCGCCGCCGAAGCCAGCCATGCCACCAAGGGCCTGATCCGCCTGACCATGGCGTGCAACGAGCGCTGCCCCTTCTGCAACGTGCCGATGGAGGACTTCGGCGGCCGTCCGACCCCCGAGCCCGAGGTCGAGGGGTCGCTGGATGCCTTCGCCGAGGGCGGTGAGCGCACCGTGACGATCTCGGGCGGCGAGCCCACCCTGCTGCGCAGCCGCCTGCTGGCGACCGTGCGCAGCGCTCGAGGGCGTGGCCTGCCCTTCGTGGAGCTCCAGACCAACGCCATCCTGGTCGACGCCGACTACGCTCGGGCGCTCGCCGAGGCCGGCCTGACCTCCGCCTTCGTCTCCCTGCTCTCCCAGGACCCCGCCCACCACGACGCCCTCGCCGGCCTGGACGGCGCCTGGTCCCGCACCTTGTCGGGCATCGACCACCTGCTCGACGCCGGGGTCCGGGTGGCGCTGAACGTGGTCGTGGCGCGGCGAACGCAGGCGCTCCTGGCCGGCTACGTCGACTTCGTCGCCGACCGCCTGCCCCGGGTGGGCTCGATCTCCGTGTCGACGGTCCAGCCCCACGGCCGGGCGGCCACGGCGGTCGAGCTCTTGCCCGACTACGCCGTGCTCGGACCGGAGGTGGAGCGAGCACGAGCTCGAGCTGCCCTCCACGGCATCGAGCTGTTGAACCCCTACTGCGGTCTGCCGGCCTGCGTGGGCTGGCAGGACGGCCTGGCCCACTGCGTCGAAGCCGTGGAGTCCCGCCTCGGCAGGAGCGGCCCCCAGGGCCTGGAGCAGGCCGGCAGCAAGTCCCACGGGGGCCCCTGTCGCCGCTGCGCCCTGCGTGCGCGGTGCGGCGGCGCCTGGCACGCCTACTGGACCCACCGCCAGGGGTCCGGGCTGGTGGCGCCGCTGCGGGTGGCCCCACCCTGGGAGCCCGGTGGCGAGGGCCAGCAGGTCGTCGCAGCGCCCGGCGGAGTCGGAGGGGAGACCTGGGCGCAGGTCGCGGCCGCGGAGGCGCCCGCCGTCTGGCTCCACACCGACCGCCTGGAGCCGGCGCAGGTCGCCGGGCTCCGCCAGCGGGGTGTCACCCACCTGGCCCTGGAGGGCCGGGCCACCGACGTGCTGCGGACCCTCGGGGCGCTCGCGGCCGCCCAGAGAGACCACCTCCCCCAGGACCGGGTCCTCCCCTGGGTGTCGGTGGAGGCGCGCGACCTCGAGGCCCTCCTGCCCCTCGTGCAGCGCCTGGGCGCGGCCGGGGCCGTGGGGGTCGCCGTCCGCAGCGCCGATGCGCGGGGTCGCTCCCTGGTGGAGCGGGCGAGCGCCCTGGACCTGAGCCTGGAGCTGACGTGGCGGAGCCGCTGAGGGTGCTGGTAGCGACGCCGCGGTCCCGGGGCCGGGTCCGCCTGGATCGCGCCGGTCCTTCCGAAGGCACCGATCCCCCGCTGCGGGACCTGCTGGCGGTCGAGGGGCCCCTCTGGGTCGGAGGGGGCGAGCCCACCCTGCGCCCCGACCTCCCAGCGCTCCTCGAGGCCCTGGGCGACCGACTCCTGGGGCTGCTGACGGACGGCCAGGCCCTGGTGAAGCCCGAGGCCTTCAGGCCCCTGCTGGAAGCCGGCCTGTCCCGGGTGCGCGTCCCCTTCCACAGCGCCCGGGCCGAGGCCCACGACTGGCTGGAGGGGCGGCCTGGCGCCCAGCGGCGAGCCTGGAGGGCTCTGCGGGTCGCCTGCGAGGCCGACCTCGAGGTGAGCGCGGAGGTGCTGCTGACCCGTCCCACCCTGCTCCACCTCGAGGCCACCTTGGGCCTGCTGGCCCGGCTGCCCCTGCGCCGGGTGGTCCTGCGGCTGCTCGAGGGCGACGCCCCCGGCTACCCCGCCACCGCGGCCCGGGTGGGCCTGATCGCCGAGCCCCTCCAGGCGGGCCTGGAGACGCTGCGTCGGGCCGGCTGCGACGTCGACTTCGAGGGCGTGCCGCGCTGTGTCGTCGAGGGCCTGGCCGTCCGTCGCACGCCGCGGCCGGTGTGGGTGGGCGTCGACGTCCCGGAGCCGCCGCCCCGCTCCACCGGCTGCGCGACCTGTCCGGCGGACGGCTCCTGTCCGGGCCCTTCGAGCGCCTACGTGGCGGCCTTCGGTCGCCAGGAGCTTCCGCGGGCTCCCCTCGAGAGCCAGCCTGTCGTGGTGCGCCTCCGAGAGGGCCTGAGCACCCGACACCTCCGGCACCTGCTCGTCCAGGTCGCCTCCAGCGGAGCCCGTGCGCTGCGACTCGAAGGCCTGGACCACCCCCACGGCGCGGAGCTCCTCGGCGAGGCCCTGGCCCTGTGCTTCGAGCGGGTCGAGGTCAGCGGGCGGCTGGAGGCGGTGGCCGGCTGGAGCGACCGGGACCGCCTCCGTCTGCGTCGCGTCGACCACGTGGCGGCCCGCCGCCTGGGTCCCGACGCCGCGACCCACGACGCCAGGACCGGCCGGGTCGGGTCCTGGGAGGAGGCCGCCGCTCTGCTCCGGAAGCTGGCTGCCCAGGGCATCCCGACCTCTATTCAAGAGGATGCTTGAGTCCCGATCGGGTGGTCCCCCGGTCCCTGCCGACTACACTGCCGCCTGCGGATGTCCGACCTCACCCAGGCGAAGCTCGACCGGGAGCGGATCGCCAACCGGCCCAAGCACTGGGTCCGGTTGGTGACCGCGTGCAACAACCGGTGCCTGTTCTGCCTGGACATGGACACGCCGCGCAACGTCTACCTCTCGGAGGAGGAGATCCAGGCGGAGCTGCGCCGGGGACGGGAGGAGAAGGGTGCGGACAAGGTGATCCTCAGCGGGGGCGAGGCCAGCCTCCACCCCCTCTTCCCGGACCTGATCCGCTACGCCCACGACATCGGCTACACCCGCGTCCAGACCGTGACCAACGGCCTGCGCTACGCCGACCGGGCCTTCTTCGACGCCGTCATCGAGGCCGGGCTGGACGAGATCACCTTCAGCCTGCACGGCCACACGGCCGAGCTGCACGACCACCTGGTCCAGACGCCCGGCAGCTACCGCAAGCTGATGAAGGGCCTGCTGCGGGCGCTCCGCGACGGTCGCCCGATCGTCAACGTGGACATCGTCATCAACCAGCAGAACGTGGCTCATGTGGCCGACATCGTCGGTCTGTGTGCCAAGCTGGGGGTGCGGGAGTTCGACCTGCTGCACGTGATCCCGCAGGCGGCGGCCTTCCGCAACCGTGACCAGGTGTTCTACGACGTCCGCGAGCACCTGCCCCAGCTCCAGCGTGTCTTCGCGCTGAACCGCGAGGGCTTCTACATCTGGACCAACCGCTTCCCCGTCTCCTACCTGGAGGGCCTCGAGGACCTGATCCAGGACCCGCACAAGCTGCTGGACGAGGTCCACGGCCGCCGGTACCCGATCCGCCGCTACCTCGACCACGGCACGCCCCTGGAGTGTCGCGATCCGGAGCGCTGCCCGCACTGCTTCATCGAGCCCTTCTGCGACACCATGGACGACGTGGTGGAGGGCCTCCACCAGGGGACTCACAGCGTCTGGGAGGCCGACCGGGTACCCGGGGAGCTGCCCTTCGGCTGCACTCGGCTCGGCTGGTCTTGCGACACGCCGCTGGAGATCCCCGAGCTGACCCCTGGCGTCGGCCTGCGCCTGCGGCTCTCCCAGCCGGCCGCGATCCCCTGGACGCTGCCCGATCCCACCACCCTGGTGCTGGCGACCCCCGCCGGGCTGGAGGCGGCCCTGGCGGCGCCGGTCCCGCCCTGGGTCGAGCTGGAGATCGCCCTCACCCAGGCCACGGCAGCCTGGCTGCTGGCGCACCGGGAGCGCATCGCACCGGTGCTGGACCAGGTCCGCATCGACCAGCCGACCCACGAGCGCCTGGAGCAGGCGGTCGCCAGCGACGTCCGGGAGCCGCGGGCCTTCTTCCGGGAGCTGGACCTCCGGGTGCGGGTCTCGGGGCTGCCGGCCTGCCTGGCCCCCGACACGCGGCTGGTCGAGGCGCCGCGGGTCCTGGCGGCCGAGAGCTTCGACGGCGCAGGACGCCTCGACATCGAGGGGCTGGCACGGCACCACGTGGCGCGGGTCTATGGGGCCCGGTCGATCCGCTGCGACGAGTGCCGGGTGTCGGAGCGCTGCGACGGACTGCACATCAACGCCGTCCGAGACCAGGGGCTGGGGCAGCTCCAGCCCCTGCGCGACGGGTCCTGGGCCGAGGACGCCGCGCGACAGCTCGAGGACCGCTGGCCCGTGCCGCCCGCCCGCGTCCGCCACGGGCGGCCACCCCAGGGGGCCCACCCGAGCCTTCCCGGACACCCCGAGCCCGGGCCGGCCCCCGAGGATCCCCTGGCCCGCAAGCGCGGCCTGCGTCGCTCCGACTTCCAGGTCGTCTCCTGATGGCCAACCTCGGCTACGTCCAGCTCACCCGCAACTGCCTCCAGCGGTGTCGCTTCTGCTCCAACCCCCCCACGGGGGTCGGCCTCGACGTCGACGGTCTCCACCACCTCATCGATCGCATGGCCGAGATGGACTACGACGGCATCATCCTCACCGGCGGTGAGCCCAGCGCCTCGCCGCTGCTCTTCCCGGCGCTGGAGCGGGCCCGCGAGCGGGGGCTCACCAGCCGGATGATCACCAACGGCCAGTACCTCGCCGAGCCGAAGTTCTTCCGGGCCTGCGTCGACGCGGGCCTGACGCATGTGCACCTGAGCCTGCACTCCTGGCGGCCAGCGGTGCACGACTTCATCACCCGCTACCCGGGGGCCCACGAGGCCCTCGTCGCGGCGCTGCGGCAGGTGCCGGCGCTGGGCATCACCGCCGACATCAACTGCGTCATCAACACCTACAACGCCGACCACCTCGACGAGAGCGTCGTCTGGCTCTGCGAGAGCTTCCCCTTCGTGCGGCACTTCGTCTGGAACCACATGGATCCCGACGGCAACCGGGCCGAGGACAACCCCGACTGCGTCCCCCACCTCAGGGAATTCCTGGTCTCCCTGGAGCGGGCCATGGTCTACCTGGACGGCACGGGCCGCAGCTTCCGGGCCGAGCGGGTGCCCCTGTGCGCGATGCCGCGCTTCGGCTGGGCCTCCACCGAGACCCGCAAGATCGTCAAGGAGGAGGAGCGCTGCATCCACTTCCTCGACGGCAAGGGCTGGGTCCACCAGGTCGAGTTCCTGCACGGCAAGGCCGACGTGTGCGGGGACTGCTCCTACGACCCCATATGTGCCGGGCTCTACTCCATGGCCCGGTCCTTCGACGAGCGGGAGCTGAGCCCGATCTTCGAGCCGATCGGTCCCGTGGTGGAGCGGGTCCTCGGACATCCTGCCTCCCCCGAACTGCTGAGCCGGATCGAGGCTCGCCGGGGTCGGCGCTCCCCGACCGAACAGCCCACGGAGGCCCGACGAGCGGCCTGGCTGGCCCGTCCGATGGCCTCTCCTCCGGACCTCGCAGCGGCTCCCGAAGCGGTTTCGGTGACCAGAGACCCCACGACATCTGCTAGAGTGCCCACGCGAGACCGTCCATGACTGCTCTTCTCCTCTTCTCCTTGCTGGCCTGCCGTGACGATGGTCTCGTGGTCTACGAGACCCCTCCGATCGTCAGCATCGAGACCCCCGCGGACGGTTCCTCCTTCTACGAGGGCCAGGAGGTGCTCTTCACCGCCGTGGTCGCGTCGGGGGGCACGGCCTCCGTGACGGACCTCACCACGCGCTGGGTCGTCAACGACAGCCCCCTGTGCGACTCCACCGCCGTGCCCCCCGACGGTGTGGCGATCTGCACCGGAACGCTGGAGTCCGAGGGCGAGTACATCGTGCAGGTCAAGGCGGTCGATCCCAGCGGTGCCACCGCCGAGGACTCGATCATCGTCTACGTCCAGTACAACAACCCGCCGACCGTCGAGATCCTCAGTCCGGCGGCGGGCGACGTCTTCGGTGTCGGCCAGCTCGTGGTGCTCGAGGCCCAGATCCTGGACCCCGAGGACGAGCCCACGAGCCTCCAGGTCGTCGTCGAGAGCAACGTCGAGGGTGTGCTCTCCGGTGTGCCCGAGAGTCCGTCGTCGGCTGGTGACTGGGCCGGTGGGACCCAGGACCTGACGGCGGGTTCCCACCTGCTCACCATCACGGCTTCGGACTCCGTCGGCAAGACCGGCCAGGACACCGTCACGGTGCTGATGAACAACCGGCCGTCGGCGCCGACCGTGGCGATCGATCCCGGCAACCCCGTCTCCGAGGAGGCGCTGGTCGCGACCATCACCAGCCCGGCGATCGATCCCGAGGGCGACGCCATCACCCACCGCTACGACTGGTACGTGGACGGCAGCGTCTACAGCTCTTCGAACTCCCCCACCGTGCCCCTGGGTGTGGTCCAGCGCGGCGAGTACTGGGAGGTCCAGGTCTTCGCCAACGACGGCTACAGCGACTCGGCGCCCGGCTCCGACAGCGTCACCATCGGCAACAGCCCACCCAGCCTCGACTCCGTCACCATCACCCCGTCGGGAGCGGGGACCCTGGACGACCTCACCTGCACCCCGGTGGGCTGGCACGATCCCGAGGGCGACGCCGAGAGCTACGACTTCGTCTGGTACCACGACGGCACGGTCGACACCGACGAGACCACCGACTCCTTCCCCAACGAGAAGCACGCCAAGGGCGACGAGTTCCGCTGCGAGGTCACCCCTTCGGACACCTGGGCCATCGGTGACACCGTGTCCAGCTCCACCCTGACCATCCAGAACACCCCGCCCACCCAGCCCACGGTCATCATCGATCCCACGGCGCCGGAGCCCGAGGACAGCCTCTACTGCGACATCCTGACCGCTTCGACGGACGACGACGACGACAGCATCAGCTACTACTACGCTTGGTACGTGAACGGCGTGCTGAACGCCGAGACCACGAATGTGCTCAGCGCCGACCAGACCGAGCACGGCGACACGATCGAGTGCGAGGTCATCCCCAACGACGGCGAGGACGACGGGACCGCGGGCACCTACGTGGTCAACATCACCGACGCCACGGCGCCGGATCCGCCCGTCCTGGACGACCCGGACCCCTACATCAACGAGGACAACCTCGACATCACCGGCACCTGCGAGGCCGGCTGCGACCTCACCTACTACTTCACCGACGCCACCGGTTCCTGGACCGAGGTCGGCACCTGCGAGAGCGACGGCACCCTGACGCTCCAGGTCTACCTGACCCGCGGCTACGAGACCACGGGCTACGCCACCTGCACCGACTCGGCGGGGAACACCTCGGGGAACTCGAACACGGTGACGATGCAGTCGTGTTCGGTGGAGGACACGTATGAGAACACGTCGGGGTATGGGGACTCGGGGGCGAATGCGGTGAATGAGTGGAGTACGTTGACGGACGACGAGACCTCGACGGTCGAGACCATCACCGCCAACGCACTGACCTCCTCCGACGAGGACTGGTACGTGTTCTCGACGAACGACACGACGACCAGCAACGAGGAACAGTTCAACCTCCAGATCGACATGACGTCCGGCACGAGCACCTACAGCTTCGACGTCTACAAGGGCTCCCCGACCGGGGCCATCTGCACCGGCTCCGAGAAGAACTGCACGGGCTACGCGACCTCGTGCACCGAGTTCGAATTCTACAACGAAGACAACGCCATCACCCAGGACGGCGCCTCCTCGACCTACCACTCGACCGCCAGTCCTTCCTACCTGTGCGGTGACGCTGCCCAGAACGAGTGCCCCGACTACTCCGATAGCTGGTACATCAAGGTCACGAGAAACGGAGGCGTCTCCGACTCCTGTGACCACTACGAGCTCGAAGTGAGCATGTCGGCCCGCCCATAGATGACCTCCCCGCACCCCTGTGCAACAGTCTGGTGCTCGGTCCTGCTCCTGGGGAGCGTCGGGACGCTCGACGTGTCCTGCATGCCCACCAAGGACGACTACCTGAACCTGCGGGCCCACCTGGAAGACCTCGACGGCGACGGGGACCGCAACGAGCTCTACGGCGGTTCGGACTGCGATGACCAGGATCCAGACGTCCACGGTGCGGGGATCGAGACCTGCGACGGCGTCGACCAGGACTGCGACGGAACGATCGACGAAGACGCCATCGACGCGACGACGTGGTTCGCGGACTCGGACGGGGACGGGTTCGGGACGCCCGACCTCGCGTGGACGGCCTGCGAACAGCCCACCGGGTTCGTGACCGACGACTCGGACTGCGACGACGACGATGCAGCCCTGAACCCCGGGACCGTCTGGTTCGCCGACGGAGACGAGGACGGCTACGGGCTCGATGACTACACGACTCTTGGCTGCGAGCCTCCCCCCGGCTACTCCAGCACGCCCGGCGACTGCGACGACAGCGACGGGGAGGTGTACCCCGGTGCCGTCGAGGTGTGCGACGACCAGGACAACGACTGCGACGGCACGACAGACGGTGAAGACGCCGTCGACCGCACCACCTGGTACCGCGACGCCGATGGGGATGGCTATGGAGACGAGGAGGTCTCCGAGCTCACCTGTCCGCCAGGGGATGGCTGGACCGAGGTCCCCGGCGACTGCGACGAGTAACGCGAGGACATCAACCCAGCCGCCGAGGAGGTGTGCGAGGACCGCCGCGACGGTGACTGCGACGGCACACCGGCGGGCTGTGTTCCGACAGGCGTGGTGGGGGTCGACGAGGTGGCGTTTCCCATCCTGTCCCCCGTCGACACGGGCGGCGCGACCTTCACCGCCTGGGCCGCGCTCGACAACGGGACGTCTCCCGACGGACTGCTGCTGGGCATCTCCGATGGTGGCGGCTCCCTCTACCGCATCCACCACTGGGGCACTCCACCGAGCTCGATCACCTTGAGCGAGGCCGACCAGCTCCTGACCGGTGGTCCCGACAGCAGCTACTTCCCGGCCGCGATCACGACGATGCGAGACCTGGACGGGGACGGCCGCGACGAGATCGGCGTCAGCGACAGCGGGACCGGGTCAGGCGCAGGCGCCGTCTACGTCTTCCAGAGTGGATGGTCCGGCGTACCGACGGTCGATGACGCGGACTGGATCGTGCGCGGGGACCAGGCGAAGGACTACCTGGGCACTCGGGTGACCGCGGGCGACGTGCTGGACGGCGACGGCCAGGACGACCTCGTCGCCTCGGCCATCGGCGCCACGGGCGACCAGGACGGGGCGGGGGCTGTCTACGTCTTCGAGCTGGCGGAGCGAGGCGAGCTGGCCATCGGCGAGGCCGACCTCACCGTCCACGGCGCCGTTGCAGGCGACGGAGCCGGTACGGCGGCCGTCGTGGCGGGCGACCTCGACGGAGACGGCTTCGACGACCTGGCGATCGGGTCACCGGGAGCGACCCTCGGCGGTTCGAACCCCATCGGCAGCGTCCAGATCATCCTCGGTGGCCGAGGGGGAGTGATCAGCGCCGTGGACGTCGACGCCACCCTGGAGCCGGGTGAGGCCGCGGGACTGGGCAGTGGACTGGCTCCGGGAGGCGACACCAACGACGACGGCTAGGCCGACCTGCTCGTGGGAGCCACGGACTACTCGGGCGTGGCTTCGCAAGCCGGGGTGGTGTTCGTCGTCCAGGGCCCCGTGACGGCCGGTGCACCGGATGACATGGCGGCGGGGAGCCTGCTCGGCGAGTCGCCCGGCGGCTTCTTCGGGACGCAGGTGACAGGCGGGGTGGACCTGGACGATGACGGTCATCCCGACGTCGCCGTCCACGAGCCCTACGCCGACGACCCCGCGGTCTACCTCTTCCTGGGTCCCCTCGAAGGTGCTCGCCTGGCCTCTGGAGCCATGGCTCGCATCGAGGGCACGCCGACCAGTGGCGGCCTGGGACCTGGGAGCGCGGCCACGCTGGTGCCGGACATGGACGGCGACAGCTACGGGGAGCTCCTCGTCCACGCACCTCGGTACGCAGACGGACTCGACCAGGCCGCCGTGTACATCATCGAGGGCTCGGGGATCTGACACTGCTGACCGGTCAGGTCGATGGCATCTCGCTTGCCCTCCGCCGCCCTGCCGACCCCGCCTCGCCTCGACGTGACTCGGCCACGCCAGCGGCTCCGCGTGGCCAACAGGACGGCGGATCGCGGCGCGATCCACTCGATCGACCTGACCGGTCAGCAGTGTGACGAACCCCCGACACCCCCCCTGTCGGAGGTTGACACCCCGACCCTTCCGGACCCGCCTCCCAGGCCGATCCAGCTCGTCTCGCCCCCCCCAGCTCCCCCGGCACGGGCCTTGCTCTTCCGCCGGCTCCCCCCTGGAGGTGAGACATGGACGGAAGATGGCTGGCGTGGCTCCTGCTCCACGCCGGAACCCCCGAGATCCCCTACGACGGCATCGACCAGGACCTGGACGGGTCCGACCTGGTCGACGTCGACGGCGACGGGCACGCCTCGATCCTCGTCGCCGGTGGCACCGACTGCGACGACCGGCGCGCCTGGGTGAACCCGGACGCCTGGGACGCACCGCGAGACGGAGTGGACGCCGACTGCGACGGAGACGACCCCAATGGCCCGTTCGTTCGACCCCGGTGGCGACGCCGCGGGACGAGGAGGAGGCAGTCGTGACCCCGGTAGCCTGGCACACCGTCGCCCACGCCCGCACCGGGCGACTCCCCCTCGACGCCCCGGACCAGGCGCTCTGGCTCTGGTCGCGGCTCCAGCTCCGGTACCCGAGCGCACTGGCCGCCACGCTGATGCCCAACCACCTGCACCTTGTGACGCCCGAGGAACCCGAGCCGCTGGCTCCCCTCCTCCGGACCTTCTCCCGGCAACACCACCTGGGCGAGACCTGGGACCTGGAGGGCCCCCCGGAACCCATCCTAGGCCTGGACAAGCTCGCCCGACAGCTCCGCTACGTCGAGCTGAACTCCTGCCGGCCCTTCCTCCACGAGGGACGGCGCTGGCGCCTCGTCGACGACCCGCTGTGCTGGCCCTGGACCACCCACCGCGACGTGGTGGGTGCCGTGGTTCGACCCTGGGTGACCTCGGAGCGGCTGTGCCAGCAACTGGGCTGGCCGGCCAAGGACTTCCTCGCCTCGTGGCATCGCTACGTGAGCGCGGACCGGTGGACCTCCCCTCAGGGCCAGGCGCTCCCGCGTCTGTTCGTGCCCGAACGCGGTGCCCTGCCGGACCTCGCCGACCTGAGCGACGCGACCTGCGCCGCGCTGCGATGCCTGCCCGAGGCCGTCCAGCGACGCGGCCCGGCCCGCGACCTCTTCCTCGACCTGGCACTCCTCGGCGGCTGGAACGACCTCGACCTCCTGGCCGAGGTCTGCGACGTCACCCAACGCACCCTCCAGCGGCACCGGCGGCGGCGGCAGCGCCCCGGACTGCTCGAGGCCCGCTTCTGCCTCGGCGACACACGCCTGCGCCTGCCCCCGGTGCGCCGGGCCGGCTGGCGGCCGGTCTCGGCGACGCTGAAGGCCAACCCTGCGCACGCCCCGGCGCGAGTGTCGCTCTGAGCGACATTGGCGGGCCCACACGCCCTTGTGGAGACCTGAACGTCGCGCTGAGCGACATTCAGGGGCCGGCGTCGCCGCGGGGGGGCCTCAGGCGGCGCGGCGGCGGCGCCGCGCCACGACCAGCAACGTGAGCAAGGCGAACCCCGCGCCCGGCGCCGTCCCGCGGGTCCCGCAGCCGCACCAGCCCTCGACCTCGATGTCGCCGGGGTCGAAGCCGGGGCAGCGCTCGTCGATCTCCCAGTCGTCGTCTGCGTCGGCGGGCACGTCGTCCTCGCTGGCGTAGAGCCCGTCCCAGGTGACGGTCACCGTGTCTTCCAGGTCCCCCAGGGAGACCCGGACCACGGCCGACCGGGTCCCGTAGCTCTCCGACGGGGGGTCGCAGACGTCGAGGATCCAGGCGTAGTCGGCCTGGTAGCCCTCCTCGGTGGCGAAGGACTCGACCACCACGTCCCCCTCGTCGAGGTGCCAGGTGACGGGCGGACCGAACACGACCTCGCGCGCGGCGTCTCGGGCGACAGCCCGACCCCCAACGGGGGCCAGGCGCTCCCCGTCGGACTCGTCCCAGTCACCGATCCCGATCACCAGCTCGAGCTCGGTGATGTCGTCGACGTCCACGCCCACGAGCTGCCCGGCCACCCAGGTGTTGCCCGCGACCTCGAGCCCGACCTGGACCTGGCCCCCGAGGGGCACGGCGACCCCGATCTGGGCCTCGCCCACCCGCTCGTGGTCCAGGGCGCTGCCGTCGAGGGTCTCGACCTGGAAGGAACCGTCCTCGCTGTGCCAGCCCACTCCGGCGCCCCCCACACCCTGGAAGAGGGCCACGTCGATGGCCACCGGCGTCTCCGCCACGACCTGCGCCACCTCGTGGTCGGACAGCTTCCAGTCCGCCGGCCAGCCCACCTCGGAGACCGGCTCCAAGAGGTCCTCGGCGGCGTCCTCCAGGTGGCTGGAGAAGGCTCCGTGGACATCGATCGGGTCGACCACCGGCAGGGTCGAGGTGTCGCTGACGAAGGTGTCCGCCCAGTCCCCCTCGCACCCGGCCGGCTCCAGCTCGACGACGGCCTCACCGGGACCGTCGAACCCGATGCAGCCGTCCTCGCCCACAGAGGCCGCGCCGCTGGCCCCCCACTCCAGGCAGGCCTCGGCCTCCTGGGCCCAGGCCGCCCGGTCCTCGTCCGTCTCGGGACATGCCTCCCCCAGGCAGGCCGCCGTGAGACAGGCGTGGGTCCCGGCCAGGATCGGCCCCCCCGCGTAGACACCGCCCGTCTCCAGGGTGAGGCCCGGATCGCCCAGGTCGTAGGCCCCCCCATCGCTGGCCCAGTGGTCCGTCTCGCAACCCGCTGCCAGCACGAGCAGCACTCCCAGCATGGCACCACCTCCAGCGCCATCCTACTCCCGAGAGCGACGCCGGGCCCTCACCTCTCCAGTGGTGGTGTGGAGCGCCTCGAAGATGTCGAAGGCCGGCAGGTCGACCCCGTCGCCGACGGCTGGCAGGTCCAGCTCCGCCACGACCGACCCGTCGTAGAACCGCCAGGTGAGCGAGTCCAGCTCCTCCTCGAAGGTGAAGGCGACCCGAGCCGGGCGACCGTCGGGGGCCACCTCCATGACCCGGGCCACCATGCCGGAGACCTCCACCCGCTCCCCCACCGCGAAGGGCGGGTCCATGGAACGGAGGATGCGCTCCCGCCACGTCCGCAGGAAGCCCCGCTCTGGCGTCAGCTCGACGGTGTGCTGGCTCGTCCGCTCCAGCCGAGCCGCCTCGAAGCCACTGTAGAGCAGGCGCAGGGACCCCGGGACGGCCTCCCCGGAGTAGGCCCGCATCGGGTGGGGGTAGTAGGTCACCACGTCGAAGGGCAGGTTCACCAGGACCACCGTCTGATCCGGCTCCGCCGGCATGGCGTCGGTGACCTGCATCGAGAGGCCTCCCAGGGCGGGAATGCCCTGGGCCCGCGTGGGGATCGCCAGCGGCGAGACCAGCCCGTGGAACACCAGCCAGACCCCGGCCAGCACCCCAGCCCCCCAACCGCCCCGGCCCTGGCGCCAGCTCTGGATGCAGAGGGCGATCAGGCCGAAGCCGCCCAGCGCCACCGGCGTCAACAGCCGGTCCTGGGGCACACCCGTCGCCAGCGGGATCGAGGTGATGGCCATGCCCAGGAAGAAGAAGCGGGCCTTGGGATCCAGCTTGATGCGGTCCGAGTAGGCCGCCCAGAGCCAGGCGAGCCAGAGGCCCGCGACCACCAGCATGATCGGCAGGGCGTCCGGGAAGACCACGAGACCGTCCAGCGGGCTGGCCGCCAGGTGCCCCATGACGAGCACGGGGACCTGCGAGACCACCCGGGCGACGAAGTCCAGGGGCGCCATGACCGGGTCGAGGTAGTGACCCGAGCCCACCACGCCGTAGCCGAGCACCCGGTAGGCCACCCGCCAGGCGAGCACGACCCCCAGCGATGGCACGAGCGTGACCAGCCGCCGCGACAGTGGCCCTCGCTCCAGGCACAGGGCGTAGGCCACGAAGTAGCCGAACATCGCCACCCCCGCCTCGGCCGAGAGCACCGCGAAGACCAGCAGTCCGGGCGCCACGACGGCCCAGGTCCAGCCGCCTCCCTGGCGCCAGCGGTCGTGGGCCGCCACCGCGAGGGCCCCGAAGGCGGTCGCGATGAGCAGGTTGCGGCTGGCCACCCAGCCCACGGCGACCCCGTGCACGTCGTCGAAGGCGAAGAGGATGGCGGCCAGGCCCGCCACCCAGCCCACCCCGAGGACCTGGCGGTAGAAGGCGACACCGGCCCCCAGCATCGCCCCGTACCAGAGGAGCTGGTGGGCGTGGTGGCCCACCGGGTCCTTGCCGAAGACCTCGAAGTCCAGCCAGTGGGTGATCGAAGCCACGGGCCGCCAGAAGCAGAGGTGAAGGTCCGGGTGGGCCCACCAGGACAGCACACCCCTGTCCATCAGGCCCTGGCGGATCGTCGGGTCGTCGGGGAAGTAGCGGAACAGCGTCCAGGGTCCCCGCCAGTCTCCCCACAGTCCCTCGTGGGTCGCCCAGAGCAGGTAGTCGTCCGCCAGCAGCGGAGTCGTCAGGGAGCCGGAGGCCAGCACGACGGCCACCACCACGGCGGCCCAGGGCACCCAGGGCCTCGCCAACCTCGCGAGCAGACGGTCCATCCACACGCCGGGGAGTCTACGGGTTGGGTGCACTCCGGGGGCGTCAGCAGCGTGTCGAGGCGCCCTGGTGCGTGGTATGGTGCCCATCCGTCCTCCCCCATGGACAGCCGCATGGATTCACGCCGAGACCTCATCAAGAAGCTCGCGGTCGGCGCAGCCGCCGTCACCGCCCTGCCCGCTCCCCGGGCACAGGCTGCACGCTTCGTGGAGTACCTGGCCCCGGGTCCGGACCCGACCTGGTTGATCGCCCCTCTGTCTGCCGGCGACGGCATCGGCCACGGGTGGAGGCTGCGCGGCATCTCGACCCCCCGCCGCGGAGCCGTGGTGCTGGACCTCGTGCACGAGACCCTGGCGCCGGTCCAGGTCCACCTCTGCGCCCACCGCGGAGCCCCAAAGGGCGTCGCCCACAGCCACTTCCTCGACTTCGTGCTCATGGACGGAGGCCAGGGCGACCGGCGGACCGAGGAGTCCATCGGACGGGCCCTGCGAGCCCTGGCCCACACCGTCGCCCGCAACGAGCTGGCGGCCGAGTCCGATCCAGCCCTGCTCGGACGCCTGATGACCCACGGTGAGCGGGTCGAGCGCTTCGGCCCCGAGGCCCTCTGATGGCGGAGGGCACGTCGGAGACATCCTCCCAGGAGCTGGTGTTCGAGACCGCTGAGCGGAGGGTCACCTTCGAGATCGACGAGGAGATCTACCCCCGCGACGCGATCTACGGCGCGGCCTACCTCTTCATGGATCGCTGCTACCTCTTCCTGGGCCGCCCGGCGGATCGCATCGTGAGCGTGCAGCTCCGGACCCGGGGCGAGGCCGACGAGGAGACCCTGACGGAGCTGGCCGGCGAGTTCGCCAACGAGCTGCTCAACCAGGTCCTGCGCCTCCGCGTCGGCGAGGCCACCACCCGCATCCGTGAGTACACCCTGGCCAAGGCCTTCTTCTCCGACCCCGGCCGCAGCACCATCGATGCCCTGCTGGCCGAGCTGGACGCCGAGGAGCTCGACGAGGACCCCCTGGAGATCGAAGTGCCCTGGGAGACCTCCACGGATGGCTGAGCTGACCTTCTCCCGCTCGCTCTACCGTCCCGATGCCGTCCAGACCGCCGCACGGACCTTCGAGAAGCTGGCCCGTGTCGAGGTCCGGGTCGAGGAAGACCAGGTCGTGGTGGTCCTCGATGACCCCCACCCGGCCCTGGCCCACAAGCTGGCCGACGAGCTGGCCAACCACGCCCTCCACCACACGATCGTCGCGGAGCGGGAGATCTAGGAGGCGGCCAGGAGGGTGACGAACGTCCGCCACCCCCTGCCCGACGCCCGTCACCCCCCGCGCGGTGAGACGCACGACGTCGCGGCTGCGGCAGCCCGGCACGGCGCTGGCACTCCGTCCCCCACGGACCCCAGCCCGGACACCGCCATGCCCGCCATCGACCTCGAGCCCACCCTGGTCCTGCGGCCGATCCCCCCCGCGGACTCCCCCCGGGTCGCCGCCAGCTTCGACCCCCACGCCGGCGTCTACCAGCTCCACGTGCCGCGACCGCTCCATGCCGCCCCGTTCGCCATGACCCCGGCTGTGACCCGGTGGTTCCTGGATCGCCTCCTCCAGGTCCAGCACCGCGGGCCCCGCCGTCACCTCGGCTGGCGGGGAGGCCGGGCGCTGGAGATCGCGACGGTCCACGAGCTCGGCAGCCCCATGATCCGGCTGCGACAGGTGGGACTGCCCCGCGCCGGGACCGGCTGGCAGCAGGAGCTGCGCTTCCCCGAGACCTGGCTGCTCGGCCTGCTGATCGCCCTGTCCCACGTCCACCAGAGGTGCAGCGAGGCCGGGACCGAGCGCCTCCCACAGCGACGGGGATCGGCGCTACCCTCGGCGCACTGACCCGGGAGGCCCATGCCCGTCCACCCCGACATCGCCGGCACCGGAAGCATGGTGGCCGACGCCATCTACCTCACCTCCCGCATCATCGGCCCCGAGGAGAAGGCCCTGCTGCTGGCCCACGGTGACGGGGCCGCCGTGCATCGCTTCGTGGGGGGGGTGACCCTCAACCACCTGGGCTGGGCCCGGCTCCTGGGCCTGGAGGTCGCCATCTTCGGCAAGCAGGCCGACGACGAGGCGGGCCGCTTCCTCCGGGCCGGCATGGAACGGGCCGGCATCCGGGCCCACCTCGACCTGTCGGGCGGAGCCAGCTCCGAGGCCAACATCTTCGTGGCCCCGGACGGCGGCCGGGCGATCTACATGGCCCGCGGCGCCACCGGGGACTTCACACCGGAGGAGGTCGACGCGGACTTCGGCGAGCTGATCGACCAGGCGCCGATGGTCACGACCGAGATCAGCCAGCTCCCGCTGGCGACGGTGAAGCGGGTCCTGGAGCGGGCCCGGGCCGCGGGCGCTCGGACCGTGGTCGACTTCGACGTGCCCCTGGTCGACGCCGTGCCGGCCCTCGGCAGCCGCGAGGAGCTGGAGGAGGTCCTGGGGCTGACCGACGTCCTCAAGCCGTCGCTGGCAGCCATGGAGGGCTTCGTCGACACGTCGTCTCCGGAGGCGACCGCGCGGGCGCTGGCGAGCACCTACGGGTGCCGCCTCGTGGCGATCACCGACGGCGAGCGGGGCTCCACGGTGCTGGCCGGCGACACCCTGGCCCACGTGCCGAGCGTGGCGATCGAGGTCGTGGACACGACCGGCGCCGGAGACGCCTTCCTCGGCGGGTTCGTGGCCGGCCTCCGCCTCGGCCTGGACCCGGTCGCCGCCGCGCGCCTGGGCAATGCCTGCGGCGCCACCTGCTGCGAGCGCCTGGGGGCCTTCCCCGAAGACGCCGAAGCGTGCCGGGCCCGCATCCTCCAGCTCCACCAAGCCATGGGCGGACAGCCGCTCTGCATCGACGTGGTCGACACACCACCCCCCTCGTTGCCGGCCCTGGAGACCTTCTGCGAGACCGCCGCCACCGAGGTCTCGCTCACCACCCAGGACCTCGACCGCGCGGCCGTGGCCGCGGCGGCGGACCTGATCGCCGCCCGGAGAGCGCAAGGGAGCCGGGTCCACGTGACGGGAGTCGGCAAGCCGGCCTACGTCGCGGGCTACGTCGCCAGCCTGCTGTCGAGCACCGGCACACCGGCGACCTTCCTCCACGGCACCGAGGCCACCCACGGCAGCGTGGGCCAGCTCGAGCCAGGGGACGTGGTCATCGCGATCTCGAACAGCGGCGGGACCCGGCAGCTGGTGGCCTCGGCCCGGGCCGCGGTCGGACGAGGAGCCCACCTCGTCGCCGTCACCGGAGGCGCGGACTCCGAGCTGGCCGACCTCGCCGAGGTCGTGCTGCTCGCCTCCGTCGCCTCCGAAGGGGGGCCGCTGGGCCTGGCACCGCGGGCGAGCGTGCTGAACGAGCTGGTCGTGCTGATGGCCCTGTCGGTGGCCCTGCAGGAGCGACGCGGGCTCGATCGGGAGCAGTACCACGCCCGGCACCCGGCGGGGGCGCTGGGCACGGCGAGCGCCGGGCCGACCTGAGCGCGCTGGCGGGAGCGCCCGAAGCGCCGAACTCCGTGGTATCTTGCGCCTCCGAACCGGCCCTCCATGACTCCTCTGTTCGCCCTTCTCCTGCTGGCCGGCTGCCCGGACCAGAACATCGGCCGCTACGTCGCGCCGCCCGTGGTGGCGATCGAGAACCCCAAAGAGGGCGACGAGCTCTACGAAGGCGTCTCCGTCGGCATGGTCGGCGTGGTCGCCGACGAGGCCTACTCGACCCGCCTCGACCAGCTCACCGTCCTGTGGCTGGTCAACAACGAGCGCGTCTGCGACGACGCCACCCTCGACGTCAGCGGTGTGACGGTCTGCGAGCACGTCTTCCCCGTCGGCGAGGCGGAGATCCTGCTCTCGGCGACCAACCCCGACGGCGAGGCCGACGACAGCACCGTGGTGGTGACCGTGCTGGCCAACGGCGCTCCCACCCTCGACATCGAAGCCCCCACCGCCGACAGCAGCTACTACAGCGACCACCTCGTCGAGCTGAAGGCCACCGTGAGCGACCCCGAGGACCCCTCGGAGGACCTCAGCGTCACGTGGGTGGGAGCCGGTCCCGACGAGTGGTCCGTCGACACGGACCCGACCAGCGACGGGACGGCACTGGGCTCGATCCACATGGAGAGCGGGGAGTGGTTCATCACCGCCACCGTCAAGGACACCGTGGGCCGGACCGCCCAGGACAGCGTGACCATCCTCGTGGGCGAGCCGAACAACCCGCCCGAGTGTGCCATCACCTCTCCGGAGAGCGGCTCCGGGGTCGCGGAGGGCAAGGCCACCTTCTTCGAGGGCACGGCCAGCGACGCCGACGTGGCCTCGGACATGCTGACCGCGGAGTGGAGCAGCGACCTCGACGGCCCGCTGGGAAGCTCCACCGTGCCGTCCGATGGCAACCTGACCTTCAGCGCCTCGTCGTTGTCCACCGGGGCCCACACCATCACGCTCCAGGTCGCCGACGAGGTCGGCACGACCTGCACCGACAACATCCAGTTCCTGGTCGGCACCCAGCCCTTCGTCACCATCACGGCTCCGACCTCCGGCGACACGTCGAACCAGGGCGACTCGGTGCTCTTCGAGGCCCTGGTCCAGGACCTGGACCACGACCCCACCCTGGTGACCCTGAGCTGGTCGAGCACCCTGGACGGCGTCTTCAACGACCAGTCCGCCACCAGCGCCGGCGAGACCACCTTCACCACCCAGGCGCTGTCCGCCGGCGCCCACACCATCACCCTGTCCGCCATGGACCCCGAGGGCTTCACGGGCAGCGACTCGATCTCGTTCACGGTCAACGGGCTCCCGGATCCCCCGGACGTGGAGATCACGCCCGACCCGGCGACCTCGGCCGACGACCTCAACGTGAGCATCGTCATCGACGCCATCGACCCCGAAGGCGACACGATCACCTACGCCTACGCCTGGTACCAGGACGGCCTCGCGACCAGCCACACGAGCGGCTTGTTGCCCTCGTCCGCGACCACCCGCGGCGAGACATGGCGGGTCGACGTCACCCCGCACGACGGGCTCGGCACCGGCGATCCGGGCAGCGACACGGTGACCATCGAGAACGCTCCGCCCAGCATCGCGCTGGTCGCCCTGACCCCCGATCCGGCCGACGTCACCGACACCCTCACCTGCGCGGTGGTCGGCTCCAGCGATGCCGACGGCGACACCGTGACCCTGGCCTACGCCTGGACCGTCAGCGGCAGCACGATCTCCCACTCCAGCACGACCCTGAGCAGCGACTTCGCCAAGGGCGACACGGTCACCTGCACGGTCACCCCCACCGACGGCAGCGCCACCGGCACGCCGGTCACCTCCAACACGCTGACCATCGTCAACTCGGCGCCCAGCCTCACCAGCGTGAGCCTCACGCCGACCAGCCCCGGCGTCGGCGACACCCTCACCTGCACACCCAACGGCGCCTCGGACGCCGACGGCGACGCCATCTCCTACGCCACCGCCTGGACGGTCGGCGGGGTCACGATCAAGTCCACCGGTGAGACCCTCACCTCGCCGGACTTCGCCAGGGGCGACGAGGTGTACTGCACCGTCACGCCGACCGACGGCACCGACGCCGGCACGGCGGTCGACTCGAACACCGTCACCATCGGCAACACCGCCCCCGAGCTCAGCGAGGCCTCCCTGTCCCCGGACCCGGCCTACGAGGCCGACACCGTCGTCTGCACGCCGGGATCGTCCAGCGACGCCGACGGCGACAGCGTCACCTACACCTATGCCTGGACGATCGACGGCGGCAGCACCTCCGCCACCTCGAGCAGCCTCACGGGCAGCGACTTCGACAAGGGAGACGACGTCGTCTGCCTCGTCACCCCCAGCGACGGCACCGACGACGGCACCACCGTCTCCACCTCGGCCCTCACCATCTCCAACACGCCGCCGAGCGTGGCCAGCGCGTCGATCTCCCCGTCCACCGCCTACGTCGACGACCTGCTCTCGGTCTCGACGAGCGGCTGGAGCGACGACGACGGCGACACGGAGTCCTACCTCTACCAGTGGTACGTCAACAGCTCTCCGGTGTCGGGCGCGACCGTGAGCACCTTCTCCGGCAGCTTCGAGAAGGGCGACGTCGTCGAGGTGATGGTCACCCCCTACGACGGCACGGACAGCGGCACCGCGGTGACGGCCTCCGCGGTGACCATCTCCAACTCGGCGCCGACGATCGACAGCGTGAGCCTCACCCCGACCAGCGCCACGGAGTCCAGCACCCTGACCTGTAGCGCCAACGGCACCGACGACGCCGACGGCGACAGCGTGAGCGAGTCCATCACCTGGTCGCTGAACGGCGTCACCATCTCGGCCACGAGCACCACCCTCGACGGCGGGGACTTCTCCAAGGGCGACGAGGTGGTCTGCACGATCACCCCCGACGACGGCACGGACACCGGGACGGCGGTGGACAGCAACACGGTCACCATCGCCAACACCCCACCCGTGCTGTCCAGCGTGACGCTCGGTCCGGACCCGGCCTATGAGAGCGACACCCTGACCTGCTCCCCCGGCTCCGACAGCGACGCCGACGGCGACGCCATCGCCCACACCTACGCCTGGGACGTCTCCGGGACCCCGCTGTCGGTCACCAGCACCACCCTGACCGGGTCCTACTTCACCAGGGGCGACTCGGTGAGCTGCACCATCACGCCGGACGACGGCGAGGACACGGGCACCTCCGTCAGCTCCAACTCGATCACGATCTCCAACACGCCCCCCTCCGGCACCAGCGTCTCGATCAGCCCCACCAACCCGCTGGTCGACGACACCCTCACCGCCTCGGCGACCGGCTGGAGCGACGCCGACGGCGACAGCGAGGGCTGGCTCTACCAGTGGACCGTCAACAGCAGCGACGTCTCCGGGGCGACCTCGAGCGGCCTGGCCGGCGCCTTCTCCAAGGGCGACTCGGTGACGGTCACCGCCTGGCCCTGGGACGGCACCGACGCCGGCTCGGCGATCACCTCGTCCGCCGTCACCATCGGCAACACGGCGCCGACGGACCCCGTCATCTCGATCAGTCCGTCGAGCCCCGAGCCCGACGACGACCTGACCTGCACCCTGTCGACCTCCAGCACCGACGCCGACGGCGACAGCCTCAGCTACACCTACGTCTGGGACCAGAACGCCGTCGTCACCAGCTACACCACCAACACCGTGCCCAGCAGCGCCACCGCCCACGGCGACACCTGGGGCTGCTGCGTCTACGCCAGCGACGGCACCGACACCTCGGCCACGGTCTGCGAGACGGTCAACGTCTCCGACAACACCGCGCCGAGCGCACCCACCATCAGCAGCATCGACGCCTACCGCAACGAGGCCGACGTCGACCTGTCCGGGTCCTGCGAGGCGAGCTGCAGCCTGGTCTTCTACCTCTCCGACAGCACGGGCTCGTGGACCGAGTCGGCGACCTGCTCCTCGTCGTCCACCTTCAGCCACACCTCGTACCTGACCCGGGGCGACGACACCGACATCTTCGCCACCTGCGAGGACACGGCCGGCAACGTCTCCGGGGCCTCGAACACCGTCACCACCCAGGTCTGCGACCCGGAGGACATCTTCGACGGCTCGAGCTTCTCCAGCGGCTACGGAGACAGCGAGTCCAGCCCCGTCGACTACTGGGGCACACTGAACGACGACGGGAGCGTGCTCATCGAGATCGACGGCAACATCGTGTCGACGGGCGACGAGGACTGGTTCGTCATCCACACCAACGACTCCGTCTACGGCCTCGGCTCCGGCTCGCCCACCTACGACTTCTACCTGCTGATGTCCGACGGCGTGGGGACCTACGCCTTCTACGTCTACAAGGACTCCGTCGGCTCTTCCACCCTGGAGTGCTCCGGCGAGACCGACGGCTACGACGAATTCGAATTCTACGACGCCCGCACGAGCTGCGGCACCACCGCGACCGACTACGACTGCAGCTACAAGGACCTCTCCCACGACTGGTACATCGAGGTCGTTCGCGACCCGAGCGTGTCAGCGTCGTGCCAGGGGTATACACTGGAAATCACCAACGGCTGAGCTCGACCATGGCCCGACACGACGACCACAACGACGACGTCCCGGAGATCCCGGCGCTCGATCGCAAGCCCACCCAGTTCCTACAGAAGCAGGAGCTGGGACAGGTGAACGAAGAGCCCTCGCCGTCGCTGCTGCTGTTGCAGGCGGCCGACTCCCTGGAGCTCGACCCGGACATGCTGGACCGGAACGCTCCGTTCCCGAACCTGCTGGCGACACACTGCTCGCATGGCTCCCACGGCTCCCACGGCTCCCACGGCTCCCACGGCCAGTGGTAGGCGCCGGTGGGTGAGGCCCACCGCGAGCGCCCCCCGGTCGGTCAGCTCGTCCTCACCGTCACACGCGGCTGCAACTACCGCTGCAGCTACTGCCCGACCGCGAAGGAGGGCTGGCCGAGCCTGACGACCGCGGACGCCGTCCACGCCGTCACGCTCTTCGCCGAGCGCTACGGCGGCGGAGACGTCAAGCTCTTCGGCGGCGAGCCCCTGCTGGAGCCGGAGGTCGTGGACGCCGCCATCGAGCGCTCGGTCGCGGAGCCGCGCATCCGGCGGATCTACCTGTCGACCAACGGCCTGGCCCTGGACGAGGGCTGGCTGGAGCGGCTGCGGAGGACCCCCAAGCTCGTCCTGACGCTCTCGCTGGACGGCTCCCCCGAGGACCACCGCCGCTTCCGGCGGGCCCTGCCCGGAGTGGCCGACAGCTACGACCGGGTGCTCGCCCTGCGGCCGCTGTTGCTCCAGACGCCCCGGGTGGTGGTGACGCAGACCGTGCCGCCCGCCTCGGCGGAGCGCGGCGCCGCGAACTTCAAGCATCTTCTTGATCTCGGCTTCAGGCGCTTCAACCTGCTTCCTGGGTACTTCATGCCCTGGAGGTCGGCCCAGCTCGGCGCCCTGCGCACCTCCCTCGCAGGCATCGGAGACGCGGTCATCGGCCTCTGGCGGGCCGGCGAGCGGGTCTACGTGCGCAACCTCTTCACACGAGCGCCGACGCCCTTCTTCAACACGGGCCTGGTGGTCGACAGCGATCGCACGATCCACCCGAGCAACGTCGGCCTGAGCGGCGCCCTGGACGAGCTCCGAGACCGGACCCGGGTGGGCACGCTCGACGAGCCGCCGGCGCCCGAGGTGCTCGCCGAAGGGGCACACCGCGTCAACGCCCTGCTCGCCGAGAGCCTGCCGGACGGTGTCTGGCGGAGCACCCTGGCGGTCGACGCCGAGCTGACCCGCCTCGTGGAGCGCCTCTACCCGGAGTTCTTCGCCTGGCGCCAACGCCGCCGCGGTGCGGCATGAGGCCGGGAGCCACCCCCTGGCTCCACCCGGACGGCCGGGTGATGCGCCGCCTGGAGCTCCACCTCACCTACACCTGTCCCGAGCGGTGCGTGTTCTGCTCCGAGCAGCACCGGATGGAGCGCTACGAGGCCTTCCCGGTGACCTGGGGCCGGGTGGCGACGGTGCTGCGCACGATGGCCGGCCGCGGCGTCGAGGCGGTCCACCTGACGGGGGGAGAGCCGACCCTCCACCCGAAGTTCGTCGAAGTCTGCGCCCTGGCGAAGAAGCTGGGGCTGCGGACCTCGATCGGCACCATCGGTACCCGACTGAGTCGGGAGGACTTCGCTCGCCGCGCCCTGCCGGTGCTGGACGAGGCCCTGTTCAGCCTCCACGGACCGACCGCAGAGGTCCACGATCCGCTGGTCGGCCGGGCGGGCAGCTTCGAGCGCGTGGTCCGGGCGATCGAGACCTGCCGCGGCCTCGACCCCGACTTCGACGTCTTCGTGAACACGGTGCTCACACCGACGAACGTGGAGCAGCTCGGCGACACCGTCGAGCTGGCCGAGGGCCTCGGTGCCCGCCTCATCGTCGTGTCGAACACCACGCCGGAGGGCGGGGCCGAGGACCGCTACGAGGAGCTGGCGATCCCGCTGGAGCGCCTGGCCGCCGTCCTGCCGATCGCCGCGAAGCGGGCCCGACAGGCCGTCGTGCGCTTCTTCGGGGTGCCGATGTGCCTCCTGGGAGAGTCCTGGGCCCTGTCCAACGACCTCCACTGGGATCCACGGGTCACCGTGGAGTGGCAGAGCCGGCCCGGCAAGGTGGCCTTCGACGGCATCTACAACTGGGACCCGGGCCGCAAGCGTACCCACGTGGAAGTGTGTGAGCGCTGCGACCGGAGGGGGATCTGCTTCGGGGTCTTTCGGGCCTACCGGGCGAAATTCGGCTCCGCGGGCCTGGTGGCGACGACGACCCACTCCGCAGGGGCTACTCTGACCCCGTGACCGCACCGACTCCGACCGCCGACAAGTCCCGCCTCTTCGAGGTCCAGCGAGACCGCCGGGTCAACGTGGAGATCAACGTCGGCAAGGCCTGCAACAACAAGTGCGTCTTCTGCCTCGACGGGCTGCCGAAGAGAGAGGACCGCTCCTTCATCTCCCTCGAAGACATGAAGGCCGAGCTGGAGCGCTTCTACGCCGAGGGGGCCCGCTCCGTCGGCTTCCTCGGGGGAGAGCCGACCACCTTCCCCAAGCTCCCTCACTCCATCGCCCACGCCCGGGACCTCGGCTACACGCGCATCGCCATCGCCACCAACGGCACCCGGCTGCGCCTGCCCCACTACACCGAGCGGCTGCTGGAGGCCGGGCTCACCCGGGTGACGGTCAGCACCCACGGCCACACACGACAGCTCGAGGACCGGCTGACCCGCGTGCCGGGCAACTTCGAGAAGAAGCGCCAGGCCCTGGAGCTGCTGGTGGCGGCCCGCGACGCCGGACGGCTCGTGGACAACGTCTCCGTGAACATCGTGGTCAACGGCTGGAACTACGAGGTCCTGCCGAAGATGCTGAGGTACTTCTACAGCCTGGGCATCGATGACGTGCGGGCGAACTTCATCCGCACCGAGGGCTACGCCGAAGACGATCCCACGCTCACGCCGACCTATCGCGAGGTCGTGCCGGTGCTGGTGAAGACGGTCCTGCTCAACGAGTTCCACTGGAAGAAGAACTTCACCTTTGGTGGCTTCCCGGTGTGCGTGCTGCCGCTGGAGCTGATCGGAAACTGGCGTCTCGCCCAGCGCTACATCGGCGAGTTCCGGGACCTGGACACCAACTGCTCCATCCGAGCCGAGGGCGACCACGGGGTCGCCACCGAGAGCGGTGGTCGTGCCCGCTTCAACTGGCAGGACCGCAAGCGCCACGACCTCAAGCACCACCTCGAGACCTGCCGCGGCTGCCGCTACAGCGAGGTCTGCGAGGGGGTCTGGGGCTACTACCTCGGGGCCCACGGCGAAGGGGAGTTCGCCGCGATCCCCTGAGGCCGTGTCCCTGGGCTACTTGTTGGCCTCGACGCGGGCCTTGGCGATCTTGCGCAGCTCGATGAGCAGCTCCCTCTTGCGCTCGTAGGTCTGGGGGGTCGCTTCGCCGTTGTTGATCTTCTTCTGGATCCTGCGCAGCGCGACCGCGATCTCCCCGGACCTGGGGGTCCAGGGCTGCTGACGAGCGACCTCCTGCTTGGCCCACAGCATGATGCGCTTGTTGGCGGCCTTCACCTGCGCGGCGTCGCCATCGGCGCGCCCCGCGACCCACTTGTTGATGGCCGCGATGAGCTTCTTGGCTCCGATGCGCTCCTCGGCGTCGTCGTCCTGCTGGGCGGGCTTCTTGCCACCGGCGCCGCCGGAGCTGGCGGCCGCCTGCTGGCCACCGCCGCTGGAGGAAGCCGCGGCGCCCTGGCCGCCGCGGGTGTCTTCGCGGACCTCCTGGACGTCCTCGGCACGCTCCTCCTTGGACCGCTGCAGCTCACGTCGGGCGATGCCCTGGAGCTCTCGGAGCAGCTCGCTCTTCTGGCTGTAGAGGGGCGCCTGGGCCGTGCCGTTGTCGAAGCGCGGCTGGATCTGCCGCAGCTCGCGGGCGATGGCGCGGGTCCGGGCCGCCTCTCCCTTGGCCGCCTGGGCGTCCCGCCGGTCATCCGCCGCATCCCGCTTGTCGTCCCCGGGCCGGGTGGCGTCATCGTCGGTCGCGGACCGATGGGCCTCCTCGCGGGACTCCTGGACCTCGCCCACGTCCTCCGCGAGCTCCTGGCGGATCCAGCGGGCGAGGCGATCATCCGCCTGCCGCTCCAGCGCCCTGTTGTCGTTCTTGCGGGCCCTGTGCCAGTCCTCGACGATGTCGTTGAGCTTTGCCAGGTCGACCCGGTCGTCCTGGAGGTCCTGCTGGCTGTCCGCCAGCTCGGCCCTGTCCTCCTGGACCTCGGTGGGCTGCGGCTCGGCCGCAGGCTCGGGCGGCGGGGGCTTGGGCCCACAGGCCAGGGTGATGAACACGAAGGCCGCGAAGCCCCCTCCCAGAATCGTACCTCGCATGGCGTCTCCTTGGTTGGACCGCGCGATCCAAACACTGCGCACCGGACCTCGCAAGTGGTCCGGACGCCGGCGTGGGCCTGCGAGAGCGGCGAGGCCACCGGTGGTAGCCTGGATCGAACCCGAGGCATCGCGTGGTCCTCGTCCACCTGACATCCCTGTCGCTGCGTCTCGCTGCGCTGGGCTTGTCGCTGATCCTCTGGCGGCGCATCCGGGACTTCCGGGTGGGCGTGCTGTCCCTGCTGGCCGCGGTGATGGTCCTCGTCGAGGTCCGGGCCATCCAGGGCGGCGGAGTCGCCAGGATGGCCGTCGAGTACCCCGAGCGCGTCACGTGGTCCATGCTGCTGATCAGCCTGCTCCTGCTGATGGTGATGTCGTTGCTGTGGGGCGTGTTCGGTCGGGAGCGGGCCCGCACCTCGACCCTGGAGGCGATGCTCGCGAGCCTGCACGACGGGGTGGTGCGCATCGACAGCGAGGGCCGGGTCCTGGAGATGAACCTCGCCGCCCAGGAGCTGACCGGCTGGAGGGCCGACGAGACCGCGGGTCAGCCGGTGGAGCGCATGCTCCACGTCCAGCCCTTCACCGGCTCCGGCAGGACAGGGATCGCCGAGCTCCTGGACCCCGACGGGGACGACGACCTCCAGTTCCGGGCCCAGCTCGAGACCCGGATGGGCCTCCAGCTCGAGGTCGACATCCACGCCACCCGGCTGACCGACGAGGACGACAACCTGGAGGGAGCCGTGATCGTCCTCCACGACAGGACCCACGTGCGCAAGGCCGAGGAGGAGCTGAGACGAGCCGACAAGCTCGAGTCCCTCGGGGTCCTGGCCGGAGGCATCGCCCACGACTTCAACAACCTGCTCACAGGGGTGTCCGGCAACGTGTCGCTGGCGATGGAGCACCTCAGCGCCGACAGCGAGAGCCTGGCGCTGCTCCAGCGCATCGAGCGGGCCGGGACGCGAGCCAAGGCCCTCAGCCGGCAGCTCCTCACCTTCGCCAGCGGGGGCACCCCCCTGCGCAAGGACTCGTCGATCACGGACCTGCTGAAGGAGTCGGTCTCCTTCTGCCTCGCCGGGCGGGCCATCGACTGCGACCTCCAGGTCGCCGACGACCTGCACGCCAACGTCGACCGGGGACAGATGGCCCAGGTGGTCCAGAACCTGGTGATCAACGCCTGCGACGCGATGGGCGGGGAAGGCACGCTGACGGTCTCGGGGGAGCTGCTCGTCGACACCGACGACGTCCCTGGGCTGCCGAAGGGAGACTACATCTTCATCCGGGTCGGCGACCAGGGACGAGGCATCCCACGGGAGGCGCTACGCCGCGTCTTCGAGCCCTACTTCACCACCAAGGCAAGGGGCACCGGGCTGGGGCTCGCCGTGGCCCACTCGATCATCCGGCAGCACGAAGGCGCGATCCAGATCGAGTCCGAGCCGGGTTCGGGCACCGAAGTGCGCTTCTGGCTGCCGACCTCCGACGCTCCCATGGTGACCGAGCTTCCGGACTACGACTTCAATCCCCAGGAAGGCATCCGGATCCTGCTGATGGACGACGACCAGGTCGTCAGCGAGGTGGCCGAGGAGATGCTCTCCCGCCTGGGCTTCCAGGTCACCAGCACCTACGAAGGGCGCGAGGCGGTCCAGGCCTACAAGGCCGCCCAGGAGAAGGGGAACCCCTACCACCTGGTGCTGCTCGACCTCACCGTGCCCGGCGGCATGGGTGGCCTGGAGACGCTCACCGCGCTGCGCAAGCTGGACCCGAAGGTGCGGGCGATCGGGACCAGTGGCTACTCCGGCAAGGCGGCCCTCGGGAGCCTGGAGGATCACGGCTTCGTGGCCGCGCTCCCCAAGCCCTTCACGCTGAACGAGATGCGGGCGGTGATCGCGGAGTCGCTGGTCGATGTGCCGGGGATGTCGATCCCGTAGCCGGAGCTCGCTCAGCCCTCGTGCAGGGCCTCCAGGGCCCGCAGCAGCCGCTCACCGACCGCCGTGGGGCGAGCCTTCGCGCTGAGGGTCGCCAGCCCACGGGCGTTGGCGGCGCATACCTCCTCGCGCCGTCGCGCGAAGTGCGGGCTGCGAGAGATGGGGTGGTCGGTGGCGGCCAGGCAGGCGTGCATCCGGGCCACCGGCACGAAGGCGTGGACCGCCAGGAGCACACCCATCAGCGGGCGCAGGTCCGGACGCACCGGCGACTCGGTCCACTCGGAGTGCCCGTTGTGCAGCACCGGGTCGAGCCAGGACAACAGGTTCAGCTTGCTGTGCTGGGCCTCGTGGACGATGGCCTCGGCGAGGGTCAGGGGCTCCGGGTGGAGGGTCAGCCAGGCGATGCCCGGCGCCTCCCGGTAGCTCGCGCTGAGGTGCCGCTCGGGCTCGTACCCCACCGGCACGAGCCGTTCGAGGCTCCACGTCCGCTCCTCGGCCCAGGTCGGCAGGCCGAGCCGCACCAGCTCCAGCGCACCGCCCAGGGCAGCGGTCCACTGGCCCGGGGAACGACCCCCGAGGTCGACGTGGTTGCCGGCCTTGTCCGGGTGGGCCTCGACCGCCGACAGGGGGTGGGTGTCGAGCACGGTGAGGTGGAGGTCATCGAGGACGGCGTGGTACGGCGCCAGACCGCCCGGGTGCGGGAGGTGCGCCAGGCTCCCGTCGGCGAGGCGCAGCTCGACGCCCGCTGGATCGCACACCATGCCGCGGGCCGGCGGATCGAAGGTCCAGGCTCGGCCGAGTCGAGGCACGGCCAGGCGGCGGACCGGGTGGTCCCAGCGCACGGCCTCCCTCGGTGGGCTGGCGAGGGCGCCGAGCAGGTTGGGCACGGCCTCCGCGATGCGCTCGGCGGGATCGGTCACCCCACTCGCCACGCACAGGAGGTGTGGGAGCACGTCCGGCGCCCCGATCGCCCCGAGCACCGGGCCGGGACGGTCGCGGAGGGCCTCGAGGAGCCAGCCCTGGAAGCGAAGCAGCGGACGGGACACCGGACCTTCGACCCGAGCCGTGGCCAGGGTGCGGACGGCGAGCAGCCGGACCTTGTGCCGCAGCGTGCGCACCGTGGCCTCCCCAGGCGCCGGCACCACCAGGAATCCGCTCTCGACCACCGACCCTCCCACTCGGTCCATCGCGGAGGAGGGCCTATCCCGGCCACCTCCCGGGGGACTCGATAGGGGGGCCCATGCCCACCGCCATCGTCACCGGCGCCACCCGTGGCCTCGGCCGCGCCCTGGCCCTCGAGCTCGCCCAGGACGGCTACCACGTCCTCGGCACCGGCGTGAACCCCGACCGGGTCTCGACACTGGCCGAACACGCCCGGTCCCTGCCCCTCGACGCCCTCCGCTCGGACACCACCGACCCGGAGGCCAACGCTGCCCTGGCGGCGCGGGTCGCCGCGACCGGCGTGGACGTGCTGGTGCTCAACGCGGGCGTGCTCGGACCCCGCAGCCTGCTCGAGGAGACCCCCCTGGAGGACTTCGAGCGCGTGCTGCAGGTCAACACCACCGGTCCCTTCGACCTGACCGCCCGCCTGGTGCCTCACCTGCGCCCCGGTGCCGCCGTGATCTTCGTGAGCAGCGGGGTCGGGGTCGTCGGTCGGGCGCGCTGGAGCGCCTACTGTGTCTCCAAGTGGGGTGTGGAAGCCCTCGGCCGCATCTATGCCGAAGAGCTCCGAGACCGCGGCGTGCGGGTCTTCGTGGTCGATCCCGGCGGGATGCGCACCGAGATGCGGGCCGCGGCCTACCCCGAAGAGGACCCGGGCTCCCTCATCCGCCCCGAAGACAACCTGGCGGTGTTCCGCTGGCTCATCCAGCACGCGCCGCTGTCGGCGACCGGTCAGCGATACCGGGCCCAGTCCTTCTCGCCACCGACCGGATGAGCTGACTCTCCAGGTCGTCGACCTCACGGTCCCAGTGGCGCATCAGCTCCGCGAGGTGGCCGTTCCCGAAGTCGAAGCGGAGCCCGGCCGCCTCGAAGAGCCCCCTCAGATCGCGGGTCCAGCCGAGCGACATCGCCAGTCGCAGCCGCGCCAGCACACCCGTCGGGTCGGTGCGGTACCGGACCCAGAGCTGCAGCGCCCCGACGAGGGCCACCGTGTACGGAAGCTGACCGAAGGGGTCGCGCAACAGGCTGGTGTGGGCCAGGTAGCCCCGCCCACGGGGGCGCTCCAGGCCAGACCAGTCGAGATCCCCGTCGAAGCGATGACCGAGCTCGGTCCAGGCCGCCTCGCGGGCCCGGGGTCCGTTGTGGGGGTGATCGTGGAGCCAGAACTGGAAGAGCTCCACGCGGGCCAGCCCGGCCAGGAGCCGAACCACCCGGCCCAGGGCCCTCAAGCGAGCCGCGATCGCGTCCTCCTGGCCATAGACCGCCCCCTCCAGGTGCTCGCTGCCGATGAGCTCGAGGGTGTGGGCGACCACCTCGGCGAAGGCCACGGGGGCGCTGCGGTTCCAGACCAGTCGCTGGTAGCGGTGGGAGAGCGCGTGGAAGGCGTGTCCGCCTTCGTGCAGCACCTTCACGACATCGCGGTGGCGGCCGGTGAAGGGGACGCGGATGACCGGCAGCCCTCCCTGTCCCGTGCCCTGCCAGGCCCTCCTGGACCTGGACCGTCCACTCCCGAAGTCGACCTGGCCGTGCTCCAGCAAGGCCTCGAACCAGGTGCCGAAGCCCGGGTGGACGCGGCGGAAGGCATCACGGCAGCGACGACTGAGCGCGGCCGGATCCCGGAGAGGGGTGAGCTTCCCGCCCGGCTCGAGCCGGTCGTCCCAGGGCCTCAGGCTGCGCACGCCGGTGGACCGCCTCACGAGGTCCTGCCAGCGACGAAGCCGCGGGATGGCCGAGCGGGCGATCGACTCCATCAGGCCACGGGCCTCGTGCGGACCCCAGCCATGGCTGCTCTGCTCCAGCCAGCGGAACTCCGGGTAGGTGGCGAGGCCTGCGGTCCTCGCCAGCTCGCTGCGCACGCCGAGCGCTTCGTCGAGCAGGCTGTCCAGGCGGCGTCGGTCCTGCCGCTGGCGGGTCTCCAGGGCCCACCAGGCCTCCTCACGACGGCCCGGGCTGCCCCCTTCCAGCATCCGGTCGACGACGCCGAGGGGCAGGCGCTGTCCGCGGAAGACCAGGTGCGGGTCCCGCCGCAGCAGGTCCAGCTCCACCACGATCGCCGACTCCTGGGCCCGCAGGAGCTGGAGCTCCGGCGCCTCGAGATCGACCTCCGTGCGCACCCGACGCAGCAGGACGCCGAACTCCTCGCTCGGGAGCTGCCGCGCCGAGGGGTGTTCCACGAGCCGACGGGCGAGACGTCGGTGGAGTGGCTGGAGTTCCTGTGACACCCGCCGGGCGGCCTCCAGGCGCTCGCGGTGGGGACCGCGGCGGCCTCGCCACCAGTCGCGGACCTGGCCCATCCAGGCTCCCCAGTCCACGACCCAGGACTCCAGCTCGGCCGCACCCGGCAGCGGCCGCTTCAACAGCTCCTCACCCCGGCCGTGAAGCGCGAGTGTGGGCGCGGATGCTGCGCCCGAGACGGACCCTGGGAAGGGAGGTGCCACGGCGTGCCTGCCGGGCCGGGGCTGGGGGGCCCGACCTCCCGATCCTACCGGAGGGCAGCCCGGGACCAGACATCAACTGCCGCTGTGCGGCGTACGAGGCCGCACCTGGGCGAGATCGATCCCCGTCCCGCCACGGCGCGCGCCAGCGTGCCGCCCGCGCCTAGCGGTGGATGTCCACCTGCTGGCTCGTCGCGAGGTCCTGGACGATGGACTGCTCTCCGTCGGGCCAGGTGATCACGAGCCGGTCGACGAGGGGCTCGCTGCCGAGACCGAAGTGGGCCTCCGGCAAGATCGAGGACGAGAGGTTGGTGCCCCCGATCTGGATGGTCCGGGTCAGCGAGAGCTCGCCCGCCTGGACCTCCAGGCGGGCACCGACAGCGTCGACGTTCGGCGCTGGCTGGTGCAGCCTCACCCTCAGCCACGCCCGCTCGTCGCACCGGGCCAGGTAGATCCGAGCGGGGGCGTCGAGGAAGCGCTTGACGAGGTCGAGGAAGCCGTCGCCGTTGAGGTCGACCGCCGCGAAGCCCATGCCGATGAAGCCGTCGCCGAGGTCCCAGTCGTCGGCGACCTGGACGAAGCGGCCGTCCTCGTCCTGGAGCCAGAGACCGTCGGGCTGCTCCTCGGGGTTGGTTCCCGGGGGGTTCTCCCCGAGGCCGGGTGCCATGCCGAAGGCGACGATGGCGTCCAGCCGACCGTCGTTGTCGACATCGGCCAGCTCCGTCCCCCAGGCCACATACCGGTCGTTCTCGCCCAGGCTCAGCCCCCGGGACAGCGCCGTGTCCACGTAGACGCCGTCCGGTGCGGACTCGAAGAGCGCCATCTCGGACCACGAGCTGACGAGCATGTCGGGCAGGCCATCCCCGTTGACGTCTCCCACGCCGAGACCCATGCCCTGGAGGGCCTTGCCGGTGCCTGAAGACTCCGAGATGTCCGTCCAGACCGGCTCCTGGTCGGCCGCGTCGTTGCGCAGCAGGACATTGGGGATGGCGAAGGTGCCGAAGTCGTTGACCAGGTAGAGGTCGAGGTCGCCGTCCAGGTCCAGGTCGTGCAGCCCCGGGGCGAAGGTGTAGCCACGCATCATGTGGGGCCTCATCACGTCGCCACGGTCGACGAAGCTGCCGTCGCCGACCCCCAGGTAGAACTCGTTCGGATCACCGACGCCGAGGGGGTTCCCCTCCTCGTTCGGCGGGGCGGCCGGGACCTCCTCGCCGGTGTCCTCCTGTCGGGCCCGGCTGAAGTGGGCTCCGATGAACAGGTCGAGCACGCCGTCCCCGTTGACGTCCCCCCAGGTGCTGCCGATGGACCCGAAGCGCTCCTGCTGGAGGCCGGCGTCCTCCTTCGCGGTGAAGGTCCCCGTCCCGTCATTGAGCCAGATGGCGTTGGGTTCCCCCCGGTTGACAGCCAGGACGTCGAGGTCCCCGTCGTCGTCGACGTCGGCGGCCGAAGCGGCCTCCGTGCGGTCCCCGTTCTCCGGGAGGCGGCCCTCGACGCGCCTGTACGTGCCCTCGGCGGTACCGAGAAAGAGCTCGTCCTGGCCCACGTTGGGCAGCAGGATGTCCAGCCGGCCGTCGCCGTCGAAGTCGGCCACCACCACCCCCTGCCCGTACTCCACGCTCCCCGGATCGACGAAGGCCGCCTGCTGCTCCCAGTCGGGCCCTCCGCTGGTCAGCTCCATCGGCCCGCTGGCTCGCAGCTCCGGGCTCGCACAGGTGACCACGCCCTGCTCCACCACCGTGACACCACCCGCCCGCCAGGTGTCCCCGCTGTCGGTCGAGGCGGAGTCCCCCGTGTGGCTCGCTGTCGTGGCCACGGAGTCCTGGGCGCTGTCGAGGTCTGTGCTGCCCCGGCAGGCCAGCAGCACCAGGAGGGGTGAAGCGGTCATCTCGGTCGGCCCATCGTAGCGCCGGCTCAGCCGGGAAGGGGGCGTCGCTGCCTCAGTAGTGGGGGGGGACCTCGTCCAGGGGTGAGTTGGCCGCCCCGGGGCTCGCCTCGACCTGCTTGCGGAGCGCTGCGACCTCCCGGTTCAGGGTGTCGATGAGGTCCGCGTGGGCTCGGGTGACATCGTCGAGTTGCCGCAGCAGGTCCTCCTGGAAGGCGAGGCGGATCTCGAGCTCCTGGATGTGCTGGGCGACATCGTCCACGGGGCCTCCTCCGGCATAGGACGCTGCATGCGTATCCTCATCACCGGTGCCGAGTCCTCGCTGGCGAGGGTGCTCGCCCGGCGTCTCTGTCGCGAGCACCCGGTGCTCAGCCTCGGGGTCGAGGTCCCAGGGGCCGTGCCGGTCGAGGGCGGCCTCCGGGATTCCCGGCCACTGAGGCGGGCCCTGGAGGGCGTGCAGGTGGTCCTGCACGTCGCGGTCACTCCCGCCGGGGTCCTGCTGCCCTCCGCCCACCGGGAGGGCGTGAGACGGGTGGTCTGGATCGGCGAGGACCTGCCGAGCGAGCCAGGCCCGGTGCCCCTGGTGCAGCTCGTGCCAGCCCTCACGCTCGGGCCCCCTCCCCCGTCGGGGCCCCACGCCCTGGTGCGGGCCCTCCTCGAGGGGCGGATCGACGCCACCCCCACGGGCCGTCTCTCCTTCGTCGACGTGCGCGACGTCGGGGCCGCCGTCGAAGCCGCGATGTCCCGCGACGTGGTGGGCGAGCGCCTCGGTCTGGCGGCCGCGACCTGGAGCCTGGCCGACTTCTTCGCCACCCTGGCCGAGCTCGCCGATCGCCCGGCGCCCGTGGTCGACGGGCGCCCCTGGACGCCTGGCGTGCACGCGCCCGTGCTGGACCCCGCCGTGCTCCCCCTCCAGGTGGCGAGCTCTCGCGCCACCGAGGCCCTCGGGTGGTGGACCCGGTCCCCGGTGCGCACCCTCGCCGACAGCCTGGGTTAGCCCCAAGGCATGAGGATCGGCATCGGAGTCACCGTGCTCGCCCTGGCCCTGCCAGCGGCTGCGGCGAAGTTCCGGACCAGCAAGGCCACGGACGAGGAGCTGGTCGCACAGCTCGGCCTCGAAGGCCCCGAAGTCCGGCTGGAGATCGTGGCCGAGCTCGGAGAGCGGGGCCTGGTGTCGAGCTGTCCCGTCCTCACCCAGCGGGTGAAGACCGATGACCACCAGGGGGTGCGCTCGCTGGCGCTGGACACCCTGGAGGCCATGTCCTGCCCGGAGCTGCTCCACGCCGCCCAGACCGCGGTCCGGAGCGACCCCACGCCGAGCAACCGCATGCAGGCGCTGGACCTGGCCCGGCGCCAGGGCGATCCGCAGCAGCTCCAGCTCTACGCCGATGTGCTCGCCCACGACACCGCTGCCCAGGTCCGTCACCGCGCCCTGGGCCTGGCGATCGAGACGCGGCTGCCGGGGGTGGAGGCGCTCTACCGCGAGGCCCTGCGAGACGACTACTCGGAGGTCGTGCGCGACGCCGCCCTGGAGCTGGTCCTGCTCCAGGACGAGGAGGCTCGCCAGGCCCTGTTCGAGGAGGTGCCCACCCTGCGGGCCCTCGACCGGGAGGTGGTCATGGAGGCCTGGAAGGGTCGGCCCCTGCACGGCGACACCGGGTACCTGCTGGCCTGCCTCGACGACAGCCACCTGCCCGTGGCGCTGGCGGCCGCCGCGGCCCTGGCGACCCTGGGAGACCCGAAGGCACTGCCCGCCCTGAGGACCCAGGCCCAGCGGGAGCGGGACAAGGACGTTCGCAAGGCCCTGGAGCGGACCATCGAGACCCTGGAGGATGGTCCATGAAGACGGAGTGGATGATCGCCGGCGCGCTGCTGCTGGCCCTGCCGGCCCAGGCGGCGCGGTTCAAGGCGTCCGACGCCACCGGGACCGAGCTGGTGGCCTGCCTCTCGGAGCAGAAGGACGCCACCAAGCGGGACTGTCTCGACGAGATCGCGAACCGTCGCCTGGGCCAGGCCAGCCCCCAGGTGTCGGCACTGATCGACAGCGCCGACGAGGACGTGCGGGTCGACGCCCTCGCCACCCTGGAGAAGCTGGGCGCGCCGGAGCTCCTCCCTGCGGCCCACCAGGTCGCCCTGAGCGACGAGGTCGTGGGAAACCGGTCCAAGGCGCTGCGCATCATCGAGCTCTACGGGGGCGCGGACTCCTCCGGTGTGGTCGGCCAGGTCATCGCCGAGGACAGCGAAGCGAGCATCCGCCGCAAGGCGGTGGTGATCGCCGGCAAGAAGGGCTGGTCGGACCTGGAGTCCGTGATCCTGGAGCGTGGCCTCACCGACCCCGACCCCGACGTGAACATCGAGGCCGCCCGGGCGGTCGTGGCCTTCGGCAACCCCGAGGGCCGGGGGCCGATCCACCAGCTCCTCCTGGAGAGTCCCGACCCCCGGACCCGGGAGTGGGTCGTGCGGGCCATCGAGAACAGACCGCTGGCGGTGGACCGGGACCCCTTGATCCGTGCCCTCGACGACTCGGCACCCCACGTGGCCCGGCACGCCGCACGAGCCCTGCGGGGGCTGGGCGACCCCTCGGTTGCGCCGATCCTGCGGGACAAGGCGATGGACGTCCGCGATCCAGCCGTGGCCGAGGAGTTCTCGGAGGCCGCCCAGCACCTGGAGCTGATGGGCCCCGCGGCCGCCCCGGCGGAAGGGGGAGGCATCTGAGCCCGCTCCGGCTCTCCGCGGCCGTCGTCGAGGCCCTCTTCACCGAGGCGACCACCTGCTGGCCCCGGGAGGCCTGCGGCGTGGTCGTGGGCCGACCGGCGGACCCGGAGAGCTGGCGCTTCGAGCGCTTCGACAACCTGGTGGACAGGCTCCACGCGGTGGATCCGGAGCGCCACCCTCGAGACGCCCGCACCGCCTTCGCCCTGGACGGCCTGAAGCTCCAGCGCCTGCTCGACGACTGCGCCGAGCGAGCGGAGGAGCTGGTGGCCATCGCCCACTCCCACCCGGAGTTCCCGGCCTACTTCTCGGCGACGGACCAGGCGGCGGCCGCCCCCTTCGGCGCCCCCAGCTACCCGGAGGCCACGCAGCTCGTGGTCTCGGTGTTCGGGGGCGAGGTCCGCGAGGTCAAGGGCTTCTCCTGGCAGGAGGGCGACTGGGTGGAGCACCCACTCGCCGGACTCCCGGAGCTGCCTGGGGCTCCGGCCGGCGCGAAGCCGCTCGAGGGATAGCCAGCCATGGCGCCCAACCCCCTGTGGGCCGAAGCGGGACCCGACGACCACCGCTGCGACGACTGCACCTGGCACTACCGGGGAGGTCGGGGCCGAGCCGTCGACCGCTGTCGCCGCCACGGCGACCAGCGTCTCGAACCGGCCTGGCCCGCCTGCGCCGCCTGGACGGCTCCCCTGGACTGCGCCGACTGCGGTGCCTGCTGCCGCGAGGCCTACCACGCCGTGGAGGTCTCCCAGAGGGACCCGGTCCGCAGGAGCCACCCCGAGCTCCTGGTGCGGGTCGACGGTCGCTGGCAGATCCGCCGGGAGGGCCCCCGCTGCGCCGGCCTGGTGGGCGAGCCGGGCACCTTCACCTGCAGGATCTACGAGGAGCGACCCCGCACCTGTCGCGACTTCGAGCGCGGGAGCGCGAACTGCGTGGACGCCCGCACCCGGATCGGGCTCACGCCCTGATCACCCCTCGAAGGCCCGGTCGGTGATCTCCAGCCCGCGATCGATGATCTCGAAGCCGTGGCTCAGCTCGTCCTCGGTGATGACCAGCGGCGGGTTGGCCATGAAGCTGCCCCAGCGGACGAAGGTGAACAGGCCCTGGTCGCGGAAGAAGGCGCCGAGCTCCTTCATGGCCGGGTGGGTGCCGTTGTAGGGCGCGATCGACTCCCCGGCGCTGTTCTTCTGCACGTCGATCATGCCGAACATGCCGATGCAGCGGTACTCCCGCATCGAGGGGTGCTTCGCCTGGAGCCGATCCAGCTCGGCCCGCATCACGGACTCCATCTTGGCGGCCCGCTCGACCAGGCCCTCCTCCTCCATGACATCGATGACGGCCAGGGCCGTGGCCAGGCCCACCGGGTGGGAGTTGTAGGTCAGGCCACCCCAGAAGGTGTTCTCGCGGAAGTGGTCGGCGATCTCGTCGCGCAGCCCCACGGCGCCGAGGGGGGCGTAGGAGCTTGTCAGGCCCTTGGCCATGCTCACGAGGTCGGGGACGATGCCGGCGTGCTCGAAGGCGAACCACTTGCCGGTGCGGCCGAAGCCACACATGACCTCGTCGCAGATGAGCAGGATGCCGTGCCGGTCGAGCAGCTCGCGCAGTCCCTGGAGGTAGCCGGGCGGCGGCGGCAGGACCCCGTTGGTGCCGGTGACCGTCTCGATGATCATCGCGGCGATGGTGTGGCCGCCTTCGTAGTCGATGACCTCTTCGAGGTACTCGAGGTTGCGGCGAGCCTGCTCCTCGGGCGTGTCGCCGAAGGAGACCTTGTAGGGGCGGGGGTCCAGCACCCGGACGTGGCCCGGAGGTCCCGGCTCGTTGGCCCAGCGCCGCGGATCCCCGGTCACCTGCATCATCAGGTTGGTAGCCCCGTGGTAGCTGCGGTACCGGCTGAGGATCTTGTGGCGACCGGTGAACAGACGAGCGGCACGGATGGCGTTCTCGTTGGCCTCTGCACCGCCGAGGGTGAAGAAGAAGGTGTTGATGTCGCCCGGCACCAGGCTGGCCAGCTTGCGACCCAGCTCGGCGCGGACGCGGGTGGCGCTGTGGGGGAAGGCGTAGACCAGCTCGTCGAGCTGGGCCTTCATCGCGGCGATGACCTTGGGGTGGCCGTGGCCGATGTTCACCGACATGAGCTGGCTGTTGAAGTCCAGGATGCGCTCGCCGTCCAGGCCATGGAGCCAGACGCCCTCGGCCCCGCCGATGGGCAAGGGGGCGACCGCGTCTCTCGGGGCCCAGTTGAAGAGGGTGTGGCGCTTGCAGAGCTCGACGATCTCGGCCGTTTCCATCGCTGACTCCAGGTCGGACTTCGAGCCTAATGGGGGCTCGACGGGCCGGCTATGCTGCGTCGCATGAACGAGGCTGACTGGCTCCGCAAGCGCTGGAAGCACCGCTTCCGCGGCTGCTCCGTGCTCCCGGCGGTGGTGCTGCTGGGCGCCGGGCTCGCGGCCCTGGTGAGCTGGCTGGCCTGACAGCGGCGAGCACCGCAGCGGGCTCAGGAGGGGGCGCTGGCCTGCTGGGGGAGCCTGCCGAGCACCAGGACCGTGGCCAGGCAGGCGGCGGCGCCGAGGATCAGGCAGAGCCACAGCGGCGCTCCCAGCCCGATCGGCAAGGTGCCGGCGAGGACGCTGATGATGCCGGTGGCCATGGCATAGGGGAGCTGGGTGCGCACGTGGGCCACGTGATCGCACTCGGTCCCCAGGCTGCTGAGCACCGTGGTGTCGGAGATCGGCGAGCAGTGGTCGCCCCAGCAGGCCCCGGACAGCACGGCGCCGACGGAGGCGAAGGCGATGGGCATGCTGTCGGGCGCCACGGCGAAGGTGAGGGGCACGACCATCGGCATCAGGATGCCCATGGTGCCGAAGCTGGTGCCGGTGGCGAAGGCGCACAGGGCCGCGACACAGAAGACGAGGGTCGGCAGCCAGACCGGGGAGAGGCTGCCCTCCAGCACGCTGACGAGGTAGCCGGCCGCCTGGAGCTCGCCCATGGCCGCGCCGAGTGCCCAGGCCAGGAACAGGATGATCAGGGCGTCGAAGAGCGCCCCCATGCCGTGGACCGCAGCGTCGAAGGCCTCCCTGGGGTCCAGCGCCCGCTGGACGATGGCGATGGCGATGGCCAGGATGACCGCCGCCAGCGAGGCCCGCAGCATGGCGTCGTAGCCGTCGGCGTTGCCCAGGATCTCGAAGACCCGCGCACCGGGCTCCGAAGCCGCGACGCCCTGGGACCAGAGGTCCCTGCCGGCCACGCCCAGGAGCGCCGCGATGGGCAGGATCGCCAGCCAGATGCGGCTCGGGGGCATGCGCTCGGCGGCCTCGGCCTCCGCGGCGAGCTCGTGACCCACGGACTCCTCGGCCTGGAGCATCGCCCCGAAGTCCCGCCCGGTCCAGGCCACGACGCCGACGAAGAGGATCGTGAACACGCTGTAGAAGCGGTAGCCGATGCCCTCGACGAAGAAGGCATAGGGGTCGATGTCCTTGCCCGCCGCGAGCAGGCCGTCGCCCACGAGGCCGACCTCGTAGCCGATCCAGGTGCTCACCAGGGCGAGCGAGGCGATGGGCGCCGCGGTCGAGTCCACGATGTAGGCCAGCTTCTCCCGGCTGATGCGCAGGCGATCCGCCAGGGGCCGCATGCTGCTGCCGATGATCAGGCAGTTGGCGTAGTCGTCGAAGAACACGACCAGGCCCGCCAGCCAGGTCGCGACCATGCCGCTGCGCCGGGTCTTGGCGATGAGCACGACCGCCTCGACCAGGGCGCGGGTGCCGCCGCCCTTGGCCATCACCCCGACGACCGAGCCGACGAAGAGCGAGAACAGGGTGACCTTCATGTGGTCGCGGTCGGCGACGGCGTCCAGGATCAGCGGGTCGACGAGGTGCAGGGCGCCGGCGACGGGGTTCCAGGACTCCACCACGGTGGCGGCGAACCAGGTCGCCACCGTGAGCGAGAGCACGACGTTGCGGGACCAGAAGGCGAGCCCGATCGCGGCGAAGGCCGGGAGCAGCGAGAGGATGCCGAAGGGGTGCGGTTCCATGGCCGGACACCTAATGCAACAGCGAGGTTAGGGGCCGGCCATGGCTCGACACGCACTCCTCGTCGGCGGCACCCGGGGCATCGGGCGGGCGCTCGCGGGCTCGCTGTTGGACTCCGGCTGGCGGATCACCCTGGCCAGCCGCAGCACGCGGGCCGAGGAGCTGGAGGCCCGGGGGGCGTGCTGGCGGGCCTGCGACGCCTCGGATCCCGCGGCCTGTCGGGAGCTGGTCGCGGCCAGCGAGCCGATCGACGCCCTGGTCGTCTGTGCCGGCCCCTACCACCGGGTGCCCTTCTTCCGCGAGACCGCCGAGGGCTGGCGGGAGATGTTCACCCACAACCTCGATCCCGTCTTCTTCCTCGGCCAGGCCGTGATGCCCGGCATGCGCCAGCGGGGCTTCGGCCGCATCCTGACCTTCTCGATGGCCAACGCCCACAAGCTCCAGGCCAACCCCCAGGTCGCCGCCCACTACGCCGCCAAGGTCGGGGTCGTGGCCCTGACCCGGACCCTGGCCCGGATCGGGGCAGGGTCCGGCGTGACCGCGAACTGCATCTCTCCCGGGTTCATCGACTCGGGCTCCGCGCCGGCCGAGGAGCTCGCGGAGATGGCGCCGAAGATCCCGGCGAAGCGCATCGGCCGCCTCGACGAGGTCGTGGCGGTGGCCACCTTCCTGCTGTCGGAGGAGGCTGGCTACGTCAACGGCGCCGACCTGCCCGTTTCCGGCGCCTGGGGTCTGTGAGCTCCCCGATGACCGCCGACCTGTTGCTCAGCAGTGGCTTCCTCGCCTTCGGCCGCCAGGCCGGCTTCCTCCAGGGCGTGGAGGACAGCGGCCTGGAGGTGGGGGCCGTGGTGGGCACCAGCTCCGGGGCGCTCGCCGGCTCCCTGTGGGCCTCCGGCCTGTCGGCCCAGGAGGTCTTCGAGGCCCTCACCGAGCGGTCACCGCTGGCCAGTGTGCGGCCCTGCTGGCAGCCCTGGCGCGGACTGCTCTCGATGAGCGCCGTCGTTCGCGACCTGCGGGACCGCCTGCCGGTGACCTTCGCCGAGCTGCCGCGCCCCTTCGCCGTGGGCGTGATGGGTCCGGACGGCAGCCACCGGCTGGTCCGCGAGGGCCCCCTGGCCGAGGCCGTGGCCGCTTCCTGCGCGATTCCCACCCTCTTCGCCCCGGTCCACGTCCACGGCGAGCCCTGCCGGGACGGCGGCTTCACGGATCGCATCGGCGCCCGCGCCTGGCGCGCCTGGCGGGGGGACCGCACCGCGGTGGCCCACCTGGTGGATCGGTCGGGGGGAACGGACGCCGACCCCGCGATCGATGATCTCCTGGTCGTGCGGTCCGGGCGGTCCTTCGCGAAGCTCTGGGATCTGGGTGACGTAGGTGCCCGCTTCGAGGAGACACGGGTGTCCACCATCACCGCCCTACGACATGCGGGCTACGCCCTGGGCGGGAGCGGATAGAGTCCCCTTCTGCCCGCCCTGGAGCCGTCGTTGATCCTGCTGGTCTCGGCCGTCCGCGAAGAGCTCGGACACCACCCCGGCGAGCCCCTCGGCATCGGTCCGGTCGTCGCGGCGGCCCGCATGGCCACGCTCATCCAGGAGCGCTCACCTCGGGCCGTGTTCATGGTGGGCACGGCCGGCGCCTATCGGGGCGCCTTCGAGATCCGACAGGCGGTGATCGCCGAGCGGATCGGCCTCTCCGAGGGCGTGGCGGCGATGGGCCTCGGGTACGTGCCCCGGGCGCCCGGTCCGCTGCCCTGTGACCCGGGCCTGCTCGACCGCCTGGAGGGACCCCGCGCCTCGGTGCTGACCGTCTCCGCGATCACCACCGACTCCGTGCTGGCCGGGCGCCTCTCCGATGGCTGGGCCCTGGAGCAGATGGAGGCCTATGGCGCCGCCGTCGCCTGCCACCAGGCCGGTGTCCCCTTCGCTGCCGTCTACGGCATCTCCAACCACGTGGGACCCGACGCCCACACCCAGTGGCTCGCCCACCGCCACCACGCCCAGGCGCGGGCCCTGGCCGTGGTCTCCCCCCTGCTCACCGACAACGGGACCTGACCCCTCCATGGACTGGCGCAACCTGGCCATCGTGGCCTTCGACACCGAGACCACGGGCCTGAACCCCCACGACGGCGACCGCGTCGTCGAGTTCGCTGCGGTCACCCTGACCGTCGGGGAGGAAGGCCGCGTCAGAGGGGTCGAGCCTCGCCAGATGCTCTTCAACCCCGGCATCCCGATCCCACGGAAGGTCACCGAGATCACCGGGATCGACGACGACGCCGTGGCCGACGCCCCGCCCTTCGAGACCCACGCCGCGGAGATCTCCTCGCTGCTCCAGGGCGCGATCTGCGTCGCCCACAACTTCCCCTTCGACCGCGCCTTCCTGACCGCCGAGCTGCGTCGGGCCGGCCTGGTCTGGCCCGACCCGATCGCCGAGATCGACACCGTCGACCTGTCCATGCAGCGCTTCGAGGGGGCCCGCAGCCACAAGCTGGCCGACCTGTCCCAGCGCCTCGACGTGCCGCTGGACGGCGCCCACCGCGCGACCAACGACGCCGAGGCCTGCGGGCGCTGCTTCGTCGAGCTCGCGCGGCGCTTCGACGCCCCCAAGAACCTCGTCGGCATGCTGGACTGGGCCGACGCGCTCGGACGCCCCCCGGAGAACCCCTACCTGGGGCGTGGCGCTTCGGGCCTGCTGGAGTACCTCGACGGTCCCCACGCCGGCGATCCGGTCGAGGTCCATCCCGTCCACCTGGCCTGGCTGACCTACGCTCGGGAGCGACGCGATGGCCGGTGGGCCTATCGGTTCCCGGAGTCCCTGCGACGCTGGGCGGAGCGCTTCCTGCGGGTCCGCTGCAGCGGCCGGGCGCGGCAGAACGCCAAGAGCTTCGGTCCCGGGGACTGGACCATCGACAGCAACGCCCAGGTCCTGGGCTGAGCCGACCGTGCAGCTCCTCCTCCTGGCCTGCACCGGCGGCCCGGTCGACAGCGCCGAGCCCGCGGCCACCCTGACGGCGGTGACCTTCAACACGGGCACCTCCGAAGGCATGGGCCACGACGCCGAGCCGGACGACGGCTACACCGGCGAGCACGCCGAGATCTCCGACACCTGGTACGGAGACGGCCTGGCCTGGCTGCCTGCGGTCGCGGCCACCGAGGCCTTCTTCACCCAGGTCGAGGCCGATGTCGTCGGCTTCCAGGAGATCCACTGGTCCGAGGAGTGCGCCGACATCCCCGAGGAGGCCTGGCCCGACTTCACCTGCTCCGAGTGGTCGGCGGGTGACCCCACCGTGGCCCAGGTGGTGCTCGGGGAGGGCTGGCAGGTCGCCTGTCACCCGGGCAAGCCCGACAAGTGCGCCGCCGTGAGGCGATCGTTCGGGAGCTTCGTCGGCTGCGACGAGGACTTCTGCCTGGACGGCCTCGCCGGCAGCACGATCGAGGGCTGCGGCAGCGGCGCTCGCGTCGGGCGGGGGGTCATCGAGCTGGCGGAGGGCGGGGAGCTGGTGCTGGTCCACGTGCACAGCTCCTCGGGCCTGTCCTCGGAGGACGAGCAGTGTCGCGTGGCCCAGGTGGAGCAGGTCTTCGTGGACCTGGGAGACGGAGAGCCGGCGGCCAACGGTGCGCGCAACCTGATCCTCGGGGACTTCAACACCGACCCCGGTCGCTTCACGGGGACCGACGACAGCGCCGTGCGCTGGAACGACTTCGTCAACGAAGACTCCGAGTTCGCATTCCACACCGAGGTCGGCCCCGACGCGCCGGGGTCCTACGGCGGACTGGCGGACATCGACCACGTGGTCAGCGACGCCTTCGCCGGGAGCTGCTGGATCGCCGGGGTGACCGAGGGCAGGGACCCGGTGATCGACGCCATCTACTTCGACCACAAGCCGGTGGTGTGCGGGCTCGCGGAGAGCCTGTAGGGCCCGCCGAGAGTCAGCCGGGCGACCATCACCGAGCCCGCCACGACGACGTACATGGCGCTCGCCGCCTCCCTCTCGCGGAACAGCGCGTCCCCGTGGTTGAACCCCCAGCGCGGGAGCCCCTCCAGGAAGGCCTCCACGGCCGCAGGGGCCAGCCCCTCGAACAGGGGACCGGCCAGGACCTCCTGGGTGATCTCCGGGCTGATCGTCAGCGACACCGCACGAAGCCCCTGCCGATGGGAACGGCCACTCTACCCCGCGGATGCGCTCCCGGCGTGCCGAGCCATGCCCCGCAGCACCGGGTCCCCGGTCCGCCAGCCGTCGGGCGCACTGCCCGGCCAGGTCGGCACCTGGTACTGGCGCTGGACGACCCGATCGAAGCTCGTGGCGCCGCTGCTCACGACCGGGAGGTGCCGGAAGGAGGTGGCGGCGTAGAAGATCCGGTAGTGGAAGAAGTTCTTCTGGACGATCGCGTCCGCCCGCCGGGGCTCCACGCCCAGGTCCCGCCAGAACCGGGGATGGATCGGCAGCGGTGAGCGCTCGCAGATGGCGACTCGGACGGTGCCGAGGTCCAGCCGCACGACCCGTCCGAAGTCTCCGACGTGGCGGGCACCGACCGTGCCGCTCAGCTCCACCTCCGGCTGCCCATAGCCGGGGGTCCCGCTCACCTGCACGGTCGCCGCGCTGCCGATGTCCAGGTCCCAGGTGGCCTCCAGGGCGGCGGGATCGTGGACCGGGACCAGGGTCCTGAGCCCCCGGTCGTCGCGCACCAGGGCCCGGAGGAAGTGGGTGTTGCCCCCCGGGGCCCCGGCCCCCACGATGTCGTCCATGTCCACCAGGGTCACCGGGCCGGTGCGACGCCAGGCGCTGGTGCGGACCTCGTCCAGGGCCTCGTCGACCGAGCGCATCGGCGGCAGCTCGACCGCCCGCTGGGCCCAGGCCCGGTCGGCCAGGGCCTCGGCCAGCTCGGCCGCCAGCTCCGGGTCGTCGTCGGTGGAGACGTGCACCGCCCAGCCCAGGTCCTCGGCCGTGGTGTAGGGGTGGACCATGAACAGGCTGGCGCTGATGACGCGCGGGTCCCGCTCGAGCCTCTTCATCCAGCGGAAGACCGCCCGCATCGGCTTGAGGAAGTCGATGGTCATGCCACCGCCGAGCACGATCGGCAGCTTGCGCCAGGCATGGACCGGGTTCACCTCGCCCCGCAGCACCCGGATCAGCCGCCGACCCGCACGCCAGCCCGTCGGAGCCAGGTCCCAGTGGGGGTTGGTCCGGTAGGCGATGAGCACGTCGAGCTGGTCCAGGATCGCGGCGCTGAGGTTGGCGTGCAGGTCGAAGCTCACGGCGATGCGAGCCTGCTCGCCGACGATCTCCCGGACACCGCGCAGCAACACCGCTTCGGGAGCCTCCAGCAGCCCGTCGACCTCCATCGACCCGTGCAGGGCCAGGTAGACACCGTCGAGGGGACCCGCCTGGCGCAGGTGGCCGATGAGCGTGTCCTGGATCCACTCGAAGCAGGCCCGACTCACCGGCCCGCTGGGGATCGCGAGCATCGAGGACAGGGGCACGGTGGTCACGCCGCCGGCGGCCCGGGCGGCCTGGACGAAGCCGGTGAGCTCGGCGTGGGCCATGTAGCCCTCGATCTCCGAGCCCCTCAGGGCGGTCCTGGCCCCCAGCTCCGGCCCCTCGAAGAAGTGCATGCGCTCGAAGTCCTCCCGCTCGGTCAGCAGCGGTGAGTAGGCGTTGGCTTCGTGGAAGACCCGCCCGTAGGCGATGCGCAGGGGCGCGCCGGGGACCTTCATGAGAACAGCTCCCCGATGAAGAGGACCAGCAGGCGCTCTCTTGCCCCCGGGGAGGCGGCGTCGATCAGGCGGTGGATGTCGGAGGACTTCGCCGGGAGCTGGCCATCGGTGATGCCCAGCTCGGCCATCAGGAGCCCGGGGTCGATGTCCAGGCCGTCACCGAGGCCGATCTGCTCCAGCAACGCCACGACGGGCGCCGGCGGCTCCCGGGCGGGCGGCAGGTCCACCAGGGCGGCTTCGAGGTCTGCGCCGAGCCGCTCCACCCCGGCCGAGTTGCTGGGATCGAGGGTCAGGTGGATGTGGGCCGGGGAGCGCCCGAAGGCGTAGGTCGGCTGGACGTGCCAGCCGAACTCGGTGAGCCGATCCGCCAGCTCGAACACGTCGCCCCCCTCTGTGGTGAAGGCGAAGAGGTTCATGTCCGGCCGAGCGACGAGCCGCACCCCGTCCAGGGCGTCGATCCGAGCCACCAGCGACCGGGTGGCGCTCCACATCCGGGCCACCCGCTCCCGGTAGCCCCGGCGCCCGAGCCGCTGGATCAACGCATAGGCCGCCCCCATCGCCGCCACCGACTTGGACCCCAGGGTGGTGGCGTTGACGACGGCGTAGCCGCTCCAGTTGGCACAGGCGTAGTACTGGGCGTCCCGCAGCGCCCGGGTCCGCTGGAGCACGACGGAGATGCCCTTGGGCGCGAAGCCGTACTTGTGCAGGTCGGCGGAGATGCTGGTCACGCCCTCGACGACGAAGTCGAAGGCCGGCAGGTCGACCCCGTTGTCCCGCATGAAGGGCAGCACGCAGCCGCCGACGCAGGCGTCGACGTGCATCAGCGTCCCGTGCTCCTGAGCCAGGGCTGCCAGCTCCTCGATGGGGTCGATGACCCCGTGGGCGTAGCTGGGCGCCGAGCCCACGACGAGGATCACCTCGGGGCTCATCTTGGCCCGGGCGTCGGCCACGTCGGCCCGGAAGCTCACCGGGTCCACGTCGACCCGCACGATCTCGATGCCGAAGTAGTGGGCCGCCTTGTGGAAGCAGGCGTGGCCCGTCTCCGGCAGGAGCATCTTCGGCGCCACCACCTCGGGGCGGGTCTTGCGAGCGTGGTCCCGGGCGGTCTTGACCGCCAGCATGACGCTCTCGGTGCCCCCCGCCGTGGCCGTGCCCACCGCGCCCTCGGGGGCCTGGAGCAGGTCCAGCATCGCGCCGACGACGAAGTTCTCGATCTTGCGGGCCGAGGGGTAGACCGTCGGGTCCAGGCCGTTGATGGTCATGCACGACGCGAAGGCCTCCCGCGCCAGGGCCCGGTGCTCCTCGCCGGCGTCGTAGACATAGGCGAAGGCGCGGCCATCGCTGGGCAGGTCCCGGGACCGGTGGTCCACCAGGTCGGCGAGGATCGGCGCAGCCTCGCGGCCCTCCAGGGGGAATGCAGGGGTCATGTCGGGGAGTCCTCCGGCGTGCGCTTGAGGGGTTCGAGCACCCGGGTCCACAACAGCTCGTGGACCGGGCCGAGATCGATGCCGTTCATCACCCGCTGGACGATGAGTCCATCGGTGACGCTCCGCACCAGGGCGAGCAGGGCCTGGGGATCACAGGGGGCCATCGTGCCCGCCGCGACCTCTTCTTCGATGCGCTCGGCGAGCAGGCGCCGGTAGGGCTCGTAGACCCGGTTGCCGACGTCGATGATCTCCGCCATGCGCTTCGCGCCGACGGTGGCGATGGCCTGGGCCAGGAACAACAGGCGTGCTTCATGGCCCTGGTGGAAGGCGTGGATCGCGCTCACCTGGGCCTGGAGCTGGTCCAGGGGGTGATCGTGCTTCAGGACCTCGGGCAGGATCGCCGCCGTCTGCTCGCTGAGCAGGTCCTCGAGCGCCAGCTCGGCGAGGTGGCCCCGCGTGGGGAAGTGGTAGAGCAGCGTCGGCCGCTTGATCTCCAGCAGCTTGGCCAGCCGGGCCGTGGAGATCGACAGACCCTCCTGCTGGAGGATGTCGATGGCCCGGCGAGCCAGGGCGCGGCGCTTGTCGTGGTCAGGGGTACGTGGCATAAGTTGACGAACTGTCAGATAACATATCCTGACAGGTCGTCAGCCAAAAAACCGGCTCAGAGCGAATTCAGCGCGGTCTCGTAGCCATTGGAGTCGTAGACGAGGAACCGCAGGTCCTCGTCGAGGAGCTGGAGCGCCGGCAGGCCGATCAGGTTCAGCCAGTCGGACAGCCGCTTGTCGGCGTCCACCAGCACCGGGACCGCCGGGTTGGGCCAGCTCGCGTACCAGTCCGCCGCCGCCTCGGGCCCGGGGGGCTGGTGGTCCTGGCCCTCGGTGAGCACGGTGACCCAGGCGACTTCGCCCGCCGCCACCTGCGCCGGCACGTCCGACCAGCGCCCCTCCGGGTCGAAGGAGGAGGGCTCGCCGCCCAGCCAGCTCGCCATCTCCTGGCAGGGGCCGCACCAGGAGGCCGCCGCGTCGATGAAGACGGGCACGCCCTGGCCGCAGTAGTCGTAGAGGTCGACCGTCTCCCCGAACTGGTCGACGGCCCGGAGCCGGGGGAACTGCCCTCCCCGCGCCGGCCACACCTCCCAGGCCCCCTCGTCGTCCGGGAGCTTGCCGGCCCGGTAGGGCCAGCCACCGGCGTAGATGACGTCGTCGGCGTCCTCGGGATCGGTGCCTGCCTCCAGCTCGTCGGCGTCACCATAGCCGTCGCCGTCGCTGTCGACGCCGCCCTCGGCGGGGCCGGGCGGGCAGCCCACGACCTCGGGGACCGCCGAGTCGCTGGCCGAGTCGCCTGTCGGCTCCCCACCGGTGCAGGCCCAGAGCAGGGCGGTCAGCACGGTCACCGGCTCCCGATCACCACACGGGTGGCCACGCCTTCGTCCCACTCGAAGCCGATGCCCGGATCGGCGTACCACCAGCTCCCGAGCATCGGATCGACCTGGGGCTCCCCGAGCGCCGCGGTCACGGCCTCCTGGGAGCTGCCGACCCCCAGCCCGTCCGCGGTCTGGCCGCCGAAGCCAGCCCCGACCCGGAGCGAGGTCACCAGGCCCAGCTCGTCGACGAAGACCGACACGTCGCCGGCCCAGCCCACACGGAGGCCCAGCGGGCCGTAGTCGGCGTGGCTCACGGGCTCGCCGAGCTTGCGCTCCAGCCGCTCCAGCTCGTCGCCGAGGTGCACGTCCTGGTCGTCGACCTGGAGGCCACAGCCGGGCTCCAGCGCCGCCTCGACGTCGCAGGGGGCCCGGTAGCAGGCGGAGAGCGACACCAGCAGGGTGAGGGTCATCGGGAGTCCTCCGAGCCGAGGTCGAAGGGGGCGGTCGAGACGTCGCCGAGGCGCTCGCCGGTGGCTGCGTCGAAGAGCGCCGCGTGCAGGGCCACGTGGGCGACCGGGGTGGTCTCGTCGTAGGTGGAGGTCTGGACCACGCCGTACCAGGCGACGCCCGCCGGCAGGGTCAGGCGAATGAGATCGCCGTCCCGTTCCGCCCCCGGGACGTCGATCAGCCCGGGGTGGAAGGCCGGCGGTGCCCCGTCCGCCACCAGCACGAGCGCCAGCTCGAACTCCCGCTCCTCGCCCGGGTTGTAGAGGGTGAGCAAGAGCGGCATGTCCTCGCCGTCGGACTCGTAGTGCAGCTTGCGGGTGGTGAAGGTGACCCGGGGGGAGGGCTCGCCGATGGCGCTCTGGCGCAGGGGCAGGGGATCGACCACGCCGAGGCCGTCCTCGTCCTCGCCGTCGAAGATGGTCTCGGCGACGTCGCCCTCGTCGGTCGTGCCCCACCAGTTGTGGGCGATGCTGGGGCTGTGGACCCAGGCCGGGTACTCGTCGAGCGCCCGGTTGTGCCAGGCGAAGTCGGCTGGGTAGCCGTCCATGAGGTTGTCGTAGACATCGTTGTCCGACATGCCGCGCAGATAGGCGCCGCCGAGACCCGCCGCGCCGTGCACCAGGTTGGTGTTGCCGGTGATGACGTTGTCGTGGAAGAAGGGCACCGAGTGGGGGTAGCAGGTCACGCAGACGTGGACGCCGCCACCGTCGACCACGGCCTCGTTGTCGACGACCCGGTTGTCGAGGAAGGCCAGCGGCGTCGAGACCAGGGAGATGGCGCCCCCCTCCCAGCCGCTGACGTTGGCCTCGAAGAGGTTGCCGACCACCGGGGAGGACACCCCCTCCAGGGTGACGGCCGCCCCGTAGACGCTCTCGTTGCCCCGGAAGACATTGCCCTGGAAGATCGGGTCGGACCAGAGCGCGAAGACGGCGCCACCCTGGCCGTAGCCACCGACGGCGTTGTCCTCGAAGAGGCTGTCCACCACCCGGGCCGTGCTGCCGTCGGTGATGTACAGGGCTCCCCCACCCTCGGTGCCCTCGGGGTCCAGCCAGCCGTCGCGGAAGGTCGTGGCCTGGATGTGAGGCGAGGCGCCCAGGAGCTGGAGCATGCGGCTGCCGCCGTCGAGCTCGCAGTGCTCGAGGATCGAGCCGCCGGCGTAGTCGTCGATCGCCTCGTAGGTGGCGTCGATCGCGGTGTCCTCGAAGACGATCGAACCCCAGCGGGCCCCTTCGTCGCCGACGAACCGGATCGGGTCCTCGGCCGTGCCACGGGCGACCAGGCCCCCCTGCACGACGATGCGGGCCTCGGCCGAGAGGCGGACCTCGACCCCGGGCTCGATGTGGAGGGTGGACCCCTCCTCGACCACCACCTCGGTCGCCACGAGGATCGGGCTCTCGACCTCGGACCAGGTGGTGTCGGTGTCGAGGACCTCCGGCGCATCGCCGGCCAGGGCCGCGGACAAGGTGAGACAGGCGATCCAGCTCATGGAAGGGAGCTAACCCGCCAGCAGGGCCCTCACCGACCCGCCAGGGACACGCTCTCACCGTCGACCTGGAGGGTGAAGGGCTCGGGGCCCTCCAGCCGATGGACCACCAGCTCCGCGGTGCTCTCCAGCACGGTGTCTTCGACCTCCAGGGACTCGGCGGCGCCTTCGGAACGGAGCCAGAGCACGTCGGTGCTGTCCGGACCTGTCACAAGAAAGGCCGCAGCGTGCTCCCCTGCGTCCAATTCCGTGACCTCGATGGGGGCGTCGCCGACCCGGTAGGGCGTCGCCGCCGCCAGGAACCCCGGGCTCACGGCCTCGACGACGCCGTCGATGACCTCGTGGTGGGTGCTGCCGTTGCTGCTCCCGCCGACTTCGTCCACGTAGGGCGCCTGGCCCTCCTCGTAGGGGGGCTGGGTGACCTCGAGGCCCGTCTCCGTGGCCGCCAGGTGGACCGCCACGCCGGCCGCCGTGCGCTCCCAGGTGGCGCCGTCCTCTCTCAGGGTGAAGGTGCCGCCGGACTCGCGACCGGCCCAGCCGCTCATGCGCCAGGCGTGCTCCCGGGCATCGGTGCGTTCGGTGGACAGGCGATCGGCGATGACGAACCAGCTCTCGTCGACGAACACGACGGATCGGGTCAGGTCGGTGTCCTCGTAGGTCTGGCGGGCCTCGGCATAGGCGAGCCCCTCGGCGTCCAGGGTCTCGCCGAGGAAGGCGTCCGTGTCACCGAAGTCCTCCAGCAGCCCCTTGGAAGGCGCTCCCTTGCCGTCGATGAGGACGACGTTGTGGGCCTCGGGCGCCGAGGTGAGGGCGTTGGCCAGCTCGTTGGGCTTGTAGTAGCCCGGGTCCATCAAGAGGTACTCGCCGTAGGCGGCCAGGGTGAAGGAGAGCGAGTCCACGTGGTCGTGCAGGGTCTTGCGCACGCTGCCGTGCTCGGCGATCAACAGACCCCAGACGGCGTCGTGGCTCCAGTCCGAGCGAAAGACCGCCACCCCGGCGTCGTCCATGAAGCGGTTGGTCCAGGGGGGCTCGGTGGCCTCGATCTCGTCGTCCCACCAGGCCAGGTGCCAGGCGGTCCCGTCCAGCCCGTAGCCGATGTCCGTCGGGCGATCGCGGCTGGTCTCCCAGGACCACCGCAGGTGCCCCCCGCCCCCAAACGACGAGAGCAGGGCCCCGCCGGTCAGGGCCCCGAAGCGGCCGTCCTCGTAGGGTGGGCGGTCGCCCCAGGGGAGCTGGACCGTGATCCACCACTCCGCCGCCTTCACCAGCCGGTCGGAGTCCAGGGGGTTGTCGAAGGCAAAGGACTCCCCGTCGACGCAGCCGTGGTCGGTCCAGGGATCGGCGTCGTTGCGGGTGATGCAGGTGCGGGTGTGGAGGTCGTCGGCGTCCAGGGCGTTGTGGGCGGCGATGAGGGTGGGGATCATCGCCCCGTGGGCGAAGCTGTAGTAGGCCGGGCCCTCGGACACGCCGCCGTCGGGCTGGATGTACTGGCCGTTGGCGCCCAGCAGGTACTCCAGCTCACCGAGGCCCCAGTCCAGCCAGTCCGCGGCCCGGGGATCGTCCTGGAAGAGCAGCCCGGGCACCACCATCGAGGTGGCGGTGCGGATCGGGTGGTTGTTCTGGCTGTAGTAGAGCGCCGTGAGCCGGAAGATCTCGTCCTCGATGTAGCGGGCGTGGACCTCGTCGGTCACGTCGAGCAGGTTCTCGATGCCCAGGGCCAGGTCGCCCTCGTCGATGCCCTCGGTGGCGAGCAGCAGGTCGACCGCCAGGGCGTGGTTGATGGTGGTGGCCGGCACGCGGATGTTGGCGTCCCAGTCCTCCGTCCGCCAGAAGTCGGTCTCCAGGCGCTCCAGGAAGTCGATCGCCTTGTCCGCGGCGTCGGTGTCGTCGTGGAGCCAGGCCTTCAGCGCGTTGGCCATCGCGGCCTCGGCGTTGCGGCCGTTGGGGCCGGTCTCCCAGTTCCCGTCGTCCTCGTGCTCCCGGGCGGCCAGGCTCTCCACCCGCTCCCAGATGAACCCGTAGGCCTCACGGTCCAGGCGGGCGAGCACCCGCTCCCGGACCCCCTCCCCGCCCAGCAGCACCGGGTGGACGGGCTCTTCTTCCACCTCCGGCTCCTCGCCGGTGCAGGCCAGGGCGAGCCACAGGGTGATCACGGGGTCAGCTCCAGTCCCTGCTGGTGGGCCTCGGCCAGCAACGCGATGACCGCCCCGTTGCCGAGCACCAGGTTGTCGATGGTGTCG